>NZ_CP019952.1:3178855-3481240 GCF_002021815.1 Pseudomonas parafulva
TGCCGTGAACGTACCTGTCGCTACCGGCTTGCTGTCGGCAGTCAGCGGCTGCGCGTAGAACTCATAGCTGCCAGGCCCCGTGAATTTGATCACTGCGCCGTTGCTTGGAAATGTACTGCGATATGCCTCGGGATCACTCACGGTACTGCCGGTGACTTGTGCGGTGGAGGGGTTGCCTGCACCGCGGGTCGTGGTAAATGAATCCGGACGGGTTGCCAGGGAAAACTCGCGCCCACCCACCGCCGCATCAGCATCGGCGCCCTCCTCCAACGTGACGGTGATCTCGAACTCCACACCGCGCAAGGCAATGCGGTTGGCCCCTTCGGTCTGGCGGTCGAAGTGACCATTGGTCGGGGTTTCGGACGTGATGTCGTTACCGTTGGCATCGGTGATCATGTACTGGGTGGCGCTGGTAAACGTGAGCTTGTAGGGCTGGCCTGCGGTAAAGCTTTCGTTGTAGGTATTGCTCGATTTAAGCAACCCAGGCGAAACACCCACCACACCATCATCGACGGCAGGTACCAGCAGGTTCGATTCGGTGCGGCTCTTGTTCTTGGCCGAATCGAAAATGCTGAACCCGGTGTCGTTGGTCGCCAGGTTCAACGTATCCGAAACCTGCAGGCTCAACTGGGTCTGGTCGCCATGGTAGCTGTAGGTCCCATCGGAATTACGCACATACGGCGGCGTGGTGCTCTTGGAACCGCCGAACATGTAGTCGCCGTTGGCATCGCGGGAATTGAGCAAGCCGAAGATGTTGGCCTCGATCTCTTTGAGCTCGGTGCTGATCGATACCCGGTCGGCATCGGTCACGCCCGCACCACCGGCGCGGATCGCCAGTTCGCTGGCACGCTGCATGGCATCGTTGATGGTGGCGAGCACGCTCTCCTCCTGCAGCAAGGCGTTGCTCACAGTGTTGATATTGCCGCTGTACTGGTCCAGCAGCGACTGCTGCTGTTGCAGCAGCAGCAGGCGTGCCGCCCCGACAGGGTCGTCGGCGGCGGTCTGGATACGCACGCCGGAGGTGACCTGATCGTTGGTCTTGTTCATGGCGGAGAAGTTCTTCGAGTAGCTGTTGGCGCTGGATTCGTAGAACTGGGCAGTGGAAATACGCACGGTCGCTTCTCCTTACAAGGCGTTGATCAGGGTGCTGAAGGTTTCTTGCGCCGCCTTGATGATCTGCGACGACGCCGTGTAATAGTGTTGGAACTTGACCAGGTTGGCCGCCTCGTCATCGAGGTTGACACCGGACACAGCGCTGCGGCTCTCACTGGCCGACTTGAGCACGGCCTGGGTCGCCGTGGTATCGATGGTGGCCTGGCTGGCCTTGGCACCCACCCGCTCGACCAGGGAGGCATAGGCGGAGGTAAAGCTGGTGCCACCACCAGAACCGGTGTTCACCGTGGATTTGGTCTGCAAGCCCAGCAGCGCGGTGGCATTGCGGTTATCCGCCTTGCCATCGACATTGAACGACAAGGTAAAGCTGTCGTTGGTCGCCGGGCTGCCGCCGATGGTGGTTTCCAGCGCAAAAGTGCGCGGATTGCCGCTGGGGTCGAGAATCGGGTTGCCCGATGCGTCACGCATCGGTATCGACAGCGACAGCTTATTGTCCTGCCCTGGCACCACGGTCCCGGTGCCGATCTGCGCACCCTTGGCATCGAACAGCTTGTAGCCCTGGGACCCACCGTTGGCTGCGTCGAATACCACGCGCACCGGCATGGCGTCCTTGATCGCCTGCTGCGTCAGGGCCGTGTCGGCTCCGCCATAGATATCCAGCGCTTCTCCGAGGTTAGGTTGGGTGATAGTGCCGGTGCCGCTGTTGCCGCTGCCAACGGCAGCGCTCACAGGGCCGGCGAACGCCAGCTTGTTGGCATCGGTGAGGACTGTGGTAATACCGGAGGCGGCCGAGCGGGTAGGAATCACCTTGAAGCTGTCGCCGGCGGCCAGCGCACCCCCCTTAAGGGACAGGCTAAAGCCATCGATGACCGGCGCAGGGTCGGCATTGAGGTCGAACGAGCCCATGTCGGTGCCGTCGGAGCGGCGCACACTGTACTGATTGCCGCTGGTGAACTTCACTTCGTAGTCGTAGGTGCTCAGGGCGCCGCTGTTGGCAATGGTGACATCGAGGTTGCCCGAGCCTGCGCTGTTGTTCGACGAGGCCAGGCTGCGCTGGGCGATGGCACTGGCGCTGTTGATGCTGGAGAACAGCGAGCTGCCGAACTGCCCGTTGGCGTCCAGGCCCTGGCCCAGCTGGCTGTTGATGCTGTCGGCGACGACCAGCGCCACGCGGCCCAACTCGTTCATCGAAGGCGTCAGCACGTCCTGGCGGTAGCGCAGCAGGCCGCCGATGGTGCCGCCGGTGGCCACCGAGGTCACGTCCGAGCTGAACGACTCGTAGTTGATGCGCAAGGTCGCCTGGCTTTTGTCGGCCACCCCCGGCTGAACCGACAACAGGTTGGCCCTGTTGCCGGTCACCAGCGACTGGCCGCTGCCCAGGATCACGTCGTAGTTGCCTTCACGCTCCTGAACGGTCACGCCCACCAGTTCGTTCAACTGGCGCACGGCTTCGCTGCGGGCATCGAGCAGGTTGTTGGGCGTGCTGCCGGTGCCGCTGGCGGCCACGATCTGCTTGTTGTACTCGGCGATGCTGGTGGTGAGCTTGTTGACCTGCCCCGCCAAGGTATCGAGCTGGGAGTTGATCACATCGTTCTGCTGGGTCAGTTGAGTGCTGACGGCGTTGAAACGGTTGCTCAAGGTCTGCGCCTGGGTCAGCAGCAATTGCCGCGAAGCCACATCGCCCGGTTTGGCTGCCGCCGTCTGCAGGGCCGAAAAGAAGGCCGTGAGCACCGAGCTGATGCCGGTGTCCCGGTCAGCGAGCAACTTGTCGATGCCAGTGATCTGGTCCTGGAATGCCGTGGAATCGGCTTGCAGGGACGTCGCCGTCTGCAACTGATTGTCAAGATAAGCACTGTAGATACGGCGCACGTCTGCCAGCGTGGTCCCACTGCCCAGAAAACCTGCGCCCATGTACTGCGAGGCGCCGGCCACTTGCATGGCCTGCTGGCGCGAATAGCCGCTGGTGGCGGCGTTGGCGATGTTGTTACTGGTGACCGACAGGTGCGCCTGGCTGGCACTCAAGCCACTCAGGCCGATCGAAATCAGGCTCGACATGATTTAGTCCTTTCAAAGGTTCGTGGTGCTGCCAGCCATGGCGTATTGCGGTGTCTTCTGCATTTGCTGGGCGATGCTGATGATTTTCTTCGCATAGCCCGGGTCGGTCGCGTAACCGGCCTTTTGCAACTCGCGTGCAAACTGCTCAGGGTTATCGGCCGACTTGACCGCTTCTTGATAGCGCGAATTGTTCTGCAACAGGCTCACCAGGTCGTGGAAGCTGTCCTGGTAGGAGTCGTAGCTGCGGAACTGGGCGGTTTCCTTGACGAACTGGCCGTCGCGGAATTCGCTGGTGATGGCCCTGGCCTGCTCGCCCTGCCAGTTGCCGGTGGCCTTGATGCCGAACAGGTTGTGGCTGCTGCTGCCGTCGCTGTTGCGCATGACCGACTTGCCCCAACCGGTTTCCAGCGCAGCCTGGGCGACCAGGTAGCGCGGGTCGATACCGATGCGCTTGGCGGCCTGCTCGGCCATTGGCAGCATGGTGGCGATGAACGAATCGCTGTCGGTGAAGGCCTTTTTCGGTGCCAGCGGCGGCTGGGCAATGGCACGGCCGGTAATGCGCAGCCCGTTCTCGGGCACGGCAAAGGCCTTGGCCGGCTGCTGGCCGTCGCGCACGGGGGCTGCGGGGGCTGCGCCGACAGGCGCCGTGGCCGCAGTAGGCAAGATGCCGGCCAGCAGGCGGTCGGTAAGGCGGCTGGGCAACGCCAGGCGCCGCGCATTGAGCGCGGCGACGTCGTTGCGGGTGCTGCCCGCTTGGGCGGCGTGAACCGGGTCTGCGACCTTGCTACCCCACAACACCGGGCCGGCCTGGCCACGCGGGAACGGGCTGGTATTGGCGGCGGCGCGGCGGCTTTTGGTGAGCTGGCGTACCAGCACATCCTGCAGGCCGATACCGCCACCCTCGCGGGACATGCTCACCGACAACTGCTGGTCGTACATGTCCCGGTACTGCTTGACCGTCTCGGTGTTCATCGGGTTGTCGTCGGCCAGGACATCGCTGGCCTTGCGCGAAGCCTTGAGCATCTCGCTGATGAACATCGACTCGAACTCCTGGGCCACCTTGCGCACGTTGGCTTCGCTGTCGCGATCACCGTGCTTGAGGGCATTGAGGCGGTTGAGGTCGGTGAAGGCACCGCTGTCGACACTGCCGGAAACCAGGCTCTTGCTGTTCATCGACGCCGTCCTCAGATCACGATCAGGTCGGCCTGCAAGGCGCCGGCCTGTTTCAGGGCTTCGAGAATGGCCATCAGGTCACCGGGCGCGGCGCCCACCTGGTTCACCGCCCGGACGATTTCATCCAGCGTGGTACCCGGGCCGAACTTGAACATCGGCTTGGCTTCCTGCTCGGCATTGACCCGCGAGCGCGGGACCACGGCGGTCTGGCCGTTGGAAAGCGGGCCCGGCTGGCTGACGATGGGGTCTTCGGTGATGGTCACGGTCAGGCTGCCGTGGGTCACCGCCGCCGGCGATACCTTGACGTTCTGGCCGATGACGATAGTGCCGGTACGGGAGTTGATGATCACCTTGGCCACTGCCTGGCCCGGGTCGATTTCCAGGTTTTCCAGGATCGACAGGTAGTCCACCCGCTGGCTGGGGTCCATCGGCGCGCTCACACGCACCGAACCGCCATCCACGGCCTGGGCCACACCAGGGCCGAGCAGGTCGTTGACCTTGTCGACGATGTGCTTGGCGGTGGTGAAGTCGGGGCGGTTGAGGTTCAGGGTCAGGGTGTTGCCCTGGTTGAAACCGCTCGGCACTGCCCGCTCGACGCTGGCGCCGCCCGGGATACGGCCGGCAGACGGCACGTTGACGGTGATCCGCGAGCCGTCGCGCCCTTCGGCATCGAAGCCGCCCACCACCAGGTTGCCCTGGGCGATGGCGTAGACGTTGCCGTCGATCCCCTTGAGCGGGGTCATCAACAAGCTGCCCCCACGCAGGCTCTTGGAGTTACCGATCGACGACACGGTGATGTCCACCACCTGCCCTGGCTTGGCGAAGGCCGGCAAGTCGGCATGCACCGATACTGCGGCAACGTTCTTCAACTGCACGTTGCCCGATCCAGGCGGCACCTTGATGCCGAACTGCGACAGCATGTTGTTGAACGTCTGCAGGGTGAAAGGCGTTTGCGTGGTCTGGTCGCCGGTACCGTTCAGGCCGACCACCAGGCCGTAGCCGATCAACTGGTTGGAGCGCACGCCCGAGATGCTGGCGATGTCCTTCAGGCGCTCGGCTTGCGCGGCGCAGGCGCAGGTCAGCAGCAAGGTGGCGGTGAGCAGTTGCCTCAGGTTGAGCATGGTCAGGGTACTCAGAAGGGCCAAAGCGGGCTCATGAAGAAGCGGTCCAGCCACCCGGGCTGGCTGGCATCGGCAAACGAGCCAGTGCCGGAATAGGTGATGCGCGCATCGGCCACCCGCGTGGACGGCACGGTGTTGTCGGTGGCGATGTCGTCGGCGCGGATGAGGCCGGCGATGCGCACCAGCTCTTCACCGGTGTTCAGGGTCAGCCACTTCTCGCCGCGCACGGCGATGATGCCATTGGGCAGCACTTCGGCCACGGTGACGGTCACCGAGCCGGTCAAGGTGTTGCCCTGGGTGGCCTTGCTGTCGCCCTTGGTGGTGCGATCACCGCTGTAGCCGGCATCGAGCGACAGGTCGCCGCCGCCGAACGGGTTGTTGGTGTTCGGCCTGGCCCCGAACAGCGACGACAGGCCAAGGCTGGCCTTGCTGTTCTTCTGGATCTGGGAACCTGCGTTCTTGCTGGCCGAGGTGCGCTCGTTCAGGGTGATGGTGATGATGTCACCCACGCGGAACGCCTTGCGGTCGCTGTACAGGTTCTGCTCGAAACCGGCCTGGTAGATCGAACCGTTGTTGGCCGCTGCCGGCAAAGGGGTGCGCGGGAGCACCGGCGCATAGAACGGGTCGTTGGGCTTGGCCGCGGGGGCGACGCAGCCTGCAAGCAACACCGCGCCGCCCAGGGCGAAAACGGACAACAGACGATTCATGGTGCATACCTCACGGATGCTACGGAAGTTGCTGGGATCACAGCTGCTGGGTAACGGTCTGCAGCATCGAGTTGGCGGCAGAAATGACCTTGGAATTCATCTCGTAGGCGCGCTGGGTGGTGATCATGTTCACCAGCTCTTCCACGGTGCTGACGTTGGAGTTCTCCAGGGTTTGCTGCAAGGTGGTACCGAAGCCGTTCAGGCCCGGGGTGCCGACCTGGGGGGCGCCGCTGGCGGCCGTTTCCAGGAACAGGTTGCCACCGATGGCCTGCAGGCCCGCCGGGTTGATGAAGTCGGCGGTCTGGATGTTGCCGATCACCTGGGCGGCCGGGTTGCCGGCGGTGGTGATCGATACGGTACCGTCCTGGCCGACGGTGAAGGTCTGCGCGTCGTTGGGCACGACGATGGCAGGCTCCAGGGCATAGCCGTTGGCGGTGACGATCTGGCCATCGGAGTTGAGGTGGAAGGTGCCGTCACGGGTGTACGAAACCGTGCCATCTGGCTGCAGGATCTGGAAGAAACCACGACCATTGACCGCCATGTCCAGCGGGTTCTCGGTGGTCTGCAGGCTGCCAGCCACGAAGCTTTTCTGGGTGCCGACAATGCGCACGCCAGTACCTACCTGCAAGCCGGAGGGCAGCTGGCTGTCCTGGGTGGACTGGGCACCTGGCTGGCGACGGATCTGGTACAGCAGGTCCTGGAACTCGGCGCGATCACGTTTGAAGCCGGTGGTCGACACGTTGGCCAGGTTGTTGGAAATCACCGTCAGGTTGGTGTCCTGGGCGGACAGGCCGGTTTTGGCGACCCATAGAGCTGGAAGCATGTAAGTTCTCCTCGCGCGCCTGTTTTACGGCACCCGTTCAAATGTCATTAGCCGATTTGCAAAACCCGCGCCATGGCTTCATCGCCTTCCTTGGCCGCGCTCATCATTTTCACGTGCAGCTCGAACTGGCGGGACAACGCCAGCACCGAGGTCATCTCTTCCACCGCGTTGACGTTGCTGCCTTCAAGAAAGCCCGAGACCACGCGAACATTGACGTCGGCATCGGCCGGCTGGCCGCTGGCGGTGTGAATCAGGCCGTCTGCACCTTTGTTCAACCCCTTGGTGTCCGGGTTGACCAGCTTGATGCGGTCGACTTCGGCCATCACCCGCGGGTCTTCGCCCATGGAGCGGATGCTGATGGTGCCGTCGGCACCTACTTCCACCTTCTGCTCAGGTGGAATGGCAATCGGGCCGCCGTTGCCGATCACCGGCATGCCGTTGCCGGCGCGCAACACGCCAAGGGCGTCGATATTCAGGCTGCCAGTGCGCACATAGGCTTCGCTGCCGTCGGGGGCCTGCACGGCGATAAAGCCATGGCCGCTCACAGCCACGTCCAGGTCGCGACCGGTTTCGATCATCGGCCCTTCGCTGAAGTCGGTGGCTGGACGCTCGGTCAGGGCAAAGGCGCGCGCCGGGAAGCTGTCGCCAAAGACCGGCATCGAGCGGGCCTGCTCCAGGTCGCGCTGGAAACCGTTGGTGGAAACGTTCGCCAGATTGTTGGCGTGGGCCTTCTGGGCCAGCGCGTTCTGGCTAGCCCCGGTCATGGCCACGTAAAGCAATTTGTCCACAGCATCTCCTCCGCGCGCCAGTACCGCGCTGTCATCAGGCAGGGTCTAGCAATAATCGAACCAGCTTTGCACCCCGGTGAATCGGGCACTTCAGCGCGACGGCTTTACCATCGGTGTCAGTTTGTTGGCATCGGATCAAAAGCGCCTGGATCAGTGATCGCGGCAGGCGCCGTTTTTGTAGGGGCCGGCAAACCGGGTCCAGCCTGAACCCGGGTTGCCTTGGACGCAGATGTATCGCCCGGTGACCAGGCTTTGCCAAAGGAAGAAAGGCCTTGGGGCGGCCTCTGCCCAGTTGGCACTACCGCCCCCTATCACCAGCAGAAAGGACAACAAGCAGGCATGCTTCATCGACACTGCTCGTAAACCCTGAGTGTCACGCCTCGGCACGCCATCAGCTCATCTGGATGATGGTTTGCATGATGGTGCTTTCGGTGGAAATCGTCTTGGCGTTGGCCTGGTAGTTGCTCTGCGCCTTGATCAGGTTCACCAGTTCGCCGGTCAGGTCGACGTTGGAATCTTCCAGCGAGGCACCTGCAATCTGGCCCAAAGTACCGGTGTCCGGCGCGCCGATCACCGGGACACCCGACGAGAAGGACTCCTGCCAGTTGGTGCCGCCAATCGGCGTCAGGCCCTGCATGTTGGAGAAGCTGGCGATGGCGACCTGGCCAATAACTTTGTTCTGACCATTGGTGAAGTTGGCGAACAGGAAGCCGCCCTTGTCTACCGACAGGCTGGACAGCTCACCGGTAGCGAACCCGTCCTGATCCTTGGCGGTCACGGCCGAGGCGGCGTTGTACTGGGTCATGCCCAACATGTCGAGGCTGACGCCGCCGGGGTTGGCATTGGCGCCGTTGGCTGACCACTGGCCGGCAGCGTTCTTCTGCGCGGGGATCCAGTTGTCCAGGTTGAAAGTCTTGTTCGCATTGATCGACAGGCCACCGGCCACCGGCCCAGGCGTGAGGGCATCGGCGTTGAGCGTGCCGTCGGACTTGAATGGCAGGTCGTTGATCAGCGGCTGCGTGGAGGTCGGGTCCTGTGGGTTGCGACCGTCGATGGTGGTGTACATCTTCCAGGAATTGGACGTGTCATCCTTGATGAAGTACTGGTTCAACTGGTGCGCATTGCCCTGGCTGTCGTACACGTCGCTTGAGAACGTGAAGTTGTAGCTCTTGACATCGGCCGGGTCGAACGGGGTGACCGTAGGCGCGCCATCGCTGGACTTGAGGTTGACCGTCTGCACGATCTTGGACGTGGCCTTGGGGGTAAGGTTGGCCGTGTCGATCTGAAGGTTGGTCAATACGCCCTGGACCACCTGGCCATTTTCGTCGACGCCATAACCTTGCAGGTTGGCGCCGCCGGCGTTGACGACGAAGCCCTGCTTGTCACTGTAGAACGCCCCGGCCCGGGTATAGATCTTCGAGCCGTTGTCGTTGAGCGCGAAGAAGCCGTTGCCGTCAATGGCCATGTCCAGCGCCTGGCCGGTGCCGTTGATGTTGCCCGAGCTGAACTGCTGGGAAATGGCGGCGGTTCTTACGCCGGTACCAATGGAGGTACGGCCGGCGCTGGTGCCGCGAATGGAGCTTGAGTACTGGTCGGCGAACTCGGCGCGCGAGGACTTGAAGCCAGTGGTGGCGACGTTGGCAATGTTGTTGCCGGTCACGTTCAGGGCCTTGTTGGCTGCATTGAGGCCGCTTAAGCCAATGTTGTAAGACATACGCTAACTCCTGAAAATGTGCGCTAGGCCCTAGATGCCGATGCTTTGAATGGTGGAAAGTGGAACGCTGCCCAGCCCTGCCAGGTTCAGCGACATTTCGCCGCCGTTGGTGCCCATGGTCACGCTGGTGACGGTGGCCGGCAGGTTGGTGGTCATGGCCGTCGTCGTGCCATTGATCGAGGCGGTGGCCTTGAAGCTGTAGGTGCCGGCCGGCAGGGTCTCACCGGCGTCGTCCTTGCCATCCCAGGTAAAGTCCACCTTGCCGCCAGCCTGGGTACCCAGGTCGAGGGTGCGCACCAGCTTGCCGTCCTTGTCGTACACCCCCACCGAGGTGGCGGTGCTCGAGCCGGTGAGGTTCACCGAGCCCTTCATGTCCTTGCTGGTGTCGACCACGGCCTTGTCGGTCTGCACGATCACGTTGCGCCCGACCAGCGACGACGCCTGCAAGGCCTGGGACGACTGGAACGCACTGGCGATGTAGCCGACCGAGCTGTTCAGGGTCTGGATACCTTCCAGGCTGCTGAACTGCGCCAACTGCGCCACGAACTCGCCGTTCTGCTGCGGGTCCAGGGGGTTCTGGTTCTTCATCTGGGTGACCAGCAGCTGCAGGAAGGCATCTTTGCCCAGTGCACTGCCGGCGGCGCCGGTCTTTTCGTCGTTCTTGCTTTCTTTTCGCTGCAGCGAGTTCAGGTAGCTACTACCGACTTCGCCTGTGGCATTGGTGGTGGTCATGTCGGCGTCCTATCACTGACCCAGGGTCAGCACCTTCTGCATCATGCTCTTGGCCGTGTTCATCAACTCGGCATTGGTCTGGAACGCGCGGCTGGCCGAGATCATGTCAGCCATCTCCTCGACCACGTTAACGTTGGGGTAATACACGTAGCCGTCCTTGTTCGCCGCCGGGTGGCTAGGCTCGTAGCGGGCCTCGAGGTTGCTCTGGTCCTCGACGATGCCGGTTACTTGCACGCCCTGCCCTGCCTCGCCCTGGTCCTCGAACAGCGACTGGCTGGTGCCGGCCTGGGTGTTCTGGAACGTGGTGGCGAACACGGGATGGCGAGCGCGGTAGGTCTGGTCGATGCTCGACGAGACCGTCTCGGCGTTGGCAATGTTGGAGGCGACGGTGTTCAGGCGCGTGTTCTGCGCGCTCATGCCGGAACCGGCAATGTTGAAGACGCTGGAAAGGGACATGGTCATTCTCCCCGCAGGGCTGATACCAGCCCTTTGAATTTACTGTTGAGCAACGTGAAGCTGGCCTGGAAGCCAATCGCGTTTTCGGTGTAATTCGACTGCTCGATTTGCGCGTCCACGGTGTTCTGGTCGATCGAAGGCTGCATCGGCGTGCGGTACTTGAGGGCTTCGTCGCTCAGCGCCACGCCGTCGGCCTCGATGTGCCGGCTGTTGGTGCGCTCCAGGCCGAAGCGGCCGCCGTTGTGCTGCTTGTCGCTTTCAGCGGCCAGCACCGAGGCGAAGTCCAGGTCACGGGCCTTGTAGTTGGGGGTGTCGGCGTTGGCAATGTTGTTGGCCAGCACTTCGGCGCGTTGCGCACGAAAGCCCAGGGCCTTTTCATGGATACCAAGCGCCTTGTCGAAGCTGATGCTCATGTCGGGGAAACCTTCAGCGGTTGACCAGAATGTCGTTGCCGAAGGTTTTAGCAAGGCTTGTGCCAACATCGGCAAAGCCCGTATTCAAGGCCTTGCAGCCCTGTTCAAAGGGGCGCTATGCCAGAAAAGCGGCAAACCGCACGCGGCCCAATGGCCACAAGCGGCAAAAACAAGAGCACATGAGCGGCAAAACAAAAAATTGACGTCAGCGACAGGGCCGACTCATTGAAAGCCGCTGACAAGGCATCGCCCGGTCAGCGGCACATACGGCATGGGCCTATTTGGCCTGATAGATGATGCCCGGGCTGCACTGCACCATCTGGTAATGGTCCGGCAGGCCGTTGAGGGCCTCGGATGCGCCCAGGAACAAGTACCCGCCTGGCTTGAGGGTGCTGTGAATGCGCAGCAGGATGTCTTTCTTGACCTGGGCCGAGAAGTAGATCAAGACGTTGCGGCAGAACACGATGTCGAACTTGCCCAGGCTTGCATAGCTGTCGAGCAAGTTGAACGAGCGGAACTCCACCCGGTTGCGAATCGCCGGCTTGATCGCCCAGCGCCCCGGCCCCTTGGGGTCGAAGTAGCGCTGCAGGCGCTCGGCCGACAAGCCGCGGGCAATCGCCAGGCTGTCGTACTCGCCAGTCTTGCAGTTGTTGAGCATGGTGCCCGACAGGTCGGTCGCGACGATCTGCGCGCCCATTTTCAGCTGGCCCAGGTTGCTGCGTTCGAACTCGTCGATGGCCATGGAGATGGAGTACGGCTCCTGGCCCGAAGAGCACGCCGCCGACCACATGCGCAGGCGCTGGCCGGGGTTGTTGCGGATAAACTCGGGGATGACCTTGTTCTTGAGCACCTCGAACGGGTAGGTATCGCGAAACCACAGGGTTTCGTTGGTGGTCATGGCATCGACCACCTGCTCGCGCAGGCCGCCCCGCGGCTGGGCCTGGATGCGTTGCACCAGCTCGCCCAGGCTCTTGATGCCCTGCTGCTCCATCAATTTGTTGAGGCGGCTGGACACCAGATACTGCTTATTTTCGCCCAGCAAGATGCCACAGGCTTTTTCCAGAAAGACCCGGAACTGTTCGAAATCCAAATTACCCGTAGACACTGCTGCCGCCTCTTTTCAATCACTGTGGCCGGGGCGAGCCCCGGCGCCTTTCAATGTGCTGCCTTGATCCGGTCAACCACGCGCTGGGCCAGATCATCCGGCCGGAACTTGGCCAGGAAATCATCGGCGCCCACTTTCTTGACCATCGCCTGGTTGAACACCCCGGACAGTGAAGTATGCAGGCAGATGTGCAGCTTTTGCATGCGCGGGTCGCTGCGAATTTCCGCCGTCAGGGTATAGCCATCCATTTCCGGCATTTCAATGTCGGAAATCATCATCAGAAACTCTTCTTCAGGCTTCTTGCCTTCGTCCACCAATTGGCGCAGGTAGTTCAAGGCCTGGCGGCCGTCATTGAGGGCCACCACCTCGACCCCAACCGTCTGCAGGCAACGGCTGACCTGCTTGCGTGCCACCGACGAATCGTCGACGGTCAACACCCGCAGCATCACGGCCTTGTCCTGCACCTCGGCGTCCACCACCCCCGCCGACACCGCCTCCGAAGACGGCGCGACCTCGGCCAGCACCTTCTCCACGTCGATGATCTCGACCATACGGTTGTCCACCCGCGTGACTGCCGTCAGGTAATGATCGCGGCCGGTCCCCTTGGGTGGCGGGTGGATTTCCTCCCAGTTCATGTTGACGATGCGCTCGACCGAGTGCACCAGAAAGCCCTGGGTCTTGGTGTTGTACTCGGTAATGATCACGAAACTGCTGCGCGTGTCTTCCTGCAACGGGCGCAGGCCGGTGGCCATCGACAGGTCAAGGATCGGAATCGTCGCCCCGCGGATGTTGGCGACGCCGCGCACCACCGGATGCGCCTTGGGCAGTATGGTCAGCGCAGGGCATTGCAGCACTTCCCTGACCTTGAAAACGTTGATGCCATAAAGCTGTTCGCCGTTGAGGCGGAACAGCAGCAGTTCCAGGCGATTCTGCCCTACCAGCTGTGTGCGCTGGTTGACCGAATCCATAACCCCCGCCATGCCGAACTCCTTACCTGTCAGCCATTCGTTGCCACTTACTCAAGAAGTCGGCACGGGCTTTGCTTTTTTGAGCGCCATGTACATGAAAACGACAGTTTCCCGACGATTGACGCGCCTGCTGGCTGGCTTGCTGGCCGCATTGTGCCTGCTGGTACCGGTTCGCACCTGGGCGGACGCGTTCACCATGCCTGAACAGCTTATCGGTGTCACCCAAGGGTTTCTTGAGTTCACCGTCGAAGATTATCTCGCCACGACCCAAACGGCCGGCCGCTACGAGATCCAGGTGAACCCGTTGGACCCAAGGTTGCGCATGCCCTTGTGCAGCCAGGCGCTCGACGCTTCGCTGGAAAGCCCGAGCGTGCCGCTGGGGCGGGTGACGGTGCGTGTACGTTGCGACGGCGCGGCGCCCTGGACCGTGTTCGTGCCCGCCACCGTTCGCTTGTTCCGCGAGGTGGTCGTGGTCACCCGCCCGCTGCGACGGGACAACGTGGTGAGCGAAGGCGATGTGGCCCTGCGCGAACGGGACGTCGGCACGCTGGGCCAAGGGTTTCTGACCGATGTGGGCCAGGCGGTCGGGATGAAGATGCTGCGCCCGACGGTGATGGATCAGGTGCTGACGCCTCAACACCTGGAGCAGGCGGAGGTGGTGCGCAAGGGCGATCATGTGGTGATCGTTGCCCGCAGTGGCACGTTGAGCGTGCGCATGCCTGGCGAGGCGCTGAGCAAAGGCGGCATCAGCGAGCAGATTCGGGTGCGCAATCTCAATTCCAAACGCGTGGTCAAGGCCATGGTGACGGGCCCGGGCCAGGTCGAGGTGAGCATGTAGGCCAGCGGGCGGAAGCCGCTGGCGCCGGGGAACCGCTTTTTTTAGACTGTGTCAGAAAACGGGTAACAGGCTGTCGCTCAAGACAGTCACGCATTTGTGCCTAAAGTTTATCGTGAGTTGGCCGAAAACAAGGCAAGCGTCCATAAACCCAGAGGTTTTCTGATCATGGTCATCGACTTCAGTCGTTTGAATAATTCCCCGGCCGTCACCGGCGGTGTACGCGGCAGCAATGCCCCTGGCAGCACTGAAAAGCCGGCTGCCAGCCAGGAAACAGTAAAGGGCACGGGTGCAAGCGGAGAAGCCGTGCACCTAAGCCCAGAGGCCCAGCAGTTGCAAAAGATCAGCGACAAGCTGCGCGATGAACCCGTCGTCAACAGCGCCAAGGTAGCCCAGCTCAAACAGGCCATTGCCGATGGCAGCTACAAGGTCGATGCCGGCCGTGTCGCCAGCAAGCTGCTCGATTTCGAAGCACAGCGTTGACCGTCGGGTGCGCTGACTTCAATGGACGCTTGAAAACCGGGAGTTAGCCATGCACGACACCACCCTGCTGCAATTGATCGAACAAGACATCGCTCCGATGCAGGAGCTACTGGAGCTGCTTCAGAACGAGGCTGTCGCGCTGCACGGTCGCGACATGCAGTTGCTTGAGCAGATCCTGGCGCGCAAACAGTCGCTGATCATTCTGCTCGAACAACACGGCCAGCGCCGTGGCCAGTTGCTGAGCGACCTGGGCCTGAGCGCAGACCGCGCCGGCGTACAGGCGGTGGCGGCGCAATCGCCCCACGGTGACGTGATGCTGGAGCGACTCGATACGCTGGCGCAGCTGATGGACGCCTGTCAGCAGGTCAACTCGACCAATGGCCGTATCATTCAGGTCCAGCAACAGGTCACCAACAATCAGGTCCGCATCCTCACGGGCGGCGACTCGCCGTCGCTCTACAACAGCCGTGGCAGCACCTCGCCCCTGACCAAGCCGCGCGCCCTCAGCCAAGTGTGATTTCCCTATCAAGGCACGGCACATACTGGCAAAATGCTGTCAATTACCTGTGTCGCTTTTGCCTGGAGAACGTCAAGCCGTGTTCAATGAATCCGATGCCCCGCAACCGCCCAAGGTGCTGAGCACACCCTTGGAAATTGCGGCCAATTTACGGCAGCTCCAGGAAAGCCACGACCCCCTGATCATCACCTTCCATGACCGAGGCCATCGCTTCCAGAGTTACGTGGTGGACGTGGATCGGGAAAACAATGTGCTGGCGCTTGACGAGCTCATCCCCCGTGACGGTGAGAAATTCATCGAAAACGGCGAGCATTTCCGGGTGGAAGGCTTCCACGACGGTGTGCGCATTGCCTGGGAATGCACCCACGGCCTGCGCATCAGCGAAGTGGACGGTCATCGCTGCTACCGTGGCGGGCTGCCGTTGGAGATGACCTATCACCAGCGCCGCAACGCATTTCGTGCCGCGCTTAAGCTGTCGCAGCTGGTGGACATCATGCTCGATGGCACGCACCTCAAGGGCAACGGTGCCTTGCGTGGCAAATTGCTGGATATTTCGGCTACCGGGTGCAAGCTGCGCTTTGATGGGAATGTCGAGGATCGCCTGCAGTTGGGTCAGGTGTATGAACGCTTCAAGGCCGGCGCACCGCTTGGGTTGGTAGATACCATGGTCGAGTTGCGCCATCTGCATTATGAAGAGCGGATCAATACCACGTTTGCTGGGGTTCGCTTTCATAACCTCAGTGGGCCTGCCCAGCGCAAGGTGGAGAGTTTTGTGTATCAGCTGCAGCGTGAAGCGCGGCGGTTTGATAAGGACGATTATTGATTTTTACAATGGGCGGGAGGGCTGTTGCGGCCTTTCAGCAGCTTGGGTGCTATCACGTAGTTTTGAAGGAATTGTTTGGGCGTTTGGACCTGTGTAGGTATTCATTGGCGAGGGTGGCGTACATTCACCTTTCCGCCCTTACGGCGGCTCACTTTTTGTCTTGTCAAAAAGTGAGCAAAAACCGCCTGCTCCTATCATCCGGCCCCTGCGCTACGCTCCGGGGTTCCCTCGTTCCGGGCTTGCTCCCGGGAGGACCGCGCTGCAGGCCCCATCCTGGGGCCCAGCGCTTGACAGGCATCCATGCCTGTCACCTCCCTTCGCAAGCCCTGCGCTCGGCCTCCTGAAGTCGCGATCTGCGGCGCCTGGGCTACCGTGCGCTTAGAAGCAAGACCAACACAGCCCATGTCTCTGACTTGGTGCTCAAGTTGCTGCCCAAACTTCCAAAATCACACATACCCTCGTCTTGATCCTCAAATCGCACTTACGAGGTGAGGATCCAGACGGTATCTACCTTGGTCCTGTATTGGCTGAGATAGCGGAGGCCTGGCCTTTGCAGAACTAAACGGCCTAGCGCCGCCTCTGAAGGCTAGCCGATTTCCGGGTAGGAGCGGCCTCGTGCCGCGATGGGCCGCGCAGCGGCCCTAGGCGATACGCTGAAATACAGGAATTACTAGGTCGGGATGCGTCGCCTGGCACACGTCACGCTCCACGTGCTCCAACGCGCGTGACGGCCACATTCAAGCCGGCTTATTCCCCTGCACCTCCTCCAGCGGCGGTTCGCCGTCTTTCTCGGCCTCCTCCGTGTCCTCGGCCGCCACCGGCGTCTGCATCACATCCTGCACGGTCTGCTCATCCACACGCGGGTCCAGCGCTGCCGACAGGGGCGAGCCGGCGGCGGGCATGGCGACGTGGCCCAGGGGGGCATCCTGGACCTGGTGCAAGCCGGTGACAGCTTTTGGACGGATGCGCCAGACCAGTACCAGGGCAAAGAACACGAAGAAGGCGTACAACATCTGCACGCCCAGCACTTTCATCAGCACGCCAGCCGCCAGGGGCCCGATGCACGCCCCCACGCCGTAAGTCACCAACAGCATGGCAGTCAGCGAAACGCGGCGCTCGCTCTCCACGTGGTCGTTGGAAAAAGCCACGGCCAGCGGGTACAGGCTGAACTGCAACAGCGATACCACAAAGCCCATGGCGAACAGCAACTCCAGCGGCACGTCGGGCAGGATCGCCAACGGCGCGGCGGCCACGGCCAGCCCCCCTGCGACACTGCGAATCAACACCGCACGGTCGTAACGGTCCGACAACCAGCCCAGCGGCCACTGAACCACCAGCCCTGCAAAAATGCAGCAGCCCATGAACAGACCGATCTGCTCGGTGCTAAGACCCTGGCTGGCGGCATACAGCGGAGCAAGGCCGTAGAACGAGCCGACGATCAGCCCGGAACCCAGCACCGTACTGAGCGACTGCGGCACGCGCTTGATGAAGAACTTGGGCTCCATGGGTGCCGGACGCAGTGGCGCGGGGTGGATGCGGCGGGTCATGGCCACCGGCACCAGGCACAGGGCGAAGCACATCGCGACCAGCATCAGCAGCTCAAGCCCCAGCTCAGGGTGCACCACCAGTATCAGCTGACCCAACACCAGGCCCAGGTAGGACGCGATCATGTACCCGCTGAATACGGCGCCGCGGTACTTCACGTCCGCCTGCTCGTTGAGCCAGCTTTCGATGACCATGTACTGGCACATCATGCCCAGGCCTACGATCATCCGCAGCCCGACCCAGGCCGGCAGCCAGTTGGTCAGGCCGTGCCCGAGCACGGCGGCGCCGACAATACCGGCGCAGGTGGCATAGGCACGTATGTGCCCTACTCGGCCGATGAGCCGGTGGCCGACCTTGCCGCCCACGGCCAGGCCGAAGTAGTTGGCCGCCATCAAGGCACCGACCCACAGGCTATCGACGTTGTCGGCAGCCAGGCGCAGCGCCAGGTAGGTACTGAGCAGGCCCGAGCCGATCAGCATCATCAGTGCAGCGAAATACAACGACTGAAACGGCTTCCAGATAGTGCGCATAAATCCCTTCGGCTCCCGGGTTGAGCTGGCAGTTGTAGGTGCAGAATAAAGGCTAACGCCAAGCGTTGCAGGCCCCGTGCTGCAAAATCGAATGGTCCCTTGCCCATGGCCAGGTAAAAAATGGATCAGGCCAGGCCACAGGGCGTCGACGAGCTTGGACAGCAGTCATTCGCGCAAGGTCATCCCGTTTGCCGGCAATGGCAACGCCGTTTTGTAGCGCACCTGCTTGAGCGCGAAACTGGAGCGAATGTTGGCAACGCCCGGCAGGCGGGTCAGGTAATCCAGAAACCGCTCCAGCGCCTGGATACTGGGCAGTAGCACGCGCAGCAGGTAGTCCGGGTCACCGGTCATCAGGTAGCACTCCATGACCTCGGGCCGCTCGGCGATCTCTTCCTCGAAGCGGTGCAGTGCCTGCTCGATCTGTTTTTCCAGGCTCACATGGATGAATACGTTCACATCCAGGCCCAGCACCTCGGGCGACAACAGCGTGACCTGCTGGCGAATGACACCCAGCTCTTCCATGGCCCGCACTCGGTTGAAACAGGGCGTAGGCGACAGGTTGACCGAACGTGCCAGCTCGGCATTGGTGATGCGGGCGTTTTCCTGAAGGCTGTTGAGAATGCCGATGTCAGTACGATCAAGTTTGCGCATGAGACAAAATCACCGGTTTATTGTGTTTATGGGGAATGTTTATCTGGCCTGCTTAGCAAAGGCAATCAACTAGAGAGAAATATTCTGCGCCAGGGCAACTAACATGTAGCTAACGCTGACCTGCTGGTCACAAGCCGGCAGTCAGCGGCGACCGCTTCAAAGCTCACAAAAACAAATACCCGAGCGAGCGTAAACAGCATGAACGAGTACGCCCCCCTGCGCCTGCATGTGCCCGAGCCTACCGGCCGGCCAGGCTGCCAGACCGATTTTTCCTACCTGCGCTTGAACGACGCAGGCCAGGTCCGTAAACCACCCATCGACGTAGAAGCCGCCGACACCGCCGACTTGTCCGGCAGCCTGGTGCGCGTACTGGATGAACAGGGCAATGCCCAGGGCCCCTGGGCCGAGGACATAGACCCGCAGATACTGCGCCAAGGCATGCGTGCCATGCTCAAGACCCGCATCTTCGACAGCCGCATGGTCGTCGCCCAGCGCCAGAAGAAGATGTCGTTCTACATGCAGAGCCTGGGCGAGGAAGCCATCGGCAGCGCCCAGGCCCTGGCGCTGAACCGCACCGACATGTGCTTCCCGACCTACCGCCAGCAAAGCATCCTGATCGCCCGTGACGTTTCGCTGGTGGACATGATCTGCCAACTGCTCTCCAACGAGCGCGACCCGCTCAAAGGTCGCCAGTTGCCGATCATGTATTCGGTACGCGAGGCGGGTTTTTTCACCATCAGCGGCAACCTGGCGACCCAGTTCGTGCAAGCGGTGGGCTGGGCCATGGCCTCGGCCATCAAGGGCGATACCAAGATCGCCTCGGCCTGGATCGGCGATGGTGCCACCGCTGAATCGGACTTCCATACCGCCCTCACCTTCGCCCACGTCTACCGCGCCCCGGTCATCCTCAACGTGGTCAACAACCAGTGGGCGATTTCCACGTTCCAGGCCATCGCCGGCGGCGAGTCCACCACCTTCGCCGGCCGCGGCGTGGGCTGTGGCATCGCCTCGTTGCGCGTGGACGGCAACGATTTCGTGGCCGTCTACGCGGCCTCGCGCTGGGCAGCCGAACGCGCACGCCGCGGCCTTGGCCCCAGCCTGATCGAGTGGGTCACCTACCGTGCTGGCCCGCATTCCACGTCCGATGATCCGTCCAAGTACCGCCCAGCGGACGACTGGAGCCACTTCCCGCTGGGCGACCCGATCGCTCGCCTGAAGCAGCACCTGATCAAGATCGGCCATTGGTCCGAAGAAGAACACCAGGCCACCACGGCCGAATTCGAGGCTGCCGTGGTCGCCGCGCAGAAGGAAGCCGAGCAGTACGGCACCCTCGCCAACGGACACATTCCCAGTGCCGCTTCGATGTTCGAGGACGTGTACAAGGAAATGCCGGACCACCTGCGTCGCCAACGTCAGGAACTGGGGGTCTGAAATGAACGATCACAACAGCAGCATCAACCCGGAAACCGCCATGGCCACCACCACCATGACCATGATCCAGGCCCTGCGCTCGGCCATGGACATCATGCTCGAGCGCGACGACAACGTGGTCGTGTATGGTCAGGACGTCGGATACTTTGGCGGCGTCTTCCGCTGCACCGAAGGCCTGCAGAACAAGTACGGCAAATCACGGGTGTTCGATGCCCCGATTTCCGAAAGCGGCATCGTCGGCACGGCCGTGGGCATGGGTGCCTACGGCTTGCGGCCGGTGGTGGAGATTCAGTTCGCCGACTATTTCTACCCAGCCTCGGACCAGATCGTGTCGGAAATGGCGCGGCTGCGTTACCGCTCCGCTGGCGAATTCATCTCGCCGCTGACCCTGCGCATGCCCTGCGGCGGGGGCATTTATGGAGGCCAGACCCATAGCCAGAGCCCGGAAGCAATGTTCACCCAGGTGTGCGGGCTGCGCACGGTCATGCCGTCCAACCCCTATGACGCCAAGGGCCTGCTCATTGCCTCGATCGAATGCGATGACCCGGTCATCTTCCTTGAGCCCAAACGCCTGTACAACGGCCCCTTCGATGGCCACCACGACCGCCCCGTGACGCCATGGTCCAAGCATCCGCAAAGCGCCGTGCCCGACGGTTATTACACCGTACCGCTGGACAAGGCAGTGGTGACCCGGCCCGGCAACGACGTCACGGTCCTCACCTATGGCACAACGGTTTATGTCGCCCAGGTCGCGGCCGAAGAGACGGGCGTCGATGCCGAGGTGATCGACCTGCGCAGCCTGTGGCCGCTTGACCTGGAAACCATCGTCGCGTCGGTGAAGAAGACCGGGCGCTGCGTGGTGGTGCATGAGGCCACGCGAACCTGCGGGTTCGGCGCCGAACTGGTCGCGCTGGTGCAGGAGCATTGCTTCCACCATCTGGAAGCGCCCATCGAGCGCGTCACGGGTTGGGACACGCCCTACCCCCATGCACAGGAGTGGGCGTATTTCCCAGGGCCATCGCGGGTGGGTGGGGCATTGAAAAAGGTCATGGAGGTCTGAATGGGCACGCATGTCATCAAGATGCCGGACATTGGCGAAGGCATCGCGCAGGTCGAATTGGTCGAGTGGTTCGTCAAGGTAGGTGACCTGATCGCCGAAGACCAGGTCGTGGCCGATGTCATGACCGACAAGGCGACGGTGGAGATCCCCTCCCCGGTCAGCGGCAAGGTCATGGCCCTGGGCGGCCAGCCTGGGGAAGTGATGTCGGTCGGCAGCGAGCTGATCCGCATCGAGGTCGAAGGCAACGGCAACCATGTGGATGCCCCGCAAGCCAAGGCGGCTGAAACTCCGCCTGCCAGCCAAGCACCCAAGCAGGCAGCACAGGAACAACCCGTGCCGGCCACCTTGACGCCCCCGGCCAGCCGCCCGGCCGCACCGCTGGCTCCACGCCAGGCCAGCGATAAACCCCTCGCCTCGCCCGCCGTGCGCAAGCGCGCGCTGGATGCTGGCATTGAATTGCGTTACGTGCACGGGAGCGGCCCTGCCGGGCGCATCCTGCATGAAGACCTCGATGCCTTCCTCAGCCAGCCTCAACGCGCCGGTGAGCAGCCCCCCAGCGGCTATGCCAAGCGCACCGACAGCGAGCAAGTCCCGGTAATCGGCCTGCGGCGCAAGATCGCCCAGCGCATGCAGGACGCCAAACGTCGCGTGGCCCATTTCAGCTATGTCGAAGAAATCGACGTCACTGCCCTCGAAGCGCTGCGCCAGCAGCTCAACAGCAAGCATGGCCAGGACCGCGGCAAGCTCACCCTATTGCCGTTTCTGGTCCGTGCGTTGGTCGTGGCACTGCGTGACTTTCCGCAGATCAACGCCACGTACGACGACGAAGCACAGGTCATCACCCGCCACGGCGCGGTGCACGTTGGCATCGCCACCCAAGGGGACAACGGCCTGATGGTGCCAGTGCTGCGCCATGCCGAGGCGGGCAACCTGTGGGCCAATGCAGCGGAAATCGCACGGGTGGCCAATGCCGCTCGCACCAACAAGGCCAGCCGCGAGGAGCTGTCGGGCTCAACCATCACCCTGACAAGCCTCGGCGCACTGGGCGGCATCGTCAGCACGCCGGTGGTCAACACCCCAGAAGTGGCCATCGTGGGGGTCAACCGCATGGTCGAGCGGCCTGTGGTCGTCGACGGTCAGATTATGGTGCGCAAGATGATGAACCTGTCCAGCTCGTTCGATCACCGGGTAGTCGATGGCATGGACGCCGCACTGTTCATCCAGGCCGTGCGAAGCCTGCTGGAACAACCCGCCTGCCTGTTTGTGGAGTGAGCATGCAACCGATCATCGAAACTACGCTGCTGATCATCGGCGGCGGCCCCGGCGGCTACGTGGCCGCCATCCGCGCTGGCCAACTGGGCATCCCCACAGTGCTGGTCGAAGGGCAGGCGCTGGGCGGAACGTGCCTGAACATCGGCTGCATTCCGTCAAAGGCGCTGATTCATGTGGCCGAGCAGTTCCATCAGGCCACCCGTTTTGCCGAGGGCTCCCCACTGGGCATCCGCGTAGCCTCCCCCGAGCTGGACATCCGTCAGAGCGTCGCGTGGAAAGACGGTATCGTCGACCGACTGACCACTGGTGTGGCCGCTCTGCTGAAAAAGCACGGTGTCAAGGTCATCCAGGGCTGGGCGAAGCTGCTCGACGGCAAGCACGTGGAAGTCGACGGTCAGCGCATCCGCTGCGAGCACCTGTTGCTGGCTACGGGTTCAAGCAGCGTCGAGCTGCCCATGCTGCCGCTGGGCGGCGCCGTCATTTCATCGACCGAGGCGCTGACGCCCGCTACGGTGCCGCGCCATCTGGTGGTGGTTGGTGGCGGGTACATCGGTTTGGAACTGGGCACTGCGTACCGCAAGCTAGGTGCGCAGGTGAGTGTGGTGGAGGCCCGCGAGCGGGTGTTGCCCACCTACGACGCCGAGCTCACCGCCCCCGTGGTCGAGTCGCTGAAAAAGCTGGGCATCGCCGTTTACCTTGATCACAAGGTGGAAGGCTATGAACAAGGCACCCTGATGGCCCGGAACAGCGAAGGCTCGCCACTGCGCCTTGACGCCGATAGGGTGCTGGTAGCGGCTGGCAGGCGCCCGCGCACCCAAGGCTTGAACCTCGAATGCCTGGACCTGCGCATGAATGGGGCGGCGATTGCCATCGACGCGCAGTGCCAGACCAGCATGCGCAACGTGTGGGCCATTGGTGACGTGGCGGGCGAGCCCATGCTGGCGCACCGGGCGATGGCCCAGGGCGAGATGGTCGCCGAACGCATCGCTGGCAAGACACGTCGCTTCGAACCGGCCGCCATCGCCGCGGTGTGCTTCACCGACCCGGAAGTGGTCGTCGCTGGCCTGACCCCTGATCAGGCGGTGGCGCAAGGGCTGGACTGCATCGTGGCGCAATTTCCCTTTGCCGCCAACGGGCGGGCCATGAGCCTGGAGTCCAGGACGGGGTTTGTGCGGGTGGTGGCACGCCGCGACAACCACCTCGTGCTGGGTTGGCAAGCGGTGGGCGTGGCCGTCTCTGAACTGTCCACCGCATTCGCCCAATCGCTGGAAATGGGCGCGCGGCTGGAAGATGTGGCGGGCACGATTCATGCCCATCCGACCCTGGGCGAGGCGGTGCAGGAGGCCGCCCTGCGCGCGCTGGGCCACGCACTGCACATTTGACCCCTGGCGCGGCCTGGGGTCGTTGGTCACTGGGCGACGGCGTTCTTGCCTGCGCCCTTGGCCCGGTAAAGCGCCTGGTCGGCGCGCGCCAGCAGGCTGTGGGTGTCATCGCCTTCGCGCCACTGCACTACGCCGTAGCTCAAGGTCAATCGACACTCGCCAATCGGCTCCAACTGCGCCACTACCTGGCGCAGTTGTTCGGCGCAGGCGCAGGCTTGCTCCAGGCTCGTCTGGGGCAGGACCAGGACAAATTCATCACCTCCCCAACGGGCCAGCAAGTCACTTGTGCGCTGGCGCAATCGCAATGCCTCGGCCACACGAATCAAAGCGGCGTCGCCCTGCGCATGCCCGTATTGGTCGTTGATCGGCTTGAAATCATCCATGTCCATAGCGATGACCGACAGTGGCTGCCGAAAGCGCTTGGCCCGCTCGCACTCCTGCCTCAGCACACTCTCCAGCCGATAGCGGTTGGCGATACGCGTCAGGGAATCCCGCTCGGCAAGCTCGCGGTTCTCGTCCAGCTGGCGCTGGAGCTGCTCGTTTACCCAGGACAATTCGCGCGTGCGCTCGGCGACCAGGCATTCCAGCGATTGGTTACGCCGCTCAAGCTGCGCCAGTTGCCGCTTGCCGCTGTCGATGTTGCGATGGGCACCCAGCATGCGTGCCACCGAGCCATCGGGGTTGCGTGCGATCACGTACCCACTGTCCTCGACCCACAGGTAAGTGCCGTCGGCACAGCGGCACCGGTACTCGACCAGGTAACGCTCGTTGCGCTGGTGGATATAGGCATCGAAGTGGGCCATGACACGCTGGAAATCGTCGGGGTGGATCAACCTCTCCCAGGTCAGTACCGAGTTTTCCTGGGAGTGAGGCGTATAGCCGAGCATTAGGTACCAGCCGGGGTTGCGATAGACATAACCCGTGTTGGCATCCCAATCCCAGATACCGTCGCTGATCAGGTCGAACAGCGTCTGAAGCTGCTCTTGGGTAAAACCCGTGGGCACGGGGATGACGTGCTGGTTCATGCAATCTCCTGAATAACCAGCAACTACGCCCCAAGTCCAAGGGCTGCTGAGGTGAAGAAAGACGGCGCTCGCCTTGTGAGGTGAACCGTTAACGGGACTAAGCATAGAAGTACGGACGTAGGGCTGAAATACGTCTTAAGGCGTAGATTTGTAACGGGCGATGAGCGAAGGAGAAGGGAGTGCTGGAGGCACTGGGGAGAAATGGCGTCCCAGGCAGGAATTGAACCTGCAACCTTCCCCTTAGGAGGGGGATGCTCTATCCAATTGAGCTACTGAGACACTGCAACTGGCAGCAGGCGCTGCTCAGCGGGACGGCGTGCATGTTAACCAGCGTGCGGCCGTTTGTCATGTGTTGCAGTGCCATTTGAGCGTAAACCTTTTCCGAAGCCCTAGTACGCCTGGATAACACACTCTTCTCGCAACACTGCCAGCAAGGCCTCGACTGCCGAAGACAGCGTAGTCGAGTTGTCCACCGTTCTTACGCCATCGTCGGCCGTATCGCTCAGACTGACATGCCGAGCCAGACGCTGGTCAATCTCGTTTTGGGTCTCCCGCCCACGGGCCTGCAGGCGCTGACGCAGGATATCGAGACTGACGTCCACACGGATGGCCAGCAAATCAGGGTAGCGAGTACGAGCCTGCGCCAGGTGGCCGCGCGAGCCGTTTACCAGCACCGACCTGCCCTGCTCCAGCCACTCATCTACCTGCCGGGGGATACCGTATTGCAACCCATTGGCCTGCCAATGCATGGCGAATGCGCCTTGCAGCTTCATACGTTCGAACTGCTCGACACTGACACCTACCGCTGCCTCCCCCGTGGCTTCAGGCGAGCGCGTGATGACCCGACGGGCTATTTCGACATGCGCGGCTGCCAGCTGCGGGCGGGCCGCGTCGATCAATGAATCTTTGCCCGCGCCAGAGGGTCCGATCAACAGAATCAGCCTGCCTTTTAGCGGCGAAGCGCAGCTTGCATCATGGTGCATTGCCACTATGCTCTCTGATTAAGAACCTGTGCGTTTGACGCTACTTTCGGCGCAGGTTTCAGGTTTTTTGCAGGATTAGCGGGGATACGTCTGACGTGAGGCCATGACTGGACGTGTGAAAATTTTAACCAGTGCTCATTTCAGACAATTGGTACTGGCATAAAGCCTTTATGCAGATCACTATTTGTCACAGAATTGACGCCAAGGAAACGACAGCATTGAGGCAAGATGAGCGTCCATCTGCACAACCGGTTGAACATTTTGGCGATAAGGCGGTCGTATTTCCACCCCGCGCGGCCAATTTGAGAACCGCTTCCCCTGAACCAAAATCTGGTCAATTTATATGCGCCCAATGAAACAGGCTATTTATTCGAGCCGCACTGCTGACAAGTTCGTCGTTCGCCTGCCAGACGGGATGCGTGAGCGCATCGCCGAGGTAGCACGCAACCACCACCGCAGCATGAACTCGGAGATCATTGCACGCCTGGAACAGAGCCTTATCCAGGAAGGTGCCCTGGGTGAGGAATTGAGCATGCGCCTGGACAGCCCTGAACTGTCATTGCACGAACGCGAGCTGCTGCAGCGCTTCCGCCAGCTGTCCCATCGTCAGCAGAATGCGCTGGTTGCCCTGATTGCCCATGACGTGGAAATGGCTGCTGACGCTTCCTGACGCAAACCTTTGCTGCCATCCACAAAAAAGCCAGCTGATGCTGGCTTTTTTGGTTTTGAAATGGCGGCCTCTTCGTTGCCTTTATCATCCAGACAACCGGACGTCACGCACGGCGTAATGCCCCGAGCCGTTAGAGCAAGAACACGGTGGCGAGCCCCAGGAAGATGAAGAAGCCGCCGCTGTCGGTAACTGCGGTGATCATCACGCTCGACCCCATTGCCGGGTCGCGCCCCAGGCGGGTCAGGGTCATCGGTATCAGCACGCCCATCAGGGCCGCGAGCAGCAGGTTCAAGGTCATCGCGGCCGTCATCACCAGGCCCAGCGACCAGCTGCCATAAAGCCAGAAGGCCACCGCGCCGATGACGCCACCCCAGATCAACCCGTTGATCAAGGACACCGCCAGCTCCTTGCGCATCAGGCGCGAGGTATTGCCTGGCGATACCTGGTCAAGGGCCATGGCGCGCACGATCATGGTGATGGTCTGGTTGCCGGAGTTGCCACCGATGCCCGCCACGATCGGCATCAGCGCAGCCAAAGCAACCAGCTTCTCGATGGACCCTTCGAACAAGCCGATGACCCGGGATGCGACGAAAGCGGTAATCAAGTTCACGGCCAGCCACGCCCAACGGTTGCGCAGCGACCGCCAAACTGACGCAAAGATGTCTTCTTCTTCGCGCAGACCCGCCATGTTCAGCACTTCGGTCTCACTCTCTTCGCGAATCAGGTCGACCATTTCGTCGATGGTCAGACGTCCGATGAGCCGATCGCTCTTGTCCACGACTGGTGCCGATACCAGGTCGTACCGCTCGAAGGCCTGAGCCGCGTCGTAGGCGTCTTCGTCGGGATGGAAGGACACGGGATCGGTGGCCATGACGTCGGCCACTTGCTTGTCCGGGTCGTTGACCAGCAGGCGCTTGATCGGCAACACACCCTTGAGAATGCCATCGTGATCGACCACGAACAGCTTGTCGGTGTGGTTGGGCAATTCCTTGAGGCGGCGCAGGTAACGCAATACCACTTCCAGGCTGACGTCTTCACGGATGGTCACCATCTCGAAGTCCATCAGTGCGCCGACTTGTTCCTCGTCATAGCTCAGCGCGGAGCGTACGCGCTCGCGTTGCTGGGCATCGAGGGTTTCCATGAGCTCATGGACCACGTCCCGTGGCAATTCAGGCGCCAGGTCGGCCAGTTCGTCGGCGTCCATTTCCTTGGCAGCGGCAAGCAGCTCGTGATCGTCCATATCGGCGATCAGGGACTGGCGCACGGCGTCTGACACTTCAAGCAGAATGTCGCCGTCACGATCCGAGCGCACCAGCTGCCAGACCGTCAAGCGGTCTTCGAGGGGCAAGGCTTCGAGGATATAGGCGATATCGGCGGGGTGCAGATCATCGAGCTTGCGTTGCAACTCGACAAGATTCTGCCGGTGGACGAGGTTTTCTACCAAGTCGTTGTGTGCACCTTCCTGGCGGTGCGTGACATCTTCAACCAGGCGCTGGCGCTGAAGCAGGTCGACGACCTGGGACAGACGATCCTGGAGGCTTTCTTGCGCTTTCTTTACTTCTACTTCCGTCATAGGCGAACTCCACTCCCAGCCGCGGAGCACGCCGGGGGAATCAATCGATTAGATCTATCTGTACGAAACGGTTTGGGGAGTAACTACTGGGTAAGTCCATGGTGGTGATCCACAAGCCCCGGCGGGGCTGACGGGCGCAATCATACACTGCTCAAGCTGACAGATCGCTTAAATTTTTGGCTATAACAATCGTTTGCGCGTCATTGCTCTGACAACGCATGAAACCATCGGTGCAATGGCATTGGGCGAGGTTGTGCGAGCACCCTGCCAAGCACCTGGCATGCAGGTACAGAGCACCAAAGCCTGCGCGTTAGGGCGTGGCTGTGTAAGCGATTGAATGCGCAAAGCTGGAAAAACAAAAAGCCCGCTCATTGAGCGGGCTTTCTGTTTGGGTATGGCGGACTCAGCAGGATTCGAACCTGCGACCGCTCGGTTCGTAGCCGAGTACTCTATCCAGCTGAGCTATGAGTCCGTTTGGTAGTTTTAGACCAGATTACCACTGGTTTTTGAAGCAGCCTTGATAACAAAACCACTTCGAAAGTGGCGGACTCAGCAGGATTCGAACCTGCGACCGCTCGGTTCGTAGCCGAGTACTCTATCCAGCTGAGCTATGAGTCCGTTTGGTAGTTTTAGACCAGATTACCACTGGTTTCTTGAAACAGCCTTGATAACAAAGCCACTTCAAAAGTGGCGGACTCAGCAGGATTCGAACCTGCGACCGCTCGGTTCGTAGCCGAGTACTCTATCCAGCTGAGCTATGAGTCCGTGTCTTGCCGCGCATTATAGGCTGCTGAAACATTTTTGCAAGAACTTTTTCGTTTAAAATCAACTACTTAGCGTTCTTACAACTTGCAGCAACCTAAGCGAATAATGGCGGTGAAGGGGGGATTCGAACCCCCGATACCCTTATGAGGTATACTCCCTTAGCAGGGGAGCGCCTTCGGCCACTCGGCCACCTCACCGCAACACGAGGCGAATATTAAACAGGTTCTTCCTCGTCTGCAACCCTTTTTTTGAAAAAAACTTCAAAAGAATTAAAGGCTTGGCTCCTCGTCCTTCTCGTTCTTGATCCGCAGGTAGATTTCCTCGCGGTGAACAGCCACTTCTTTTGGCGCGCTGACGCCGATACGTACCTGGTTGCCTTTGACGCCGAGCACCGTCACGGTGATCTCGCCATCGCCAATGACCAGGCTCTCCGCACAGCGACGAGTCAGAATCAACATAGCTTTCTCCTTACGCAAAACATTCAGGGATAACAGTCTTTAAAATTTCAGCCCGGTCGTGGACGTCGACGCAGGCTGCTGTGCTTCATACGCAGGCCTGGACGGGGCCTGCGCAACGAGCAGAAACGCGAAGGGCGCGGCAAGCCGCGCCCTTCCAGGCAAGGCCTTACTCGCTCTGTCGAGCCGGGGCGTCAAGCTCGAAGGCGGTGTGCAGGGCGCGCACCGCCAGTTCCAGGTATTTCTCCTCGATCACCACCGACACCTTGATCTCGGAGGTGGAGATCATCTGGATGTTGATGCTCTCCTTGGCCAGCGCTTCGAACATGCGGCTTGCAACGCCTGCGTGCGAACGCATGCCGACGCCGACGATGGAAACCTTGGCGATCTTGGTATCACCGATCACTTCACGGGCACCGATCTCGCGCGCGGTGTTCTGCAGCACGCTCTGAGCCTTCTCGTACTCATTGTGCTGTACGGTGAAGGTGAAATCGGTGGTGTTATCGTGGGCGACGTTCTGCACGATCATGTCCACTTCGATGTTCGATGCACTGATCGGGCCGAGAATCTTGAACGCCACGCCTGGGTTGTCCGGTACGCCGCGAATGGTCAGCTTGGCTTCATCACGGTTGAAGGCGATACCGGAAATGATCGGCTGTTCCATGGATTCCTCTTCATCGATGGTAATGAGGGTACCCGGACCCTCCTTGAAGCTGTGCAGCACGCGCAGCGGGACGTTGTACTTGCCGGCGAATTCCACCGAGCGAATCTGCAGCACCTTGGAGCCGAGGCTGGCCATTTCCAGCATCTCTTCGAAGGTGATCTTCTCCAGGCGTCGTGCCAGCGGCACGACGCGAGGGTCGGTGGTATAGACGCCATCGACATCGGTGTAGATCTGGCATTCCTGCGCCTTGAGCGCAGCGGCCAGGGCGACACCTGTAGTGTCGGAACCACCCCGGCCGAGTGTGGTGATGTTGCCGTGCTCATCCACACCCTGGAAGCCCGCCACCACGACCACACGCCCGGCCTTGAGATCAGCGCGGATTTTCTGGTCGTCGATCTGCAGGATGCGCGCCTTGTTATGGGCACTGTCGGTAAGGATGCGTACCTGGTTGCCGGTGTACGACACGGCAGGCACACCGCGCTTGGTCAATGCCATGGCCAGCAGCGCAATGGTGACTTGCTCGCCCGTGGACACGATCACATCCAGCTCGCGCGGAACCGGATGCTCGCTGATCTGCTTGGCCAGGTCGATCAGTCTGTTGGTTTCGCCGCTCATGGCAGAGAGCACGACCACCAGGTCGTCGCCTGCTTCACGGTGCTTCTTGACCTTGTCGGCTACCTGCTCGATCCGCTCGATGGAACCGACAGAGGTGCCGCCAAATTTCTGTACGATCAACGCCATTTCAATGGTGCCTCAGCCCATACAGGGCCCCAAAAAACAATCCAACCTGAAGGACAGGACGACTCACCCCAGCGGGGCCAGGAGCGCAGTTCCCGCTCAAGCCGCCCTGCCCTTCATCTCAAAGTCCCTGCTCTGCGAACGGCACGGCCAGCGCCAGGGCCTGGTCCAGGGCCGCGACGTCGACGCCGCCACCCTGTGCCATGTCCGGACGCCCGCCGCCCTTGCCACCCACTGCCGCAGCGGCTTGCTTCATCAGATCGCCAGCCTTGAGTTGGCTGGAGAGGTCTTTGGTCACGCCGGCCACCAGCACGACCTTGCCCTCATGCTCGCTGCCCAGCAGGATCACTGCATGGCCGAGCTTGTTCTTAAGCTGATCGACCAGGGCGAGCAAGGCCTTGCCATCCTGCCCGTCTACACGGGCGGCAAGCACCTTGGCACCCTTGACTGCCACAGCCGCGTTGGAGAGATCATCCCCGGCGGCGCTGGCAGCCTTGGCCTGCAGCTGCTCGAGCTGCTTCTCCAGCTGGCGGTTGCGCTCGAGCACAGCCGACAGCTTGTCGATCAGGTTGTCACGGTTACCCTTCACCAGTTGCGCCGCTTCCTTGACCTGCTCCTCGGCAGCGTTCAGGTAAGCCAGCGCAGCGGCACCGGTCACGGCCTCGATACGACGCACGCCCGACGCCACGCCGCCTTCGCTGATGATCTTGAAGACGCTGATGTCGCCTGTGCGCTTGGCATGAATGCCACCGCACAGCTCTACCGAAAAGTCGCCGCCCATGGTCAGCACGCGCACCGTATCGCCGTACTTCTCGCCGAACAGGGCCATGGCACCCTTGGCTTTGGCCGTCTCGATGTCGGTCAGCTCGGTTTGCACAGGCGTGTTGCGGCGTACTTCGCGGTTGACGATGTCTTCCAGCGCCTTGATCTGCTCAGGCTTCACCGCTTCGAAGTGGCTGAAGTCAAAGCGCAGGCGCTGGCTGTCCACCAGCGAGCCTTTCTGCTGCACATGCTCGCCCAGCACCTGGCGCAAGGCTTCATGCAATAGGTGGGTAGCCGAGTGGTTCAGGGCGGTGGCGTGCTGCACATCCGCATCGACCTTGGTTTGCACCGGAGAACCTACGATCAGCGCACCGGTGGCGACCACGCCGTGATGCAAGAAGGCGCCACCGGTCTTGGTGGTGTCGCGCACATCGAAGCGCGCCGAGCCTGCCTGGATGTAACCGGAGTCGCCCACCTGGCCACCGGACTCGGCGTAGAAAGGCGTGCGATCCAGCACGATCACGCCTTCCTGGCCCTCGCCCAGTTGGTCAACCGACTGGCCATCGTGATACAGCGCAATGATCCTGGCCGAGGCCTCGGTGGCCTCGTAGCCCAGGAACTCGGTCGCACTGTCGACCTTGACCAGGCTGTTGTAGTCCATGCCAAACGCGCTGGCAGAGCGTGCACGCTCGCGCTGGGCCTCCATTTCACGTTCGAAACCGGCCTCGTCGATGGTGAGCTCGCGCTCACGGGCGATATCGGCAGTCAGGTCCATCGGGAAGCCGTAGGTGTCGTAAAGCTTGAACACCACATCGCCCGGCACCACGTCGCCCTGCAACTGGGCCAGGTCCTGCTCGAGAATGCGCAGGCCCTGCTCAAGGGTCTTGGCGAACTGTTCTTCTTCGGCTTTAAGCACACGCTCGATATGCGCCTGCTGGCTGCCCAGCTCCGGATACGCTTCACCCATTTCGGCAACCAGCGCGGCGACGATCTGGTAGAAGAAGCTGCCCTTGGCGCCCAGCTTGTTGCCGTGACGGCAAGCACGACGAATGATGCGGCGCAGCACATAGCCACGGCCTTCGTTCGAAGGCAGCACGCCGTCGGCAATCAGGAAACCGCAGGAACGGATGTGGTCGGCTACCACTTTCAGTGAGGCCTGCCCCTCGTTGCTGCAACCGATGGCCGTGGCCGCCGCTGACAGCAGGTTCTGGAACAGGTCGATCTCGTAGTTCGAATGCACGTGCTGAAGCACGGCGCTGATGCGCTCCAGGCCCATGCCAGTATCGACCGACGGCGCCGGCAATGGGTGCAGCACGCCGTCGGCTGTACGGTTGAACTGCATGAACACGTTGTTCCAGATCTCGATGTAACGGTCGCCGTCTTCTTCGGGCGAGCCGGGCGGGCCGCCCCAGATATCTGCACCGTGGTCATAGAAGATTTCGGTGCACGGCCCGCATGGACCGGTGTCGCCCATGGTCCAGAAGTTGTCCGACGCATAGGGCGCGCCCTTGTTATCACCGATGCGCACCATGCGCTCGGCGGGCACCCCTACTTCCTTAGTCCAGATATCGTAGGCTTCGTCGTCGGTGGCATAGACCGTGACCCAGAGCTTGTCCTTGGGCAGGTTCAGCCACTTCTCCGACGTGAGGAAAGTCCAGGCGAAGGTGATGGCGTCGCGCTTGAAATAATCACCGAAGCTGAAGTTGCCCAGCATTTCGAAGAAGGTATGGTGACGTGCGGTGTAACCGACGTTTTCCAGGTCGTTGTGCTTGCCACCGGCGCGCACGCACTTCTGGCTGCTGACAGCACGGGTATAGGCGCGCTTCTCCGCTCCGAGGAAACAGTCCTTGAACTGGTTCATGCCGGCATTGGTGAACAACAGGGTCGGGTCGTTATTCGGAATCAGCGAACTGGACGCGACTCGGGTATGCCCCTGTTCTTCGAAGAAGCGAAGGAAGGCTTCACGGATTTCTGCGCTTTTCATAGGATCTTCCACGGAAACGGCGGCCCATCAGGGCAAAGCGTCGACGAAACGACGGCAAAGGGCCGCATTATATCGGGCCTGCAGGCTTGGTGCAGTGAGTTTGTGCTATTGAAATGGCCGAATCGGCTATTGACAGCGTCAAACGCATCAATCATTTATCACGCCTGATGCTAAATCCCTGGCTTCCTGGCTGGCAACTCCTGAAACCGCTGTCTGCCAACGGTAGACCCGACATGCGCCCTGAACACCGAGGGTCATCAAGCAAGCGCGGTAGCCGGTTACCGCTGAGCCGCCCTGGCCGGGGCTTAAGGTGCTTTCCTCGAAACCAGAAGGATATCGCCAATGCCTCAAGCCAATCTTGTCGTATATACCCCCGCCGGCCTGGTGGAGCAGCATGTGCTGCCCTATCAGGACCAGGCGTTCATCATCGCGCGCGAAGATCAAATCGTGCGGGTGCAGGCGCTGCGACCCCGTGTCACGCTGTCTGTCGAAGCGCATGCCAGCGGCGTGATGCTGCGCAGCAGCGGCTTGCGCTACGAACTGGCGCTGATGGGCGACGACATCCTTCACGTTCGCACAGGCTCAGGGGATGACCGTGTACACGTGGCCATCGCGGTCGCCAACCAGGTGGTGCTGGAAACCGGTGATGGCAACGACATCATTAAAGTGGAAGGTGTGGCCACTGCTGACAGCACCGCCGTCGGGCGAGTGATGATCGATGCAGGCCCAGGCAACGACCTAATCGAAACCACGCGCCTGCAGCAAGTCGAGATTGATGCCGGTGCCGGCAACGACACCGTGCACAGCGGCGCAACCCATGCCTTCATTTACGCAGGCGAAGGCGAGGATATCGTCAAGGTTGTCGAAGGCAGGGCCGTGATCGAGGCACTCGACGGCCATAACCGCCTCACTACCGGCATGCTTGACGACCGCTTGTACGGTGACGCTCGCGCTATCACACCAGAAGGCGGCTTCACAGCGCCTGTGCTTTATGACCTTGCCCAGACAACTCTGTCCGCCGACTACCTCAAGACGTTTCTGGTGCAGGGCGAGGCGCACTACATCGAGAAGGTGAACCGTCAACTCAACCTGCTCCGGGCCAGCCCCACCGCCTCGGTATTGCTCCATGACCTGGTGACCAACGGTGCGCGGGTGATCATCTCGAGCATAGAGGCACTGGACAACGCCGATGCTGACTATGACCCTGGCCAGGGTGACCCAACGATTCGCAACGGCAAGCGCGGTGCACGCGCACTCAATTGCCGCATCGGTTACAACCCGCTGGCTCAGCGCCCTGACACGCCTTCAGTGGTCATGCTCTATCACGAACTCTGCCATGTCTGGAATTTCGTCACCGGCAGCGTCACGGACGAGCCGGAACGGCAGGCCGTTGGTTTGGAGGCGGGGCTACAAGGCTTCGACTACGACGACGATCCGGTCACCCCGCCAGACACCAGCAACCCCTTCCCCTTCAATGAGAATGCACTGCGCTTGGAGCTTGGCCTGCCAGCCCGGCAGACCTATCCGTAGGCAAGATTGGACACAGACTCCGGTGGATCACCGGCCCATTCAATACAGCTTAGGCTGAGCCTAAATAACTACCGCACCCAGCAAAGCCGGCAGGCTTAGCCTGAATGCTCTTGAACAGGAGATCATGCCCATGACTGCAGTAACCCAAACCTTCAATATCGACGGCGGTGACAAAAGCGAGCGTTTGAGCTTCGGGGAAATGGACGAAGCGTTAGCCTACGATGCTACAGACGGCGAAGAACGTCTCGGGTCTCGTGTCTATTTTGGTTACGAGCTGTACAAACTCTATTCGGCTAACAAGTTCAACATCCAACGAAGGCTGATCGAGGCTTTCGACGACGATGTGAAGGTTGGCACTCTCGATGAAATCCAGGTCTGGCTCAATACTGCGAACGTTAGCCTGAGCCAGGAGTGCGGCCTGGATCTGGAAGTGGACGGGGTGTCGCTGAGACTGAACAGGTCCACACCCGATCAGCGTGTGCACTTGCTGTTCAGCGGCGAGGACATTCCAGCAGGGTTGACCGATAACGCCGATGGCACACTACGCGTGGATGCCAATGCTAGCGATAATGCGCGTTTCGAAACCACTGCCATCGACCACCTCTTCATCTACGGCACTCCGCAGTTCCAGAACCGGGTGTATGAGCAGCTCGCATTGCTGTCGGGCTACCCTGATTTGAAAAAGGCATTGGACGCTGCCCGTCAAGGCTACGCCAACGTACCCGACATCGTGCTCATGCAATGCCATGCAGGCCCGGGGCAACAGGGACCAGGCTTCGACCTGAGCCGCGTCATCCCAGCCAAATACGCCGATTTGCTACCCGGTGAATACACCGCTGTACTGTACGACCCTTACCAAGCCAAGGGCTTGGACGGCCTGACTGCACTTGCCAGGATGCTGCAGGACGCATACGAAGCCTTGGCTCCGGGCGTACTGCTACCGGCTCCGGGTACCGACATCTAAGGTTCAGGCCAGATTTTCACCGTCATCAGGCACCACGATGATCCCCGCCCTAAGGCCATTACGCACCTTGGGGTTGGGGAAGATGATCCGTGCGCCCTCTTCTTCGATTACCCAGCGCACGCCAGCCAGGTCATCGGCCAGCAGGTAGCCTTTGTCCAGCGGAGAGAAATTCTTGATGTCGGCTGGCAGGTGCAAGCGGAAACCGTCGCTGTGCTTGATGACCTCACGCGCCACGCGAAACAACTGCAACCCCTCCAACGACCCGCCGTCATCGGGTTCGGTGGCCTGAAGGATGTGCACTAGCCGTGCTTCGAGCTTGTCCAGATTCACCGCGTCGTTCTGGCCAAAAGGGCGGGCCTTGCCCAGCTCAAGGGTAAAGGACTCGGCATCGAGCTGCTCGTAGGTAAAGGCACTGAACGTGATCGAAGGCTTGCACTGCAAGAGCACCGCCTCCATGCCCGCCGCAGCCAGGCGGGCCAGTTCACGCCGGGAATGTGTGCGCCCTTGCTTGAAGGGATACAGCGCGAACTGCTCGATCCTGGAGCCTCGAATGGCCGTGTGCAGGTCGTAGTGCAAGCGACTACGCCCAGGCTTGCTGAAAAAGACCCGCGCGAATTGTTCGAGCTCGGCAGCGCGCAACGCCTCCGGCCCGCTTGATTGCTCGTGGCGACCATTGAACAGGCGGTTGATGTCCTGTTCGACGAACCGCTCACCATTGACGATGGCCGCCGGGTTGCCGAACAGCAACAGCACCCGCGCCCGAGGCACGATGTCTCCACGTGCAACACCATGCAGCAGACGTTCGAGCAACTCGATCGGGGCGGTCTCGTTGCCGTGAATACCTGCAGACAGCAACAGGTCCAGGCCGCAGTCGTCAGCGGCGCTGGGGCTCACTTCCAGAGCTCCCTGCCCCAGCCAGCGAAGGCGCACGCCCCTGGGCGTCACTTGGGTCTTCTCGGCCGGTTCATGGCCGGTGAGGGTCAGCTCAAGCAATTTGCCAAGGGCGAGCATGGCGGGCGTCCTCAGTGATGGTGGCCGCAGTCCGGACCGTGAACGTGATCGTCGTCTTCGCCGACGTCGGCCGGCTCCATTTCCAGCTGCAGGCTGACCAGGTTGGTCGCCAGGGGGCGCAGCAGCAGGTTGGCATATTCGGCGTCGCCCTCCTCCACATCCACCCCGATCAGCAGTTGGCCGCGGCCGTCCTGCTGGATCCATACTTCCTTGCCTTGCCACATCACGGCAAAGCGCGTGCACGAAGTTTCCAGCTGAGTGCCGTCTTGATCTTCCAGGATCAGGCGCAGGGCGTCGGTCATTGCAATTCTCTCTTCAAGGTTGGCGTTGGAACGGGTATACCGAGCCCAACTTGAGTATCTGGGTCAATTCGTCCAGTGCCGTACGGCACTCCTGCAGCAACAGAGGATCGGCCAGGTCAGCGTCGACCAGACGGTCACGGTAGTGCCGATCGACCCACTGCAGCAGTGTCTCGTACAACGGGGCGCTCATGATAACGCCTTGGTTCACCGCCGCCAGTTCCGTTTCGTTCAGGGCCACACGCAGGCGCAGGCAAGCCGGCCCGCCACCGTTTTGCATGCTCTGCTTGAGGTCGAACACCTGCACCTCCCGCACCGCTGTGCCCAGGCTGGTAAGCTGCTGCAGATACGTCCAGACCCGCTCGTTGTTGCGGCACTCCTCCGGCACCACCAGCAGCATCGACCCATCGTTGCGGCTGAGCAGCTGGCTGTTGAACAGGTAGGAGCGCACGGCATCCTCTACCGAAACGGTGGCACGCGGCACGCAAATGGCCTGCAACTCACCGCCCTTGGCCGCCAGCTTGGCACGAAGCTCGGTGAGCACGGCCTCGGTGTCGAGAAACGCATCCTCATGGTAGAACAGCACCTCCCCATTACCGACCGCGATCACATCGTTGTGAAACACACCCTGGTCGATCACCGCGGGATTTTGCTGAGCATAGACCACCGCGTCGGCGCTGAGCCCGTGCAGGCGGACCACGGCCTGGGACGCTTCGAGGGTTTGCCGGGCCGGGTATTTCTGAGGTGCCGGGTAGCGGCTGTCGAAGGCACTGCGGCCATAGACGAAGAATTCGACCCCAGCCTGCCCATAATCGCGGCAGAACCGCGTATGGTTCGCGGCGCCCTCATCGCCGAATTGGGCGACGCTCGGTAAGGCGGGATGGTGACTGAAATGGGCCTCGTCCCCGAACATGGCTGCCAGCACGCGACTGGTAGTGGGGTGCTCGATACTGCGGTGGTATTTGCAGTTGAGGTTGGCAGCAGTGAAGTGCACCCGCCCATCGGCCGTATCGGCGCTGGGGCTGACCGTCGCGGCGTTGGCCACCCACATGCTCGACGCCGAGCAACTGGCAACCAGCAGCGGCATGGCCTCCCGTGCGGCGCGCTGGATCACCTGGGCATCGGTGCCGGCGAAGCCAAGCTGGCGCAGCGCGGCCACATCGGGGCGCTCCTGGGGCGCCAGTACCCCCTGCTTGAAGCCGAGGTCGGCCAACGCCTTCATCTTCGCCAGCCCCTGGCGCGCCGCTTCGCGCGGGTTGGACCCTTGGTGGCTGTTGCTCTGGGAGGCCACGTTGCCGTAGGACAAGCCACCGTAGTTGTGGGTAGGCCCTACCAGGCCGTCAAAATTCACTTCGTATGCTTTCATCGGCAAGGCTCCGACCATCGTTATAGTATGACGCCCGGCGCCAGGGTGGCCGGCAAGGTCAGGCTGGTGGCCTCCAGCGACGCGACGGGGTAGGCGCAGTAGTCGGCTGCGTAGTAGGCGCTTGCCCGGTGATTGCCACTGGCGCCCACCCCACCGAACGGCGCGCTGCTGGCTGCACCGGTGAGCTGGCGGTTCCAGTTGACGATGCCTGCGCGGCTGTGTAGCCAGAAATGCTCATAGCGGGCCTGGGAATCGCTGAGCAACCCGGCAGCCAGGCCATAACGGGTGTTGTTGGCTTCGGCGATGGCCGCCTCGAAATCGGGGTAGCGCAGCACCTGCAGCAGCGGCCCGAAAAACTCCTCATCCTTGCGCAGCGTCACGCCCGTGACATCGACGATACCCGGGGTCAGCAAGGCGGCATCATGCTGCGGCTGCGTCATCTCCAGCAGGCTGACGCCGCCCTTTGCAATCAGCTCAGCCTGGGCGGTCAGCAGCGCCTGCGCCGCCTGCAGGGAAATCACCGACCCCATGAACGGGGCCGGTTGCTGATCGAAAGCACCTACGGCCAGGGTACAGCTCACCTGGACCAGCCGTTCCAGCAACTGATCGCCCCATGGGCCCTGCGGCACCAGCAGACGGCGTGCGCAGGTGCAGCGCTGGCCCGCCGAAATGAAGGCCGACTGAACGATGGTATAGACCGCAGCGTCAAGGTCCTGGACTTCGTCCACTACCAGCGCGTTGTTCCCGCCCATCTCCAAGGCCAGAATCTTGTCGGGGCGGCCGGCGAACTGCTGGTGCAGAAGGTGGCCGGTACTACTGGAGCCAGTGAAGAACAACCCATCGATACCGGGGTCGGCGGCCAAGGCCACGCCCGTTTCACGGCCACCTTGCACCAGGTTCAACACCCCGGCGGGCAGGCCCGCGGCAATCCAGCAATTGACGGTCAGCTCGGCCACCTTGGGCGTCAGCTCACTGGGTTTGAACACCACGCAGTTTCCAGCCAGCAGCGCCGGGACGATATGCCCGTTCGGCAAATGACCGGGAAAGTTGTAAGGCCCGAATACCGCCACCACGCCGTGGGGCTTGTGGCGCAGCACCGCAGTGGCGTCAGCCAGAGGGCCGCTCTTCTCGCCGGTGCGCTCACGGTAGCTCTGCGCCGAGATTGCCACCTTGTTGATCATGCTGGTGACTTCGGTAGCCGATTCCCACAAGGGCTTGCCGGTTTCCTCGCCAATGCAATAGGCCAGCGCGTCGGCATGCTGTTTTAGCTGCGCCGCAAACTGTTCCAGCACCTCGATGCGCGCCTGCAGGCTCATGTGCGCCCAGGCAGGAAAAGCCTGGCGCGCAGCCTGTACGGCAGCCTGTACCTGGCCTGCATCAGCCCCCTGCCCTTGCCAGACGGTCGCCTGGCTCACCGGGTTGAGCGATGCCAGGGGCTCGCCGCGCCCGGCTACCCAGTTACCGCCGATGTAATGCGTGGTCATTTACTGGCCCTCCCGGGCGGCCGACAGGGGCACGGCCCGCACGTTGTCGCCTGCACCCATGCGCAGGCGCTTGGCCGTCAGCGGGTCGACCACCAACGTACCCGCCGCCAGCCGAGCCGGGGCGGCCGTGATGCGGCAGTCGTCGCGCTTACGGTTGTGGATGATGAATGGCGTGGCATCCTCACCAGGCGTACCGATGGCCAGTACCAATGTCTGGCTGTCGCGTACCGCGCGGATGCGGGCCGTATCGCATTCGATGGCAGGCCCGGCGTCGAAGATGTCCACGTACCCCTGATAAGTGAAGCCTTCCTGTTTGAGCATGGCCAATGCCGGCTCGGTGTCGGCATGCACCCGGCCGATCACGCTGCGCGCCGCTTCGGACAGGAAGCAGGTGTAAAGCGGGAACCTGGGCATCAGCTCGGCGATGAACGACTTGTTGCCCACCCCCGTCAAGTAGTCGGCCTGGCTGAATTCCATCTTGAAGAAATGGCGGCCCAGGCTCTCCCAGAACGGCGAGCGCCCTTGGGCATCGGACATGCCACGCATCTCCGCCATGATCTTCTGGCCGAACAGCTCGGGAAACTCGGCGATGAACAGCATGCGCGCCCGGGACAGCAGCCGACCATTGAGCCCTGAGCGGTAGTCATGGCGCAGGAACAGCGAGCACAACTCGGAATTGCCGGTCAGGTCGTTGGCCAGGAACAGCGTGGGGATCTCGCGGTAGATCTTCAATTCCTGGGACGCACTGACGGTAAGCCCGACGCGGTAGTTGTACCAGGGCTCGCGCAGGCCTACGGCGCCAGCGATGGCACTGATGCCCACGACCAGCCCTTCGTCGTTTTCCAGCACGAAGAGGTAGTCGGTATCACCGCGCTCGGCTTCACCGCGAAAGCTCTTTTCCGCCCAGCCGACGCGATGCTCCAGGCGTTCCTCGTTGGCAGGCAGCGTGGTCAGCCCCGTGGTGCCGGTGCTGCGTGCCAATTCGATCAACGCAGGCAGGTCGCTGCTGCGTACAGGACGAACGATCATGCTATCTCCTTGTGCGGCGGCATCAACCGGCGCGAAACTCTGCTAATCCTGCAAGATTGCGGGCGGCGCTCAGGCCGCGACCAGCCGCACACTGGCACCCTCACCCACCCCCAGGGCGTCGGCCACCTCCTGGCTCAGGCTGACGGGCTTGCCAGGTACCCAGTCCAGTTCCACCAGCACGGCACGGTAATCTTGCAGCTGGCCGTTGCAGACCAGGTACGGCCGTGTGCCGCGGGCCGCAACCGGCTCGATCTTCACGGGCGCCACGCGGCTTTGCGCAATCGAACGAATACCCGAGGTACGGGCATGCAGGGTGGGACCGCCATCGAAGATGTCGATGTAGTGCTCGGTTTCGAAGCCTTCGCGCATGAGGATGTCGAAGGTGATCTGTGCCCGCGGATGCACCTGGCCCATGGCTTCCTGCGCAGCGTCAGGCAGCAAGGGCACATAGATGGGGTAATGAGGCATCAGCTCGGCCAGGAACGTGCGGCTCTTGAGGCCGCACAGGCGCTCGGCATCGGCATAGCTCAAGTCGAAGAAGTTGCGCCCGATGGCGTCCCAGAAGGGCGACTCGCCCTGCTCGTCGCTAAAGCCGACGATTTCCGTCACAACCGACTCGGCAAAACGCTCGGGGTGCGATGCCATGAACAACAGGCGACCCCGTGAGTTGAGCTCGGCCCACCCACTGCCCACAAGCTCGGGCAGCACGTAGAAACTGGTCAGCAAGCTGTTGCCGGTCAGGTCGTGACACAGCGACAGGACGTGAATCTTGTTGTGGATTTTCAGTTCCCGCGAGGCGTGGACGAACGTTTCGTTGCGAAAACTGTAGAAAGGCTCGGAATACCCTGCCGAGGCGACTATGGCCGAGCAGCCAGCCAGCTTGCCGGTCTCGCTGTCTTCGAGCACGAAGAAGTAGCGCTCCTCGCCATTGAAGCTGACCTCGGCGGCGAAGGAGGTCTCGGAGGCGGCGATCTTGTCGCCCAGCCGAGCGCTGTCGTCCGGCAACGAGGTGACACCAATGGGGCTGTCCGCAGCCATTCGCTGCACTTCGTTCAGATCAGCCATTTGCGCCGGGCGCATCACCAGCATGGTGTCACTCCTTGGAAAACGCGCTGCCAATGGCGGCGCGTGAAAAAGGCAGGCGCCAGGCGCCTGCGTTGGAATCCGGGCTCACCGGCCGGTGTTGCACCGGCGCGGCGCCAACCCTGCGAGCCGGCTCAGCCTTGGGTCAAGGTGATCACGGCACGTTCGAAGCGCTGCAGGCCTTCGTCGATGTCGGCATCCTCGACCACCAGGCTAGGTGCGAAACGCACCACGTCAGGCCCTGCCTGCAACACCATGACGCCTTCCTTCTCAGCGGCGTTGAGCACGTCCTTGGCCTTGCCCTGCCAGGCCTCGGAAAGCACACAACCGATCAGCAGGCCCACGCCGCGCACATGACTGAACAGCCCATTGTCGCGGCCGATCTGCTCCAGACGAGACTTGAAACGCTCATGCTTGGCCTTGATGCCTGCCAGGGTCTGCGGGGTGTTGATCACGTCCAGCACGGCGCAGGCCACCGCGCAGCCCAGCGGGTTGCCGCCATAGGTCGTACCGTGGGTGCCGACAGCCAGGTGCTTGGCCAAGTCATTGGTGGTGAGCATGGCGCCGATGGGGAAGCCGCCGCCCAGGCTCTTGGCGCTGGTCAGGATGTCGGGCGTCACGCCATAGTGCTGGTAGGCATACAGCGACCCGGTACGACCGACACCGGTCTGCACCTCGTCGAATATCAGCAGGGCATTGTGCTGGTCGCACAAGGCGCGCGCGCCTTCCAGGTAGGCCTTGTCAGCCGGCACCACACCACTTTCGCCCTGGATCGGCTCGATCACCACAGCGCAGGTCTTGTCGGAAATGCGCGCCTTCAACGCTTCCAGGTCGTTGTAGGGCACGTGGCTGATACCCGTGATTTTCGGCCCGAAACCATCGGAATACTTTGGCTGGCCGCCCACGCTCACGGTAAACAACGTGCGGCCGTGGAAGCTGTTGAGCGTTGCGATGATCTCGTGCTTTTCAGGGCCGAAGCGGTCGTGGGCTACACGGCGGGCCAACTTGAACGCCGCCTCGTTGGACTCGGCGCCAGAGTTGCAGAAGAACGCTCGGTCGGCAAACGTGGCCTCAACCAGCTTGTGAGCCAGGCGCAGGGCCGGCTCGTTGGTGAAGACGTTGGATACATGCCACAGGGTATTGGCCTGATCGGTCAGAGCCTTGACCAAGGCCGGATGGCAGTGGCCCAGGGCATTGACAGCGATGCCACCGGCAAAGTCGATCAATTCACGGCCAGTCTGGTCCCAGACACGGGAGCCCTCGCCTCGCACAGGAATGAAGGCCGCCGGGGAGTAATTGGGGACCATGACCTGATCGAAATCGGCACGTAGCACCGGGGCTTGCTCAACGGACATCTGAGTCTCCTGAAGAGGATCGCTGACCTGGAAGTGGCGAGCGATGGGGGGGATTGTAAGGAACGATCAGCGCGTGGCCTTGCGGCCAAGCGACAACTTGTTACAGCGCAAAACCGGCATTCGGGCGGGCTTTCGGCAATGCGACAAACACTGTCGCAATCGCGCAGTGTACGGCAGAGAAGAAGCTGGGTGAACGGGTGTTCACCTCGTTGTGCAGCCCGGGCGTGCCGGCACGTCGACTAACCTTTTTCAGCCGGCGCGGAGCTCAGTTCGAACGGGCTACTGTTGCGTCGCTGATTGCGGTCTTCACGGGGGGTGGCGCCAAAGAAGTTACGGTAGGCGCTGGAGAAATGCGGGCCGGAGGAGAAGCCGCACGACAGGCCTATCTGGATGATGGACTTGCTGGTCTGCATCAGCATCTGCCGTGCCTTGTTCAAGCGCAGTTCCAGGTAATACTGGCTCGGCACCCGGCTCAGGTATTGTTTGAAGATGCGCTCGAGCTGTCGCCGTGACACGCAGACATGCTGGGCAATTTCATCGGTGGTCAGCGGCTCCTCGATGTTGGCCTCCATCAACAGCACCGCCTGGGTGAGCTTGGGGTGGCTCGAGCCCAGCCGGTTCTGCAGCGGGATGCGCTGGCGCTCACCGCCCTCGCGAATACGCTCGACCACCAGTTCCTCGGACACCGCGCCTGCCAGCTCAGCGCCATGGTCACGGGCCAGCACTGCCAGCAACAGGTCGGTGACCGCCATACCGCCGCAGGCCGTCAGGCGATCACGGTCCCAGTCGAATAGATGACTAGTGGCGATGACCTTGGGGAAGCGCTCGGCAAAATCGTCCTGCCAGCGCCAATGCACGGCTGCGCGGTAACCGTCGAGCAGGCCAAGCATGGCCAGTGGGTAGACTCCGGCAGACAGCCCGCCAATCATGCAGCCGCTGCGGGCCAATTGCTTGAGCGCCGTCGACAGCGCAGCCCCGATGTTGCCCGGCGCCTCATCGGCCATCAAAAACAGCTTGTGGCACCCTTCCAGGCGCCCGTTCCAAGGTTCGCCGGGCATGCGCCAGCTGCCTTCGACCGGGGCTTCGGCTTGCAGGAACAGGGTTTCGTAAACCACGTCGGGATGGACCCGCTGCGCCACCTGCAGGACTTCTTCGGCCAGCGCCAGGGTCAGTGGCCGGGTGCTGGGCCAGATGAGAAAACCAATTCGCTGGGTGGTCATAGGGTAAGGTCCGAAACCTGAGATCGTTCGATTCGATGCGCCGGGTCAGGCTGCGCGTGACACGCAGCATGCCCTATCGTGGTGCAAAAAAGCAGCTTTTACTTCAGGCTGCCGGACAGGAACTGCTTCAGGCGTTCCGAACGCGGGTTGGCCAGCACCTCACGGGGGCAGCCGGTCTCTTCGACCAGGCCCTTGTGCAGGAACACCAACTGGTTGGACACCTCGCGGGCAAAACCCATTTCGTGGGTCACCACCACCATGGTCCGGCCTTCCTGGGCCAGTGCCTGCATCACCTTGAGCACATCGCCAACCAGTTCAGGGTCCAGGGCCGAGGTCGGTTCGTCGAACAGCATGACCTCTGGTTCAACGGCCAGTGCGCGCGCAATGGCCACACGTTGCTGCTCGCCACCGGACATGTGCCCCGGGAAGGCATCCTTGCGGTGGGCAACCCCGACCTTCTCAAGGTAGTGCTCGGCCTTCTCCAGTGCCTCCTTGCGGCTGACCCCCAGCACATGCACTGGCGCCTCGATGATGTTCTCCAGCGCCGTCATGTGCGACCACAGGTTGAAATGCTGGAACACCATCGCCAGGCGCGAGCGCATGCGTTGCAGCTGGCGCGCATCAGCTGCCTTGAGTGCGCCATCCTTGCCGGGGGTCAGTTTCAGCTCTTCGTTGTTGAGCAGTATCTTGCCTGCATGGGGCTGCTCCAGCAGGTTGATGCAGCGCAGGAAGGTGGACTTGCCCGACCCACTGGAGCCGATGATGCTGATGACGTCGCCTGCCTTGGCCGCCAGGGAAACGCCCTTGAGGACCTCATGGCTGCCGTAGCGCTTGTGCAGGTCTTGGACTTGGAGTTTGTACATGCTGTCGATTCTCACAGAGCGGTCAGTGCTTGCGCGGCGCCAGGTAGCCGAGCCAGCGGCGTTCGGCCATCTTGAACAGGCGCACCAGGATGAAGGTCAGGCACAGGTAGAACACGCCCGCCGTGATGTAGGCCTCGAAAGGCAGGTAGTACTGGGCATTGACCGTGCGCGCGGCACCGGTGATGTCGATCAGGGTCACGATCGACGCCAGGCTGGTGGTTTGCAGCATCATGATCACTTCATTGCTGTATTGCGGCAGCGCACGGCGCAGCGCAGACGGCAGCAGGATGCGTCGGTACATCTTCATGCGCGACATGCCCATGGCCTTGGCCGCCTCGATCTCGCCATGGGGCGTGGCTTTGAGGCTGCCGGCAACGATCTCGGCGGTATAGGCGCTGGTGTTGATGGCAAAGGCCAGGCACGCGCAGAAGGTTGCGCTGGACAACAAGGGCCAGAACACGCTGGCCCTGACGGCCTCGAACTGCGCCAGACCATAGTAGATCAGGAACAGCTGCACCAGCATGGGCGTGCCACGAATGACGTAGGTGTAAAGCCAGGCCGGCAGGTTGACCCACGGGCGCTTTGACACGCGCATCAAGCCCAGCGGAATGGCCGCCAGCAAGCCGAAGAACAACGAGACTGCCAGCAGCTTGAGGGTGGTGAGCAGGCCGTCGAAATACATCGGCAACGCTTCCCAGACCACGTTGTAGTCGAAGATCATAATTCGGTCACCTTGACACCCACCGAGTAGCGGCGCTCCAGATACTTCAGCGCCAGCAACGAGACGCTGGTCAGCACCAGGTACAAGGCGGCCACTGCCAGGAAGAAGGTGAAGGGTTCACGGGTGGCATCGGCCGCCTGCTTGGCCTTGAACATCATGTCCTGCAGGCCGACCACCGAAATCAACGCCGTGGCCTTGGTCAGCACCAGCCAATTGTTGGTAAAGCCTGGAATCGCCAGGCGAATCATTTGCGGCACCTGGATGCGGAAGAACACCTGCCGGGCATTCATGCCATAGGCGACCCCCGCCTCGGCCTGGCCCTTTGGAATGCCCAGAAATGCACCCCGGAACGTTTCCGAAAGGTAGGCGCCGAAAATGAAGCCCAGCGTACCGATACCTGCCAGCAGCGGGTTCAGGTCGATATAGTCTTCGTAGCCCACCAGCGGCGCCACGCGGTTGATGATGTCCTGCCCGCCATAGAAGATCAGCAGGATCAGTACCAGATCCGGTATGCCGCGAATGACCGTGGAATACAGGTCGCCCAGCCAGGCCAGCCAGCGCACGGGCGACAAGCGCAGCGCCACGCCGATCAGGCCGAGCACGATGGCCAGGGCCATCGACGAAAGGGCAAGCTGTAGCGTCAGCCACGCCCCATCGAGGATGACTGCCCCGTAGCCTTTCAACATGTTGAGGTCCTCGACCTAGAGAATGAAAAATGGTGCAAACCTCAGCGCTTCTGCTGTTTGCACCATTGCATAGCGATTGACGGCTGACTCAGTTCGCGTCTGGGCCGTAGATGTCGAAGTTGAAGTATTTCTTCTCGATCTCTTTGTACTTGCCATTGGCACGGATGGCATCGATGGCCGCATTGATGCGATCGACGTTGGCCTTGTCACCCTTGCGCACGGCAATGCCGACGCCGTCACCGAAGTACTTCACGTCGGTGAAGGCAGGGCCTACGAACGCGAAGCCCTTGCCGGCATCGGTCTTGAGGAAGCCATCTTCCAACAGCGTGGCGTCGGCCACGGTGCCGTCCAGGCGACCAGCCGCCACGTCCAGGTAGATTTCGTTCTGCGTGCCGTATGGCACCACGGTGGCGCCTTTGGGCGCGAGCACTTCCTTGGCGAAGCGATCGTGGATCGAGCCACGCTGCACGCCAATCTTCTTGCCCTTGAGCTCATCGAGGCTGTCGGTGACCGCGGTACCTTCCTTCATCACCAGACGCGCCGGGGTGAGGTAGTAACGCTTGGTGAAGTCCACCGACTTCTTGCGGTCTTCGGTGATGGACATCGAAGACAGGATGGCGTCGATCTTGCGCACTTTCAGCGCAGGAATCAGGCCGTCGAACTCCTGCTCGACCCAGGTGCACTTGGCCTTCATCTCTTCGCACAGGGCGTTGCCGATGTCGTAGTCGAAGCCGGCGATGCTGCCATCGGGCTGCTTGAAGGCAAAAGGAGGGTAAGCCGCTTCGATACCGATTTTCAGCGGTTTTTCATCGGCCTGCGATACCAGGGAAAACACGGACAGCGCCAGGGCGCCAAGCAGTGCGAGCTTCTTCATCAGGTAACTCCATCGGTACGGGGCAATACAAGGCAGGTAACAGCTGCCCGATATGCGAATGGTTACAACGCGAGCCGCGCAGGGTTCGACCAAGGTCGCAGACCACGAGCGAGTGAATGGCATTTTAACGACAGCCCGGTAGTCGAAATTTCTTCAAAGCGACAACTACTTACAGAAGCGCCTGAAACCGCTGCGGGCGATGTTGACAGCCAATGCAGAATATGCAAAAGCGCAAGAGGTTGAACCCATGAATCTAGCAAATCCTGGGCCTATTATTGGCAAACCCTTGTGGGACGGCAAGTGTAGCGTGATGGAGCGTTCTACAAGACAGCCAAAATGCCCCTAAACAGCGCCAAGTGTTTCCAGGCGCCCCGCCATAGCGCATTGCTGGTGACAGAAAAGTAACCGATCACTGCCGGGTAACAGGCCCAGCGGTCTATAAAGCAAAAACCCCGCCGGTTAACCCGGCGGGGCCTGTGCTGGACGATGGTGCACTGGCGGCGCGCCCCAAATCAGCTTGCCATCAAGCTTGAATCTCGGACCGCGCGCAGTGCCGTCAAGCCGTGGCCAGGCTCATGGCCTTGTGCGTGTCGATCAGGTGCTGCACAACACCTGGGTCTGCCAAGGTCGAGATGTCCCCCAGCGCGTCGTACTCGGCGGTTGCAATCTTGCGCAGGATGCGGCGCATGATCTTGCCCGAACGGGTCTTTGGCAATCCCGGTGCCCACTGAATCACATCCGGCGAGGCGATCGGGCCGATTTCCTTGCGCACCCAGTTCTTCAGTTCAAGGCGCAGTTGCTCGCTTGGCTCGACGCCAGCATTGAGGGTGACGTAGACATAGATACCCTGGCCCTTGATGTCGTGCGGCACGCCCACCACCGCGGCCTCGGCCACCTTGGCGTGCGCCACCATGGCACTTTCGATCTCGGCGGTGCCCATGCGGTGGCCCGAGACGTTCAGCACGTCATCCACGCGACCGGTGATCCAGTAGTAGCCGTCCTCGTCGCGGCGGGCGCCGTCACCGGTGAAGTACATGCCCCGGAACGTCTTGAAGTAGGTATCGACAAACCGGTCATGGTCACCGTATAGCGAGCGCGACTGGCCTGGCCATGAATCGAGGATCACCAGGTTGCCCTCGGTCGCGCCTTCGATCAGGTTGCCCAGGTTGTCCACCAGGGCCGGTACCACGCCAAAGAACGGGCGCGTGGCCGAGCCTGGCTTGAGCGCCGTCGCACCTGGCAATGGGCTGATGAGGATGCCGCCGGTTTCGGTCTGCCACCAGGTATCGACGATCGGGCAACGCTCCTTGCCCACAGTCTTGTAGTACCAGTTCCAGGCTTCGGGGTTGATCGGCTCGCCCACAGAGCCCAGCAGGCGCAGGCTGGAACCGTCGGCGCCGTCTACGGCCGCCTGCCCTTCGGCCATCATGGCGCGGATGGCGGTGGGTGCGGTGTAGAGGATGTTGACTTTGTGCTTGTCGACGATCTTGGACACGCGGGTGATGTCCGGGTAGTTCGGCACACCTTCGAACAACACGGTGGTGGCGCCGTTGGCGAGCGGGCCGTAGACGATGTAGCTGTGGCCCGTGACCCAGCCGACGTCGGCGGTGCACCAGTACACCTCGCCCGGGCGGTAGTCGAACACGCGCTCATGGGTCAGCGCCGCGTATACCAGGTAGCCACCGGTGGTGTGCAGCACGCCCTTGGGCTTGCCGGTCGAGCCGGAGGTGTAGAGGATGAACAGGGCTTCCTCAGCCCCCATTTCCTTCGGCGCGCAGTGGCTGGAAGCCACTTTCATCAGGTCTTCGTACCAGATGTCGCGGTGCTGGTGCCAGGCAATGTCGCCGCCGGTGCGCTTGCAGACGATGATCTTCTGCACGCTGCTGGTTTCAGGGTTGGTCAGTGCCAGGTCGACATTGGCCTTGAGCGGTGTACGGCGACCGCCGCGCACGCCTTCGTCAGCAGTGATCACCACCTTGGACTTGCAATCGATGATGCGCCCTGCCAGGGCCTCGGGAGAGAACCCACCGAATACGACCGAATGGATTGCACCGATACGGGCGCATGCCAGCATGGCGACCACAGCCTCGGGAATCATCGGCATGTAGATGGTGACCACATCGCCGCGGTGCACGTCTTGCCCGCGCAAGGCGTTGGCGAACTTGCACACTTGCTCGTGCAGTTCGCGGTAGGTGATGTTGCGGTGCTCGGAGGGGTCGTCGCCTTCCCAGATAATGGCCAGTTGATCGCCACGCTCTTCCAGGTGACGGTCCAGGCAGTTGGAGGAAACGTTCAGAGTGCCGTCGGCAAACCATTTGATGTCCACGTGGTGGTCATCGAAGGAAGTCTGCTTGACCTTGGTGAAGGGCTTGATCCAGTCGATGCGCTGGGCCTGCTCACGCCAGAAGCCGTCCGGGTTGATCACCGACTGCTGGTACATGGCCTTGTAGGTGGCCTCGTCTGTCAGGGTAGTGGCCGCGATCTCGGGACGAACGGGATACAGTGGAGCCGCACTCATCGTGTTTACCTCGGTGTAATAGTTGTTTTTGTATGGGACCGATGTAACTGTACCAGAGCGATAACCGCCATTCGACGTTGGTAGTAATTTGCCAGTCGATCGGGTCGCAACCGCTCAAGCGCGGGCATTGTGCTGCCTTGCAAGGTGCAGGCCGTGGATTATTACCAATTTCACCAACAGACTTTATCAAAAGTCCCACTGTTTCACCCTGGGTCACAGTTCTAGAATTGATCTCGCCAGCAACGGCAAGAAGATTGACAACCTGTAACCGCCCCCACGAAGGCAACTGTCACTTCTCTGCAAACTTGATCAATACCTTAACGGTTGTCGTAGTGCCTCACGCACGGCGCGCACCGTCACGACCTTAAATAGGCAGATAAAACATGAAAGCTTTAATGGTAGTACTGCTGGGCAGTCTGTGCGGGACGGCCATGGCCGACGAAGCCCAGGCCGCCGAACAGGCACCGGTTGAACAGTACAGTTACTCGCAACACCTGGACATCGACCACGTCATTTCCATGAGTGAAATCCCCAATGTCTGCGGCGTAGTGCCCGCTCGCATGACCTATGCCGACTCGCAGGGCCACACCCACGTGCTGGAATACCGCGTGATGGGCAACGGCTGCTCCAACGGCTGACAGCGCGGCGACCAAGGGGGCCGAATGACCCCCTTCGCGGCCGTCTGCACACAAGTAATACTGAAAGTTAAAAGCGACAGAACACTACCCTGAGTACAGTCCAATCAGTGCCCTGCTGATTTTCCAAGTGAATAATCTTTTAACTTATTGGCAATGGTCGTGTGCGATACGCCCAAGCGCTTGCCCAATGCTCGGCTGCTTGGAAACTCCTTGAGCAAACTTTCCAATACAGCTTTTTCAAAACGCCCGACAATATCGGACAATGCACCGTCCAGTGAAAAATCCCCCAACGGCTGTCGCACGCCATAATCGGGTAACCGCACATGCTCACTCTTGACCACACCGTTTTCACATAACGACACCGCCTGGAATACCACGTTTTCCAACTGCCGAACGTTACCCGGCCAATCATAGCTGGCCAACTTTTGCATCGCCCCTGTCGCCAGGCGAGGCATGGCGCATCCGATCTGCCGACTGGCCTGATCGAGAAAAAACTGCACCAGCCCCTCGAGCCCATCCATGCATTCGCGCAAGGGCGGAATGTGCAACGACAGCACGTTGAGCCGGTGGTACAAGTCCTGGCGGAATTCGCCCCGGGCACAGAGCTCGGACAGGTCCACCTGCGTGGCGCAGATCACCCGTACATCCAGATAGACCTCCTCGTCGCTACCCACACGGCGAAAACATCCGTCCTGCAAGAACCGCAACAACTTCACCTGAAGCCGCGGGCTCATTTCAGCCACGCCATCGAGAAACAGCGTGCCGCCGGCTGTCAGCTCCAGCAGCCCCAGCTTGCCTTCGGCGCGGGCACCTTCGAAGGCGCCCGGCCCGTAGCCGAACAGCTCGGTCTCGGCCATCGACTCAGGCAAGCCGGCACAGTTGAGCGCCATCAGCGGCGACTGCCCACGCGGGCTCGCCAGGTGGCACGCCCTGGCCAGAAGCTCCTTGCCGGTGCCGGTCTCCCCTTCGATCAACAGCGGCGCATCCAGCGGCGCCATTCGCCTTGCTTCACGGACAACGGCAGCCATCAGGCGTGAGCTCTGGAAAATGCTGTCGAACCCCCGCAACTCCTGCTTGCGCACATTGTAGATACGTTCACCGATACGATCGGCACGGTGCAGGGTGAGCACGGCGCCGGCCAACGCTTCGCTGTCATCGTGCTCGGACTGCAACGGCGCGATGTCGGCCAGGAACACATGGCCCTTAACCTGTACCCGCAGACCGTTGATACGCGACTTGTTGCTGCGCACCAGTTCCGGCAAGTCGAAGTCGTCCACGTAGCGAGCCAGTGGCAGGCCGGGCACTTCGTCGACCCGCACCCCCAGCAATTGGGCTGCCGACCGGTTTGCCGCCACGATGCTGCCACCCATGTCGATCGAGAGCACGGGAAACTCCAGCGCCCCAAGCAGCGCATTGAGTTCCATGTGCCGGCGCTCGCTGGGCATCAGCCCCACGCGCTTGACGCCGAATACGCCCGTGATGGCCTCGAACTTGGGGCGCAGGGCCTGGAACTGGAGGTTGATGAGGTTCGGGCAATGCAGGTAGATGGCGTTGCCATGGTCACCCCCTACTTCGCCCCGCAAGACGTTGATGCCGTAGTCGACCAACAGGTTGAGGATGTCGCGCAGAATCCCGATACGGTTCTGGCAGTGCACTTTGATACGCATAAGGGATACGCCTGGCAAAAACTTCCCGCCTGAGCGGAAAACTTGTAAAGGAATTCTTACGAAATGACCGCTGATGATCATTGCAGGAGCTTGATGTTGGGACAATTCAGGGGTTTTGTAAAATTATCCTTACAAAATAGCGTGCCCGCCTGGGCCCTATCCCCTCCATGAGTAGATGTGCACTGTGCATTAACGGGTTATTTCTGATGCCTACCTGTACATAACGACAAGAGCTGATCAGGAGACCTCCATGAAGCACACCCACTATGTGGCACGCGAGCCTGATGCGCAGGGGTTCATCGATTACCCGCAGCAGGAGCATGGCGTGTGGAACACGTTGATCACCCGCCAACTGAAGGTGATCGAAGGGCGTGCCTGTCAGGAATACCTCGACGGTATCGAGCAGTTGAAGCTGCCTCATGACCGCATCCCGCAGCTAGGTGAGATCAACAAGGTGCTGGGGGCAACCACCGGCTGGCAGGTCGCACGGGTTCCGGCATTGATTCCGTTCCAGACCTTCTTCGAGCTGCTTGCCAGCAAGCGCTTCCCGGTGGCAACGTTCATTCGCACGCCCGAAGAACTGGACTACCTCCAGGAACCGGACATCTTTCACGAAATCTTCGGCCACTGCCCGCTGCTGACCAACCCCTGGTTTGCCGAATTCACCCATACCTACGGCAAGCTGGGCCTGGCCGCCACCAAGGAACAGCGCGTCTATCTGGCGCGCCTGTACTGGATGACCATCGAATTCGGCCTGATGGACACACCCAACGGCCGCAAGATCTACGGCGGTGGCATTCTGTCCTCGCCCAAGGAGACGGTCTACAGCCTGTCTGGCGAACCCGAGCATCAGGCCTTCGACCCCATCGAGGCCATGCGCACCCCTTATCGGATCGACATCCTGCAGCCGGTGTACTTCGTGCTGCCAGAGCTCAAGCGCCTGTTCGACCTTGCTCACGAAGACATCATGGGCATGGTCGCGCAAGCCCAGCAGCTAGGCTTGCACGCGCCGAAGTTTCCACCCAAGGTTGCCGCTTGAACGCTGCTTGCCACTCACAACGCCACATGGATAACAACGTATGAATGCCTTGAACCAAGCCCACTGCGAAGCCTGCCGCGCCGATGCACCAAAAGTCAGCGAGCAGGAGCTGGCCGAGCTGATTCGCGAAATTCCGGACTGGAACATCGAAGTGCGTGACGGCCACATGGAGCTTGAGCGCGTATTCTTGTTCAAGAACTTCAAGCATGCCCTGGCGTTCACCAACGCCGTCGGGGAAATTGCCGAGGCCGAAGGGCATCACCCGGGACTGCTGACCGAGTGGGGCAAGGTGACCGTCACCTGGTGGAGCCACTCGATCAAAGGCCTGCACCGTAACGACTTCATCATGTGCGCACGCACCGACAAAGTTGCCGAGACGGCCGAAGGGCGCAAGTAAACTGCCCAAGGCTTCAGTCGCGGGGCTCACACGGGCGTGGCCGTCGGTCACGCCTTTTTATGCAGCCAGAACAGCCTTGAGCCTGCGGCATGACCTGAGTTGATCGATCCGCTGGGCTAACCGAGCGTAGGAAAAAAGCCAAACTGTCATCCAGACTTGTGTATCCTGCCCCAGCTTCTTGAAGCTTCACACGCGCCTGGCGCAGCCTTTTCACTCACACTTGCGAGGAACGACGAGATGCATGAGATCCCGAATCTTCCCTTCCCAAGCCTGAACCCAGAAGAGCCCACCGTTACCGCCCACGCTGACTCGGCACCTGCTCTCGAGCAGGAAGGTGACGATCAGACCAGCGCCGACCAGGACTAGACCGCGCGCACTGGCTGTGTGAAAACGGCTGATATGGCGCCTTGCGTTTCAGCACGTTTTCACACCGCTCGGTCGAGCAAGTTTCCCTTCAGCCCCTGGCGTACTGCAACACCACTTCCAATGGATGACGCATCGGCCGCCCAGCCATGCGCTTGACCTGGCTGCGGCAGGAATAACCGGTCGCCAATGGCTCCCCCTCCTTATCCAGTTTCAGCGCCCAGGACTGTTCGAAGATGTTCTTTGAGGTCTGCTGATTACGCGCCTCGTGTCCATAGGTACCTGACATGCCGCAGCAGCCGGTGGCCTCGGTGATCAGCTTGAGCCCAATGCGTTCGAACACCTGCTCCCACTGCCGGGTACTGGCAGGGGCGTTGGTCTTCTCGGTGCAATGGGCCATCAGACGGAAGGTGGACGTGCACCCTGCCGCTTGCTCGGGCAGTGCGCCCAGCAGCCATTCCTGAGGCAACAGCACAGTGGGGCACCCCTCGAGCCCAGGCACTTTCAGGTATTCCTGGCGATAGACGAGGGTCATGGCCGGATCCAGCCCGACCAACGGTACGCCGCAGTCAGCCAACGCCTTGAGCTGGGCGGCATTGCGCACGGCGGCCTTGGCGAAGGCACCCAGAAAGCCCTGAACATGCAGTGGCTTGCCATTGGCACTGTACGGTGCCAAGTAAACCTTGTGGCCCAGGCGATGCGCCAAGTCGATGAATGCCGACAGCAACGGCGTCTCGAAGTAACGGGTGAAGGCATCTTGCACCAGCACGATGCTGCGCTCGCGTTGGGCAGGCGTCAGTTCGCGCAGCGCCGGCACCGTAGCCATGCCCACGCCACAGCGTGTCAGGGTCGCCTGGAAGTTGAAACGGCTGATCAACGGGCTATCGACCATGCCTACCTGCTCGGCCAGCAGGCGGCTGACCCATTTCGAGCTCATCACCGCGTTGTACAGACCAGGCGCATGGGCCAGATAGGGGATGGTGAACTCCAGCGAGCCGATCAAGTAGTCACGCAGAGGGCGCTGGTACCGGGTGTGGTACAGCTCGAGAAAACGCGAGCGAAAATCAGGTACGTTGACCTTGATCGGGCACTGCCCTGCGCAGGACTTGCAGGCCAGGCAGCCAGCCATTGCGTCATAAACTTCATGGGAAAAGTCAGCCTGACCCTGGCGCCGCGCCCGCTCGTTGCGCAACCGCGCAGGCAGCCCTTTGATCCATGAAACCGGCTTGCGCGCCACCTCCAATACATCCACGCCCGCATCACCCTGCAGGCGCAACCACTCGCGCATGAGCGAAGCCCGCCCTTTGGGCGAGTGCCGACGTTCACGAGTCGCCTTCCACGACGGGCACATGGCGTCGTTCGGGTCGTAGTTGTAGCAGGCACCGTTGCCGTTGCAATGCACGGCGCTGCCATAGGCCTGCCAGACCCGCTCATCGATGGTGCGGTCCAACTCGCCACGCAAGGTCACGCCATCGACCTTGGTCAGGCCCTCGCTGGCACCGGGCGGTGTGCAGATCTTGCCGGGGTTGAGCTGGTTGTGCGGGTCGAACGCGCCTTTGAGGCGCTGCAGTGCCGGGTACAGCTCGCCAAAATACTCGGGCACGTACTCAGAACGCAGGCCCTTGCCATGCTCGCCCCACAACAAACCGCCGTAGCGACGGGTCAACGCAGCCACCGCATCGGAGACAGGCTTGACCAAGGCCGCCTGAGCCGGGTCCTTCATGTCCAGCGCGGGGCGCACGTGCAGCACGCCGGCATCGACGTGGCCGAACATGCCGTACGCCAACCCGTAGCCGTCGAGCAAGGCACGGAACTCGGCGATGTAGTCGGCGAGTTTTTCCGGTGGCACCGCCGTATCCTCGACGAAGGGCTGCGGCCGCACTTCGCCTTCGACATTGCCCAGCAGGCCGACCGAGCGCTTGCGCATGGCGTAGACGCGGGTCACCGCCTCAGCGCCCTCGGCCAGCGTATGGCCGAGACGCTCGACGCTGGTGTCGGCGCGCAAGTGATCGATAAACGCCTGGACCTTGGCGTTGACCTCGATGGTGTCATCACCGCAGAACTCGACCAGGTTGATGCCCAGCGTGGGGCGCTCGGGGTCGGCCGGGAAATACTCGGCCACGCTGTGCCAGACGATGTCCTTCATCGCCAGCCCGAGCACTTTGGAATCGACGGTCTCGATGGACAGCGGCCGCTGCGCCATCAAGGCATTGGCATCGCGCAGCGCGTCCATGAAGCTTGCGTACCGTACGTTCACCAGGACGGCATACTTGGGAATCGGCAGCACGTTGAGCTTGGCCTCGACCACATACCCCAGCGACCCCTCGGCGCCGCACAGCACACTGTTGAGGTTGAAGCGGCCCTGCTCGTCGCGCAGGTGCGCCAGGTCGTAGCCGGTCAGGCAGCGATTAAGCGGGGGAAAGGTGGTGCGGATGAGTTCAGCCTGGGTATCGCAGATATCCAGGGCCGTGCGGTACACCTGACCCACGCGACCGGGCGCCGTACACGCAGCCTGCAGCGCCTCTTCGTCGAGCGGCAGGCTGTGCAGGCGTTCCCCCCCGAGCAGGATGCTGTGCAGCTCAAGCACATGGTCGCGCGTTTTGCCATAGGTGCAACTGCCCTGCCCGCTGGCGTCGGTGTTGATCATGCCACCCACGGTCGCCCGGTTCGACGTGGACAGTTCAGGCGCAAAGAACAAGCCATGGGGTTTGAGGGCGGCGTTGAGCTGGTCCTTGACCACACCCGCCTGCACCCGCACCCAACGCTGCTCGGCATTGATTTCAAGAATGCCGTTCATGTGCCGCGACAGGTCCACGACCACGCCATCGGTCAACGACTGGCCATTGGTGCCCGTGCCGCCGCCGCGCGGGGTCAGTTTGATCGCCTGGAAACGCGGCTCGCCCATCAGCGTGGCGACCCGCGCCACGTCATCGGCGTCCAGGGGGAACACCGCGGCCTGCGGCAGACGCTGGTAGATGGAGTTGTCGGTGGCCAGGACGGTTCGGGTACCGTAGTCGGCGCTGATCTGGCCACGGAAACCACTGTCACGCAGGGCTTGGAGAAATGCCGGGTAGTCGGCGTCAGGGGCAACGGTAGGTAGCTGGGCGATCATCGAAGGACGGCCTCGGAATAGGGCTGATTCACGGAAAAGATGTCGTGGCGGCATGGGTGGTGCCGGCAACGGTGACGTATGTGGCAATGTTCCTGTAGTTTTGCGCCAGGGGCAAACGGATAATCCTGCCGCTATCGATGACTTTCATGAATGAATTACCGCCACCTGACCCCGTCCATGTCCCTGCTGCTGGCCTTCGAGGCGGCCGCCAGGCACCAGAGCTACACCCGCGCCGCCACTGAACTGTCGCTGACCCAGAGCGCGGTCAGCCGGCAGGTTCAGGCGCTGGAACAGCAACTGGGCCTTACCCTGTTTCGCCGCGAGGGTCGCCAGGTACGGTTGACGGACGTCGGCCGGCTGTACCAGCGCGAGCTCAGCGAAGCACTGGGCCGCATTCGGGGCGCGACCCTCCAGGCGCTGGCCTACCAGTCCGGGGTCGGCACACTGCGCCTGGCCACCCTGCCCACCTTTGGCTCCAAATGGCTGTTGCCGCGCCTGAACGACTTCTACAAGGCGCACCCTGGCATGCTCGTGCACTTGCATTCACGGATCGAAGCCATCGACTTCGACACCAGCGAGATCGACGCCGCCATTGGCGTGGCCAGCCGTGACCTGCCGGGGCTGATCAGCCATCGCCTGCATGCCGAGGAGCTGCTGGTGATTCTCCCGGCGCAGGCCGCGAACGAACAACCGCACTGGAGCCCCACCCGCATCAGCGAGCAGTTGCTGTTGAACGTGGCCAACAACCCCCATGCCTGGGGTGAATGGTTCTCGCACCACGGCCTGCCCCACCGAAGCATGCGCCTGGGCCCCAGCTTCGAGTTGACCTCGCACTTGATTCAGGCCGTGCAGGCGGGGATTGGGGTGGGCCTGGTGCCCCGCGTGCTCGTGCAAGACGAGCTGGCCAAAGGAGCGCTGTACAGCCCAGGCCTGGCATTCGCCAGTCAGCGCAGTTATTACCTGATCTATCCACCGCGTAACGAGGCGCTACCTTCGCTGCGGGCGTTCAGGGCGTGGCTGCTGGAACAGATCTGACACGCAGAAAAGAAGAAACCCGAAGCGGGCAACGCTTCGGGTTTCGCATGCGGCTGTACGATGCTTATTTGGCGGTGCTGCCAATGGCCGCAGGGACAACGCCCTTGCGCCGTGACTTGATGACATAAGCGACGAACATGCAGAGCAACCAGACCGGAATGGCGTAGACGGAAACCTGGATACCCGGAATCTGCAGCATGATGCCCAGGATCAGGACCACGAACGCCAGCACCACATAGTTGCCATAGGGGTACCACAGCGCCTTGAACAGGGGTTTCTGGCCCGTGCGGTTGAGGTGCTGGCGGAACTTGAGGTGCGAGTAGCTGATCATGGCCCAGTTGATCACCAGGGTGGCCACGACCAGCGACATCAGCAGCTCCAGCGCGCTGGAAGGCATCAGGTAGTTGAGCAGCACGGCGATCAGGGTTACGGCCGCCGACACCAGAATCGAACGCACCGGTACGCCACGCTTGTCGACCTTGGCCAGGGCAGCCGGCGCATCGCCCTGCTCGGCCATGCCCAGCAACATGCGGGCATTGCAGTAGGTGCCGCTGTTGTACACCGACAAGGCCGCGGTCAGGACCACGAAGTTCAGCAGGTTGGCGGCCACATCGCTGCCCAGCAACGAGAACACCTGCACGAACGGGCTGCTGCCGTAGCTGCCGCCGGAGGCATCGATGCTGGCGACCAAGGTGTCCCATGGCGTGAGCGACAACAGGATCACCAACGCGCCGACGTAGAAAATCAGGATACGGTAGATGACCTGGTTGATGGCCTTGGGGATCACGGTCTTGGGCTTGTCAGCTTCTGCGGCCGTGAAGCCGAGCATCTCCAGCCCCCCGAACGAGAACATGATGAACGCCAAGGCCATCACCAACCCACTGACCCCATGGGGGAAGAAGCCACCGTGCGACCACAGGTTGGCCACGGTCGCGTCAGGCCCGCCGCTGCCGCTGGTCAGCAGGTAGGCACCCAGGCCGATCATGCTGACAATGGCCACCACCTTGATGATGGCAAACCAGAACTCGGCCTCGCCGAAGAACTTCACGTTCATCAGGTTGATGGCGTTGATCAGCACGAAGAAGGCAGCGGCTGTCACCCAGGTAGGGATTTCCGGCCACCAGTAGTGCACGTACTTGCCCACGGCAGACAGTTCGGACATGCCCACCAGGATGTACAGCACCCAGCAGTTCCAGCCCGACAGGAAGCCGGCAAAGCCCCCCCAGTAGGTATGGGCGAAATGGCTGAACGATCCGGCCACGGGCTCCTCGACGATCATTTCGCCCAACTGGCGCATGATCATGAAAGCGATGAAGCCACAGATCGCGTAGCCCAGGATCATCGAGGGCCCGGCGGATTTCATCACGCCTGCCGAACCCAGGAACAGGCCGGTACCGATGGCGCCACCCAAAGCGATCAACTGAATATGGCGGTTCTTCAGGCCCCGCTTGAGCTCGCCTGAATGCTTGTCGTGTCCACTCATGAACGAAGTCACCTGCATTGTTTTTATCTGTGACGGAATCGGACCCACCGCGCTCGTGGCGCAGCGGAATGGGCAAGGTGGTCACCTTGTTTCCTGAGGGTGAAACTGCGCGGTCGAGTCAACCGGGCGGGGTCAGGAGTGCGCGGTACGCAAGGGGGTCACAGGTAAAACGCGGCGCACTGTATAACCCTGCGAGCGCGCAGGCGTCAACGCGTTGCGTGGTTTCCGGCGGAAAAAACGCAGCGTTCCTGGGGTAATGGCCTTTGTGGGCGAGGTGATCGGCGTACATGGCGCCTCCAATTGTTGTTTTATCAACCGGCTCTGCGGCGGGCTGTTGCACGGGGCAATGAGGGCTATAACACCTTGGGGCCGGGGTTTAGGCAAGATAGGGACGGGGCTGACGGCGCAACCGAGCACCCGTGCTCCGGCAAGCTTTCTTTACGCCCGGGGAAGTTTTCCGATTTGCTGCGAGAATTGGTCGATGCTTGTAAAAAAATCCTTACAAGCTGGCAATCTGAGTTGCCAAACGAACGAAATGGCTTTTCGCCCAACGGGTTACGCTCGGTCCATGAATTGCGCGAGAGCAGCCGAATTGCACCGTCTGGTGGGTTGCATCTGGACAGGAGCGCAGTTCAGGTAGCTGGTTGCACATTGGGGCCGCTTCGCGCCCCATCGTCAGCCAACTGACTCCTGCTCATCGCGAGTTACTCGCCGAGTGCAGAAGCCGGCTTGCCGGCAATGAGCTGCGCAGCAGCCCCAATGTGTTCAGCGTCGGTACACAGGCAAGGGCCATCATGATGGCCCCGCAGGCTCAGCCGCGCGGCTTGCCGCGACCACGGCCAGCTGGCTTGTCACCCTCGGGCTTGGCCGGGCGCTTGCGCATTTCGCTCGGGCGCTCGGCCACTGCGCTGCCACGGTTGCCTTTGCGTGGCGACTCTTCGCGCGTCGGGCGTGCTGGGCGCTCGCCGGCCGCTGCGCCGTCCTGGGCTGGGCGCAGGCTACGCACGCGCTCACCACGGCCCAGGGGGCGGGACGATTTGCGCTGCAGGCGCTCCATCTTGTCCTTGGCCTTGAGCTTCATGGCCGGCAACGCCACGGGCTGCAAGCCCACCTCGGCCGCCAGGATGTCAATTTCACCCTGGGTCATTTCACGCCAGCGGCCCATGGGCAAGTCCGAGTTGAGGAACACCGGGCCAAAGCGCACACGCTTCAGGCGGCTGACCACCATGCCCTGCGACTCCCACAGGCGACGCACCTCACGGTTACGGCCTTCCATCACCACGCAGTGGTACCAGTGGTTGAAGCCTTCGCCGCCTGGTGCCTTTTGGATGTCGGTGAACTTGGCCGGGCCGTCCTCGAGCATGACACCCGCCTTCAGGCGCTCGAGCATCTCGTCGTCCACTTCCCCACGTACGCGCACGGCGTATTCGCGGTCCATTTCGTACGACGGGTGCATCAGGCGGTTGGCCAGCTCACCGTCGGTGGTGAACAGCAGCAGACCGGTGGTGTTGATGTCCAGACGGCCGATGTTGATCCAGCGACCTTCCTTGGGGCGTGGCAGGCGATCGAACACGGTCGGGCGACCTTCCGGGTCGTCGCGGGTGCAGATCTCGCCATCGGGCTTGTTGTACATGATCACCCGGCGCGTCGCCTCGGCCGCCTCTTCACGCTTGATCAGCTTGCCGTCCACAGCAATGGCGTCATGCAGGTCGACGCGCTGGCCAAGGGTGGCTGCAACGCCGTTGACCTTGATGCGGCCCTGGCTGATCCAGGCCTCGACGTCACGGCGCGAGCCCACGCCAATGCGCGCGAGAACTTTCTGCAGCTTCTCGCCAACAGGTGGGGTGATCTGGGTATCTTGCAGGTCTTGCTCACTCATCTGGGCACCTCCCGGTGTAGGAATGAAAACAGGTTTCTGGCAACGAACGCGCCAAAAGGCCGCGCATCATACGTGGTTCGCCGCATGAATGCATGGGAGGGTAGAAGCTTTTACACCCCTTGCCAGGACTTTCTGCCAGGCGGGCCCTGGTCGGCGGCCAGGCCCCTGGCCACAGCAGATGGCGTTGCGGCGTTCAGGCCTGCTCGTTCTGCTCCCCCTCCAGCGATGCTTCGGCACCAGGGTCGTGCTGGAGCACGTCGTCGAAATCGGTCTTGAGGCCCTGCTCCATGGCGTCGAGCTCCACGAGCAGGCTGCGAAAGCTGGTCTCGTCCTTGACCGGTTCAGCCTCTTCGTCCTCGCCCAGGCTGGCGTCGGCCAGGGCCTGCAAGTGCGCCGGTACCGGGGCGTCGTCCGGGTCGAGCGCGGGCTCGGGCTCCATCTCGCGCAATTCGGCCAGTGCTGGCAGCTCATCCAGGCTGCGGAGGTTGAAATGATCCAGAAACGCCTTGGTCGTGGCGAACAGGGCCGGCCGCCCGGGCACTTCCCGATGGCCCACCACGCGTATCCACTCGCGCTCGACCAACGTCTTGACGATGTTGCTGTTGACCGCCACGCCACGCACGTCCTCGATTTCACCACGGGTGATGGGCTGGCGATAGGCGATCAGCGCCAGGGTCTCGAGCAGCGCCCGGGAGTAGCGCTGCGGGCGCTCTTCCCACAGCCGGCCGACCCAAGGGGCGTAATCCTCGCGAATCTGCAGCCGATAACCATTGGCCACTTCCTTGAGCTCGAACGCACGACCGGCGCACGACTTGCCCAGCACCTCGAGTGCGCGCTTGAATGTCTTCGGCTCGGGCCGCTCGGGCTCCTCGAACAGCTCGTACAGGCGCTCGAGCGATTGTGGCTTGCCAGAGGCCAGCAGGAAGGCTTCGATCAGCGGGGCCAGGTCGCGGGGGTCATTCAGGTTCATGGGCGTCTTCAGCAGGAGCAGGGCGTAACCGCACATGGATGGCGGCAAAGGCTTCATTTTGCACCAGTTCGACGAGGCTTTCCTTTACTAGTTCCAACACAGCCATGAACGTGACCACCACCCCCAGCTTGCCTTCATCGGGGGCGAACAGATCGATGAAGGCCACGAAACCTCCGTCTTTCAAGCGTTCCAGCACCTGCCCCATGCGCTCTCGGGTCGAAAGGGTCTCTCGGCTGATCTGGTGGCTTTCGAACAGGTCGTTGCGGCGCATCACTTCGGCCATGGATGCCAGCAGCTCCGGCAGGCTGACCTGCGGCAACAGTTTACGTACCTTTGCCTGGGGCGCCTCCAGGCACGGCACGACCAGGTCACGACCGACCCTGGGCAACCCGTCCAGTCCCTCAGCGGCAGCCTTGAAGCGTTCATACTCCTGGAGGCGTCGGATCAGCTCGGCGCGCGGGTCGCCCTCCTCCTCCTCGACCGTGACGCTGCGCGGCAGCAGCATGCGCGACTTGATTTCAGCCAGCATGGCGGCCATCACCAGGTACTCGGCAGCCAGCTCAAGGCGCACGGTTTTCATCAACTCGACGTAGCCCATGTACTGGCGCGTGATTTCTGCCACCGGGATATCGAGGATGTCGATGTTCTGCTTGCGAATCAGGTACAGCAGCAGGTCCAGCGGCCCTTCAAACGCTTCGAGAATGACCTCCAGGGCATCGGGGGGTATGTACAAGTCCAGCGGCAGCTCGGTCACGGCCTCGCCGTAGACCAGTGCCAGCTGCAACTGGCCTGGCAGCTCGGCAGGCGCAGCCGTTGCCTGGGCTAACGGTTCGGAGGTCACGCGCTGACCAAGAACGGAGTAGGGTCGCCGCAGCCCTCTCGAATCAGCTCGGGCTCCTCGCCTGACAGGTCGATGATGGTCGACGCCTTGAGGTCACCGTAGCCGCCATCGATCACCAGATCGACATGGTGTTCCAGGCGCTGGCGGATTTCGTAGGGATCGGTCATGGGTTCGGCGTCGCCAGGCAGGATCAGGCTCACGCTCATCAAGGGTTCACCCAGCTCGGCAAGCAGTGCAAGGGTGATGGCATGGTCAGGCACGCGCAAGCCGATGGTGCGGCGTTTTTCATGCAACAACAGGCGCGGCACTTCGCGGGTGCCGTTGAGAATGAAGGTGTACGGCCCCGGCACATGGGCCTTGAGCAGCCGGAAGGTGCCGGTATCGACCTTGGCATACAAGCCCAGCTGCGACATGTCGCAGCACATGAGGGTGAAGTTGTGGGTCTTGTCCAACCCACGCAAACGGCGCACCCGTTCGATGGCTGACTTGTCACCGATCTGGCAACCCAGTGCATAGGCCGAGTCGGTCGGGTAGACCACGACCCCACCCTTGCGAATGATCTCGACCGCCTGGCGTATCAGCCGCGGCTGTGGGTTTTCCGGGTGAATCTGGAAAAATTGGCTCACATCGTCGTCCTGTTCAAACCGGCAATGGCTGTTCATGGCTGAAACGGTGCCACACAGGTGGCAGGTCCTCGGGCAAAGGCCGATAGGCACCGATTTCGCCCCAGGTGCCGGGGCCATGGAAGTCACTGCCAGCACTTGCCAGCAGCCCGAACTCACGGGTGAGGATGGACAAAGTGCCCACCTGCTCGGCCGGCATCATCCCATTGACCACTTCAAGCGCCTGCCCGCCTGCCTGAATATAGTCGGCAATCAGGCGCCTGCGCTTGCTGCGCGTCAGCTCGTAATGCATGGGATGCGCCAGGCTCACCCATGCATTGGACTGGCGCAGGGTGGCAACGGTTTCCTCCAGTGATGGCCAATGCTGCTTGACGTCACCGAGCTTGCCGGCGCCGAGCCACTTGCGGAAGGCCTCGCCACGGTCTTTGACGTGGCCGGCACGCACCAGATAATCGGCAAAGTGTGGCCGGGCCGGGGCATTGCCACTGTCACCGAGCGCCTGCTGGATTTGCCGGGCACCTTCCAGCGCCCCGGGCATGCCCTTGGCCGCCAGGCGCCTGTCGATTTCCTCGGCACGCAACCAGCGGCCGCGGTGCAGGGCCTCGATCGCTGCCAACAAGGGCGGAGCGTCCACGGGAAAGTTGTAACCGAGTATATGAATGGTTGCGCCGCCCCAGGTGCAGGACAGCTCGACGCCGCTGACCCATTGCATGCCGTGCTCGCGGCAGGCTTGGCGGGCCTCGGCCAGGCCTTCGAGGGTATCGTGGTCGGTGAGCGCCAGCGTACGCACCCCGTGCTCGAAGGCCCGGGCGACCAAGGCCGAAGGCGACAAGGCGCCATCGGAGGCCGTGCTGTGACAGTGCAGATCAACATTCATGGAGTAGCGCTTTCGCTGGATTCGATGTTTGTTATTATGCCGTCACATCCCGGTTCTGGCTGCCATTGTGAAACAATTCATCGATTTCATCCCGCTGCTGCTGTTCTTCATCGTCTACAAACTGGATCCACGGCCTGTCGAGCTGGCCGGACACAGCTTCGAATTCGGTGGTATCTACAGTGCCACTGCCATGCTGATCATCAGCTCGCTGGTGGTATACGGCGCGTTGTTCCTGCGCCAGCGCAAGCTTGAGAAAGGCCAGTGGCTGACGCTGGTCGCCTGCCTGGTGTTTGGCGGCCTGACCCTGGCCTTTCACAGCGAAACCTTCCTCAAATGGAAGGCGCCCGTGGTGAACTGGCTGTTCGCCCTGGCCTTCGCCGGTAGCCACTTCATAGGCGACCGGGTACTGATCAAGCGCATCATGGGCCACGCGCTGACCTTGCCCGATGCCATCTGGGCCCGCTTGAACCTCGCCTGGATCGCATTCTTCCTGTTCTGCGGCGCCGCCAACCTGTTCGTCGCCTTCACCTTCCCGGCGTTCTGGGTCGACTTCAAGGTGTTCGGCAGCCTGGGCATGACCGTGCTGTTCCTGGTGGCCCAAGGGCTGTACCTGTCGCGCCATCTGCAAGATACCTCCTCTGCCTCCAAACCCAAGGACTGACATGCTCTACGCCATCATTGCCAGCGACGTCGCCAACTCCCTGGAAAAACGCCTGGCTGCCCGCCCGGCCCATATCGAGCGCCTCCAGCAGCTCAAGGCGCAAGGCCGCGTGGTACTGGCCGGGCCACACCCGGCCATCGACAGCAACGACCCAGGCCAGGCCGGCTTCAGCGGCAGCCTGATCGTGGCCGAGTTCGATTCCCTGAGCGCCGCCCAAGCCTGGGCCGATGCCGATCCGTACATCGCTGCAGGCGTCTACGACCAGGTCGTGGTCAAGCCCTTCAAGCAAGTGCTGCCTTGAAACACCTCGCCTAGAAGGCGTGCTCGGCATCGCCAGTTGGCAGCAGACCTCAAGACTGGGGTATCTTTGCGGCTGGCGGACCAACGCGTCGCCGTCAATGGTTGAATTGAGTGAGTCATGAGCGAGCTGTTACTGATTGATGACGACCAGGAGCTGTGCGAGCTGCTCAGCAGCTGGCTGACCCAGGAAGGGTTCACCGTGCGGGCCTGCCACGATGGCCAGGCTGCACGCCAGGCCTTGGCCGACCGTGCGCCATCGGCCGTGGTACTGGATGTGATGCTGCCCGACGGTAGCGGGCTTGAGCTGCTCAAGCGCCTGCGCAGTGAGCATGCCGACCTACCCGTGGTGATGCTGTCGGCCCGCGGCGAGCCGCTGGACCGTATCCTGGGCCTTGAACTGGGCGCCGACGACTACCTGGCCAAGCCGTGCGACCCGCGCGAGCTGACCGCGCGCCTGCGCGCCGTGTTGCGCCGCAGCCATCCAGCCCCTGCCACCAGCCAACTGGAACTGGGCGACCTGGTCTATAGCCCTGCCCGCGGGGTGGCCAGCATTGACGGTCGCGAACTGACCCTGACCCTCTCTGAAAGCCGTATTCTCGAAGCATTGCTGCGCCAACCGGGCGAGCCTCTGGACAAACAGGAGCTGGCGCAGATCGGTCTTGGCCGGCGGTTGACGCTCTACGACCGCAGCCTGGATATGCACGTGAGCAATCTGCGCAAGAAGATCGGCCCTCACGCCGACGGTCGACCCCGCATCATCGCCCTGCGCAGCCGCGGCTACTACTACTGCTTGTAGTCGCTTGCGCCAGGCTGACGCCAGGGAAGGGAGCTTGCCTTTACGTTCCCTTTACCGTGCGCTGACCGCGCTTGACGATCATCTCCCTAGACTGTGCTCATCCGGTGATCACCGGCCCATGACAGGAGAGACACCATGCGCAAGACCCTTACCGCCCTGCTGTTCGCCGCCGCACTGCCCACCGTTGCCATGGCCATGCCCGACGGCGGCCCGCGCCATGACGGCCCGCACCATCGCGGTGGCCCGGCATTCCACGAGCTGGATCTGAGCCGCGAGCAGCGCGACCAGATTGGCAAGCTGATGGGCGATCAGATGAAACAGCGCCGCGACATCACGGAGCGTTACCTTGACAAGCTGCCGGCGGCCGACCAGAAAGCCATGAAGCAAGAGATGCAAGCTAGCCGCGACAAGACCGACGCTGCGGTCCGCAACCTGCTCAAGCCAGACCAGCAGAAGAAGTTCGACGAACTGCAAAAAGAACGCGCCGCCAAGAAGGCGGAGTGGCAGGAGTTCCAGGCCTGGAAAGCTGAAAAAGCCGGCAAGTCCCAGTAAGCTCCAGTGTCAGCGCCCGCCGTGCCCCAGGTTAGCCTGGCGCGCGGCGGGCTTTCATCGTTTGGGGAGGTCTACGTGCGTTCACTGTTCTGGCGCATCCTGGCCAGCTTCTGGCTGGCCATCGCCCTGGTAGCAGGGCTGTCGATACTGCTGGCGCACACGCTCAACCAGGACGCCTGGATTCTAAGCCGTCATCCGGGGCTGAACACGCTAGCCAGCCAATGGGCCAGGCACTACGAGCAGGAAGGCCCCGGCGCAGCGCAGCATTTTCTCGAAAGGCGCAAGGCGCGCTACAAGATCGACGTGCAAGTGCTGGACGACAGTGGCGACGCTGTGGTGCCAGGCACCTTTCCCCGGCGCGCGGCTGCACTCGAAGCCAGGCAGCACAACGATGACCGGCGCCTGCCGTGGCGCCGCCTGACCGAGGAATACACCAGCCCCCAGAGCAATGCGTCCTACCTGCTGATCTACCGCATCCCCCACCCCGCCCTCGATGCCTGGCACCGCGAGAGCCTGCTCTGGCCGCTGAGCGCACTGGGCATCGCCCTGGTGGTGCTGACCTTGTTCAGCCTGTTCGTGACACTGTCCATCACCCGCCCCCTGAGCCGCTTGCGTGGCGCGGTGCACGACCTGGGGCAGAGTACCTACCAGCAGAACAGCCTGGCGCAACTGGCCGGCAGGCGCGACGAATTCGGGGTCCTGGCCAAGGATTTCAACAAGATGGGCGCTCGCCTGCAGAGCACCATCGCCAGCCAGCGCCAGTTGCTGCGCGATGTGTCCCACGAGCTGCGTTCTCCACTGGCCCGGCTGCGCATCGCCCTGGCCCTGGCCGAACGGGCCGAGCCGGAGCAGCGTCAGGCCTTGTGGCCGCGCCTGACCCGCGAATGCGACCGCCTGGAAGACCTGATCAGTGAGATTTTGACCTTGGCGCGCGTGGACGCCGACCAAGCCCATGCCGAAACGGTCGATCTCAACGCGCTGCTGGGCAGCGTGCGCAAGGACGCGCAACTGACGGCCCCTGAGCATGATGTACGCCTTGAAGCGCAACCCGGGTTGACCCTGCAGGGTTGGCCAACCCTGATCGAGCGTGCAGTGGACAACCTGCTGCGCAATGCCCTGCGCTTTACCCCGGCGGGTCAACCTGTGGAGCTGAGCGCGTGGCGCGAGGGCGACATGCTTCGGGTGTGCGTACGTGACCGGGGCCCCGGCGTGGCAGCTGCGCACCTGGCTCAACTGGGCGAGCCGTTTTTCCGGGCGCCGGGACAACAAGCTTCGGGACACGGCCTTGGGCTGGCGATTGCACGCAAGGCGGCAGAGCGCCATGGCGGCCGACTGATACTGGCCAACCATCCACAAGGCGGTTTCGTCGCAACGCTGGAGCTGCCGGTGGCGGAAGCGCCTGGCGGCTAACTAACGCCACTGCGCAGGTCTGCGCAATGGCCAACGGCTTGGGTCAAACGCGGCGGGGGTCAGTCGCCCCAGGCGCTGACGAAGTCGGCAGTGGCGAGCACAGGCGCCGTGCGAGGCTCGGTCAAGGGCGTACCCACATACAGGAAGCCAAGCAGCTCCTCGTTGTCTGCCAAGCCCAGACCTGCATGGACATGGGCATCGAAGGCCAGGTCCCCGGTGCGCCATACGGCACCCACGCCCTGGGCGTGCGCGGCAATCAGTATGCCGTGGGCCGCGCACCCTGCCGCCAGTTGCTGCTCAAGCACCGGGACCTTGGGGTGCTGCTTGTGCAACCGGGCAATGACCACGATCAGCAAGGGCGCGCGTAGCGGCATGGCGCGGGCCTTGCTCAACGCAGCCTCACTGGCATCGCCACGCTTTTGGACTGCGCTGGCGAACAGCTCACCCAACCGCTCGCGTGCCGGTCCTTCGATAGTCAGAAAGCGCCAAGGACGTAGTTGACCGTGGTCCGGGGCGCGCAGCGCAGCCTGGAACAAGGCCTCACGCTGGGCATCGTTGGGCGCAGGGTCGGTTAGGCGCGGGACCGAAACCCGGTTGAGCAATGCGTCGAGAGCCTCCATCGGCTACCCTCCTGGAACATGAATGTGCGGCCATTCTCAAGGGGCCGACGCCAGGCTGCAAGCACGACCTCATCCAGGGCCTGCAGCATGAAGATGCAGCTTGGCCTTGAGCCTTTGCGCCCCACAGGTAGAATGGCGCCCTTCCGTTTCGAGCCCGAGCAGAACACATGGCGTTGCCGACCCTAAGGATCATTGGTTTCATCATCGGCATCTTCCTCATCACGCTCGCCGTGGGCATGGCTGTCCCCATGGCCACCCTGGTGATCTTCGAACACACCCGCGACCTGCCGTCCTTTCTATGGTCGAGCCTGATTACCTTCGTGGCGGGCCTGCTGCTGGTGGTGCCCGGCAGGCCCGAACACGTGCACCTGCGTCCACGCGACATGTACCTGCTGACGGTATGCTCCTGGGTGGTGGTGTGCGTGTTCGCTGCCCTGCCCTTTCTGCTTACGCAGCACATCAGCTACACCGATGCGTTTTTCGAAAGCATGTCGGGCATCACCGCCACCGGCGCTACCGTACTCAGCGGCCTGGACTGCATGTCGCCCGGCATCCTGATGTGGCGCTCGATGCTGCACTGGCTGGGCGGTATTGGCTTCATCGCCATGGCGGTGGCCATTCTTCCCCTGCTGCGCATCGGTGGCATGAGGCTGTTCCAGACCGAATCCTCGGACCGCTCCGAGAAAGTGATGCCGCGCTCGCACATGGTCGCCAAGTCCATCGTCGGGGTCTATGTCGGCTTTTCCATCTTCGGTGCTCTGGCGTTCTGGTGGGCCGGCATGAGCCCGTTCGATGCGATCAACCATGCCATGTCGGCGATTTCCACCGGCGGTTTTTCAACTTCCGACCAGTCCCTGGCCAAGTGGGACATGCCCGCCGTGCACTGGGTGGCCGTGGTGGTGATGATCCTCGGCAGCCTGCCGTTCACCCTGTACGTGGCCACGTTGCGCGGCAACCGCGGGGCCCTGATCCGCGATCAACAGGTGCAGGGCTTGCTGGGCATGCTGGTGGCGACCTGGGTGATCCTGGGCACCTGGTACTGGTACACCACCAACCTGCACTGGCTCGATGCCTTGCGGCACGTCGCGCTGAACGTGACCTCGGTCGTGACCACCACAGGCTTTGCGTTGGGTGACTACAGTCTGTGGGGCAACTTTTCGTTGATGCTGTTCTTCTACCTGGGGTTCGTGGGCGGGTGTTCCGGTTCGACGGCCGGCGGTATCAAGATCTTCCGCTTCCAGGTGGCCTATATCCTGCTCAAGGCCAACCTCAACCAATTGATCCACCCCCGGGCGGTGATCAAGCAGAAGTACAACGGGCACCGCCTCGACGAAGAAATCGTACGCTCGATCCTCACGTTTTCCTTCTTCTTCGCCATCACCATCTGCGTGATGGCGTTGCTACTGTCACTGCTGGGGGTCGACTGGATGACCGCCCTGACCGGCGCGGCCGGGACGGTGTCCGGCGTGGGCCCGGGCCTTGGCGAAGTGATCGGGCCGTCGGGTAACTACGCCAAGCTGCCCGACGCCGCCAAGTGGATCCTGGCCGGCGGCATGTTGCTGGGCCGGCTTGAAATCATCACCGTGCTGGTGTTGTGCATGCCGGCTTTCTGGCGTCACTGACTCCGTCGATATCGGTGCCCAGGCGAGCCCGGTACTCGCTGGGCGTGACGCCAAACCAACGGCGAAAGGCCCGGTAAAAGTTGCTAGGGTCGGCAAAGCCAAGCAGGTAGGCGGTTTCCAGCAGGGTCATGTTGGGCTGGGCCAAGTACTGTTCGGCCAGTTCGCGTCGGGTATCGTCGAGCAACGCCTGGAAGCTTGTGCCCTCATCCTGCAACCGGCGCTGCAAGGTGCGCTGGGACAGGTGCAACGCCTGTGCCAGGGTTTCACGCTTGGGCTCGCCCTGGGGCAGGATGCGGCACAGCACCTGGCGCACCCGGTGGGTCACGCGGGTCTCCGAGAAGCGTGCCAGGTATTCACCGGCGAACCGGTCGTGCAATACGGCCATGGCTTCGTTGGCTGTGGGCAGTGGCGCCTCCATGTCAGCCCGCTCGAACACCAGGGCATCATGGGGCGCATTGAAGATCAGTGGGGAATGAAAGGCCACTTTGTAGGGTTCCAGGTGCTTGGGCGGCGGCCCCTGTATCAGCACCCGTCGCGGCTGGACCGGCCGGCCGCTGAGCCATTTGCACAGCGACAGGGCGCAGGCCAGCGACGCCTCGGCACTGTGCCGGGTGGGCGGCAGGTGATCGCCATGCACGGTCAGGATCAGCGAATAGCCTTCGGGGGTGAGGATGAAGCTCAAGTCAGAGCTCTCGGCGATGATGCGCTGATAGCGCACCAGCCGTGCGAAGCCTTCGGCCAGCGTGCGGCTGGACATCAGCGCGTAGCCCACCACATGAAAGGATGCCGGCCTGACCACGCGCGCCATGTTCAGGCCGATTGCTTCATTGCCCGACAGCTCAACTGCCAGTTGCCAGAGCCGGGTCATGGCGTCCTGCGGGAAGCGCGCATCCGGATCGTCGAGAGCAGCGAAATCCAGCCCCAGCTGCTTGAACATGGCCTGGCAATCGAGCCCTTCGAGCTCCAGCGCCTTGACGATCCCAGATGCCCAGCTGGCGGAGGTGGTTCTTTCGCTCATGGCACGCTTCTTATGCTGACCGCTCCTGCGGTGAACCCCAAGGATACTCAATTGGCGCCTATTGTCACTGGTACGCCTCGTCACTGACTCTAGACTCGAATCAGGCTCCACGCCGTGTCTATCATTCCCAGTCAATATTCCGGAGCAGTGTCATGGACCGCACAGCGCAATTCCGAACCTTCGCCGAGTTCTACCCCTACTACCTCGGTGAACACAGCAACCCCACGTGCCGCCGCCTGCACTTCGTGGGCACCAGCCTGGTCATTGCTCTGCTGGCCTACGCCATCGGCAGCGGCAAGTGGATGCTGCTGCTGGCGGTGCCCGTGGTCGGCTACGGCCTGGCCTGGGTAGGGCATTACTTTTTCGAGAAGAATCGGCCTGCGACTTTCACCTATCCCTTCTATAGCCTGCTGGGCGACTTCGCGATGTTCAGGGACGTGCTGCTGGGCAAGGTGCGCCTCTGACGCCAAGGGGCCGGCCTGCAGTATCGACACGGCCGGGGGGGTTAGCGATCGTTGTGACCCAGGTCGCGCTGTGGATCGATCTGATCGCGTACGCGTTGCTTGAGCACTTTTGCTTCAGGGAAGCCGCCATCGGCTTTGCGCTCCCACACCTGCACGCCATCGCAGGTGATGCGAAAGACGCCACCGGTGCCCGGCTGCAAGGCCACCTGCCCCAGGTCCTGGCCAAACGTACTGAGTAGCTCCTGGGCCAGCCAGCCGGCACGCAGCAGCCACTGGCACTGGGTGCAATAGGTGATGACGACTTCAGGCTTTGGCTCGGTCATGGTGATGCGCCTCGCAAACGGTGGATCAGGGCTTTTCCAGGTTGCTCAGAATCTTGGCATGGACCCGCATGCAGACCTCAAGGTCCGCTTCATCGACGCCTGTGAAAAGCTCGATGCGTAGCTGATTGGCGATGGTCTCGATCTGCTCGATCAGGGGCTTGGCTGGGGGGCACAGCAGGATCTTCTTGGCCCGCCGGTCTTCGACAACGGCCTGGCGACGCACCAGCCCCTGCCCTTCGAGACTATCGAGCAACCGCGCCAGGGTCGGGCCCTCCACGCCGACGCTCTGCGCCAGTTCGCGTTGGGTGGGCGCTTCCTCGAACCGTGCCAGGTGCAGCAGCACCAGCCACCGCGCCTGTGACAGGTTGAGGCCGGCCAGACGGCGATCAAGCTCGGCGCGCCAACCACGGGACATCTGGGCAAGCTGCATGCCGAAGCGGTGTTGATTGTCAGTCAGGGGCATAAAGCGACTCGTCGAACAGTTCTAATTGTTAGGCAGCTAATCATGCGCAGCCCGACGAGGCAAGCCGTCGGGATGCGCTGCTGCAGGGTAAATGTGCGCTGGCGTGACACGGATCAGCAAACCGCTCGGGCCGAGCCGGTAGCGTGCACTGTCACAGCTCGAACTCAGCCGCCAAGGCGGCGCGCACGCAGTGCAGGACGCCGTCTGGCACACGCGATCCGAACAACGGCGCAATGGTGGAAACGGGTGGCAATTCGCCTTCGCCGTCGAGGAAGGCATCCTGGATCTCCGACAGAAGATCTTCCGGCAGGTCCAGCGCCTGTTCAAGGTTAAGCTCCTGACGCCCCAAGGCCTCAGCCAGAAGGCTGTAGACGTTCTTTTCAGTGCAGTCGAGCTGACCGGCGATCTGCGCCGGCGTCATGCCAGCGCGGGCCAAGCTGACCAGTTCATGACGCAAGTCCAGTACCACCTTCGGCGCCTCGGGGGTGCCGCCGCTGCCATTGAGCACTTCCAGGAATGCCTGCCCGTAGCGTTCCAGCTTGCGGGCGCCGACACCGCTGACCTGCGCCATGTCACTCAGGGTCACCGGCTGGCTGCGCAGCATCTCAAGCAAGGTGGAGTCCGGGAAGATGACGTAAGGCGGGACGCGATGCTCTTCGGCAAGCTTGCGGCGCAAGGTGCGCAGCGCTTCCCACAATTCGCGTTCTTCTGCACGCACCAACTGGCTCGCCGGGCTGCCGCCAGAAGACGAGGCCTTGGCTACGGTTTGCGGTTTCAGATCACGGCGCAGTTGCAACGTGACTTCGCCGCGCAGCAGCGGGCGGCAGCTGTCCGACAGGCGCAGGCCGCCGTAGCCTTCCAGGTCGATGTCGACCAGGCCACGGGCTACCAGTTGGCGGAACAGCGAGCGCCAGTCGGCCTCGGCCAGCGCCTTGCCGACGCCGAACACCGACAGCTTGTCATGACCGAAATTAGTCACTTTCTCGGTGCTTTTGCCCAGCAGCACGTCCACCAGATGCCCCACGCCATAGCGCTGGCCGGTGCGAAACACTGCTGACAATGCCTGGCGGGCGGGCTCGGTGGCATCCCACGTCTGCACGTTGTCGACACAGTTGTCGCAGTGCCCGCAGGGTTGTTCCAGCGTCTCATCGAAGTACGCCAGCAAGGTCTGGCGTCGGCAGCGTGTCTCCTCGCACAAGGCAAGCATTGCGTCGAGCTTGTGCTGCTCGATGCGCTTGTGGCGCTCGTCACCCTCGGAGTTCTGCAGCATCTGCTTGAGCATGACCATGTCCTGCAAGCCGTACGCCATCCAAGCGTCCGAAGGCAGGCCGTCACGACCGGCACGACCGGTTTCCTGATAGTAGGCTTCCAGCGACTTTGGCAGGTCCAGGTGCGCGACGAAACGCACGTTGGGCTTGTCGATGCCCATGCCGAAGGCGATGGTCGCGACCATGATCAGCCCTTCTTCGTTGAGGAACCGATGCTGGTTGGCCGAGCGCGTCTCAGCCGGCAGGCCGGCGTGGTAAGGCAGCGCGGGGAAGCCCTGGTCGCAGAGAAACGCAGCGGTTTCGTCGACTTTCTTGCGCGACAGGCAATAGACGATGCCTGCGTTCCCACGGCGTTCGCCCAGAAACGCCATGAGCTGCCTGCGGGGCGCTTCCTTGGGGACGATGCGGTAGAAGATGTTCGGCCGGTCGAAGCTCGAGAGGAAGCGCTCGGCCCCCTGCAGGTGCAGGCGCTGGACGATTTCCTCCCGGGTACGCATGTCTGCGGTCGCGGTGAGCGCAATACGTGGCACATGCGGGAACAGCTCGGCCAGTTGGCCCAGTTGCAAGTATTCGGGGCGAAAATCGTGGCCCCACTGGGACACGCAGTGGGCTTCGTCGATGGCGAACAGCGAAATGTCCAGGTCGCGCAGAAAATCGAGCATGCGCGGTTGCACCAGGCGCTCTGGCGCCAGGTAGAGCATCTTCACCTCGCCGCGGCGCAGGCGCCCAGCCAGTTCCCGTTGTTGCTCGGCATTGAGCGTGGAGTTCAGGGCAGCGGCCGATACACCCAGTTCATCGAGCGTGGCGACCTGGTCGTCCATCAGTGCGATCAACGGCGACACCACCACGGTCAGGCCTGGGCGCAGCAACCCCGGTACCTGGAAACACAGCGACTTGCCGCCACCTGTGGGCATCAGCACCAGGGCATCGCCACCATTGGCTACGCATTCGATGATCGCTGCCTGGCGCCCTCGGAAGCTGTCGTAGCCGAAGATGTCCTTGAGAACGCGCTGAGCCTGTTCGAGCATGTGCAACTCCAAAAACGCCGTACCACCCCGCTACAGGCTGGACGAAAAACCCGCGCCGCACACGCCGAATGCGTAAGCGGTTTTTGCCAAGGGCCCGAGAACGGTGGGCCCTGGCCTGGAAACCGCCAAGTATACCGCACCCGCTCCCTGCACTGGCACCGTTGCGATGGGCGTGTCTTTGCCCCGCTGACGCTGCAAGGTGCTAGAATTCGGTATCGTTTATTCCCAAGGTAGCCCCGTAATGTCCTTCGCCGAGCAACTGACCCGCCTGCAAGCCTTCCTCGACGCCGACGAGCTGCACGAAGAAGCGCTGGACTATGTCGCCGCCCACGGCTACCTCACTGCCTTGTCGATCAACGCCGAAGAGGTGCCCGAGCGCGAATGGATCGACGCCTTGTTCGCCGAAGAACCGCACTACGCCAGCGAGGCCCAGCGCGTCGAGATCGAGGCCACGCTGGTTGCACTCAAAGGCCATATCGCGCGCCAGTTGGCCAGTGATGACGAGTTCGAGCTGCCCTGCGACCTGGATCTGGGCGATGACCCTGACGACTCCGACCTGCGCGGCTGGTGCATCGGCTTCATGGAAGGGGTCTTCCTGCGCGAGGAAGCCTGGTTCGAGAATGCCGAAGAGGAAGTGAGCGAAATGCTGCTGCCGATCATGGTCGGTTCGGGCCTGTTCGACGAGCAGCCTGAATTTGCCGACATCGCCAGCAATGCCAGCCTTCAGGACGACATGATCGTGCAGATTCCCGAGGCCTTGACCGCGCTGTTCCTGTTGTTGCATGCCCCAGAAGAGAAACCGGCCCTGCTCAAGCCCCGTCACCACTAAGCCGGGCATGCGCTACCTGCTGCTGGCCATCGGCTGGCTGAGCGTGGCGCTGGGCGTGGTTGGCATCTTCCTGCCGGTGCTGCCGACCACGCCGTTTCTCCTGCTGGCAGCGGCGTGTTTTGCCCGCAGCTCGCCACGCTTTCACGACTGGTTGGTCAATCACCCTCGCCTGGGGCCCTGGATCCGGGGCTACCTAGGCGGCGAGGGTATGCCCCTCAAAGCCAAGGCCTATGCCATAGGCCTGATGTGGTTGAGCATCGCCGTTTCCTGCTATCTGGTTCCGTTTCCCTGGGCACGGTTGTTCATGCTGGCCAGTGCGGTGGGTGTAACGTTCTACATTCTTCGGCAAAAAACCTACAGACAGCCTGAGTGACAATAATTTGTCGCCAAATATCAATTTGGCCTACCCCGCCATTCTTTTATCTAGATTCGTTCTGGAACTGCCTGCAGCCGCCACTTTGCGCCCGCTCGACAGCGCTTGATGACATCTGAGTCAGCAGCTTCCCTTCGCAGCGTTAGACAATTAATGTCGAACATGGCACGTTGATATGAATAAATCTTCTTACTCATCTCAATGAATGTACTTAGCTGTGGGCTTAAAAACCTGCAACACTATACGGCATCGGAATATAGTCATTTTTTTGGCGATTTGTAGGAAAACCCAGGATCAGGGAGAGGTACCCATGCGTCTTTTGAACCCCATCACCAGTGCGTTGCTGTTGGCTCTGGCAAGTGCTCACGTGCAGGCGATGTCGATCACCGAAGCTGTCCAAAGCGCTGTGGACTACCACCCCCAGGTCAGCTCGAACCGCAACAGCAAGTTGTCTGCCGATGAAGATGTGAAGTTCGCCCGCGGCGGCTACTACCCATCCGTCGACCTGGTGGCGGGCTACGGTCGCCAGCGCTCGGACAACGCCAACACGCGTGCCGAAGGCCGTCATAACAAGGAAACCCTCAACTATTCCCAGGCCGACCTGCGCCTGCGGCAGATGATCTTCGATGGCTTCAACACCTCCAGCGAAGTGGGCCGCACCCAAGCGGTCTCCACCTCCCGTGCGTACTACACCCAGGCAGTGGCTCAGGACGTTGCCTTGCGCGCCATCGAGGTGTACCTGGAAGTGCTCAAGCGCCGCGAACTGGTAAGCCTGGCCAAGAACAACCTGCAAGCCCACCTGCGGGTGAACGACCAGATCGGCCTGCGCAACGAACGGGGTGTCGGCAGTACAGCTGACCTGGACCAGTCCCGTGCTCGTCGCGCCCTGGCGGAGAACAACCTCGATACCGCCGAGGTGGACCTGGCCGATGCCGAAGCCAACTTCTTCAGTGTCGTGGGCCGTGTACCGGATGAGCTGGAAGATCCGCAAGCGGTCGCCGTGCAAATGCCAGCAACGCTGGAAGAAGCACGCGAAGGCATGCGCCAGAACAACCCTTACATCAAGTCGGCCCAGGCGGACGTGAACGCCGCCGAAGAGCAGTACAAGGTTGCCAAGTCGACCTTCTACCCGCGCTTTGATGCCATTCTGGCCACCGGTGCCAACAACAATACCGGCGGTGAAAAAGGCCACAGCAACAACGACTGGCAGGCAGGCGTTGAGATGAACTACAACCTGTTCCGCGGCGGCAGCGACAAGGCCCGCCTGAACTCCGACGCGCACAAGATCAACCAGGCCATGGACATTCGCAACAATGCACTGCGCGAGCTGACCGAAAACCTGAGCCTGGCCTGGAACGCCTTGAACAACGCCAGCAAGCAGCTGCCTACCGCGCGCGAGTACGCCGACACCACCAAACGGGTGCGCGCCGCCTACCAGGACCAGTTCGGTCTGGGCCAACGTACCCTGCTGGACGTGCTCGACAGTGAGAACGAGCTGTACAACGCGGACCGTCGCTACACCGAGGTGCGCTACACCGAAGCCTATTCCCGCTACCGGGTACTGGCCACCATGGGCGAGCTGTTGAGCAAGCAGCGCATCTCGCTACCGCCTGACGCCTACGCAGCCACCGAAGTGCGCACTGAAGCTCATCTGCCCGAGATGCGCTGACCAGACCGGGGCGTCGCTCAGGGCGCCCCTGTATCCTTGTGATGATTGCGCTCGTAGGTGCCGGCACCCATGGCTTGGATCTGCCCTTCGATCAAGGCCTCGAACGGCGCCAGCACCGCGTCGAAGCTGGCAGGGTACTCCAGCACGTTCAAGGCCTGCACCACCGCCTCGATGGTCGAAAGCGCGCCTGCCTCAGGCGCCTTGCGCAGACGATAGCGTGACGGCGTCACATTCCCCAAGGTGACCTTCGGCAGAGCCGCCAGCAGCGGATTGAGATACATCAGCTTGCGCGCCTTGCGCCAGGTACCGTCCGGCACGACCAGCAACAACGGTGTGTCGTCGGTCTGCGTGTAAGGCCCGAGCGCTTGCGCCCCCTCGCTCGGAAACAACACCACTGGCCGGTAACCCGGCATTGCCAGCCATCGGTCCAGGTCGTCGAATACCTCACCCACGTGCAGCTGCGCATTGATCAAGCCTAGCGCTGCCAGGCGAGCCGTGTTCAGCGCATGGGACGCTTCGCTTGGGTGCTGCAACAGCAACACGCGGGTCCTGCTGCCGATCGCAGGTATCAAGGCGCAGAGGCAATGGTCGAGGGGGCGCAGGCAGCGCTCGCAGCGGGGTCTGGACATGGGGTCTCCTTGGCCGCGCATTGTGCCACAGAACCGCAGATCAACCGGCACGCCTTCAGCCCAAAGCGTGCCCAGCGCAGGTGTGGGCGATCAGCGATTGAAGCGCTCGGCCAGGCCATAGAGGTAGTCGGCCATGCGTTCGAGGTCTTGGCTGATCTGCGCGCCTTGCCGTGCCTGCCCGGCGCTTTGATCGCACAACTGGGCGATGCGCGTGATCTGCTGGTTGATGTCTTCAGCCACATGGCTTTGCTGTTCGGAAGCAGCAGCCATCTGTTGGCTCATGCCTGTGATCCTGCTGACCGCCTGGGCGATGCCGACCAGCGCGTTCTGCACGGCCTCAACGCTTTGCCTGCTGTCGCGCGCGATGCGCTCGCCGTGGCCGGCGGAACTCACTGCCCGCTCGGTGCCCGCGCGCAGGGTGGCGATGATCTGATGAATTTCCTCGGTCGAGGTGCGGGTGCGCTGTGCCAGCGAACGGACCTCGTCGGCCACCACGGCAAACCCCCGCCCCTGCTCCCCCGCACGGGCCGCTTCGATGGCAGCGTTAAGTGCCAGTAGGTTGGTCTGCTCGGCAATGGCTGTGATCACATCGACCACGCTGCCGATGGACTGGGTCTGCTGGGCGAGTGCGTTGACGGCCTGGCCAATATCACTGACCGCATCACTCATGCTGTCCATGGCATGGAGGCTCTGCTGGGCCAGCTCACTGCCGCGCTGAGCCAATTGATCGGCATCGCCGGCAGCATGGGCCGTGCTCTGGACGTTCTGCGTGACCTGCTGGATGGTTGCCGCCATCTCGGCGATGGCAGTGGCGGACTGATCCGTTTCACTGCGTTGACGGTCAAGCATCGAGGCCTGTGTGTCTGACAGTTTGGAGGATTGTGAAGCCCGGTCCTTTACCCCCACGCCTGCATCCTCAAGCCGGGTCAAGGCGGTTTGCAAGCGCGCTTCTTCACTCAGCATGGCCAGATCCATTTGCCCATGCAGCCCGGGGCTGGCGCTATAGGTCAGCGCCACCAGCGGGCTGGTGAAGGCCCTGGGGTGTGCAGCCAACGTGCGCTGTATGGCTTGGCTGTGCTGGCGCTCGATGACGTACCAGGCCAGCAGCAGGCTGGTCATCAATACCGCCAGTGCAGCGTAGGCCGGCAGGCTGGCGTAGGCGAACGCCGATAGCGCTCCGGCGGCGGCAAGCGGCCAGCCAGTCCCCAGGCATTGGCCCACACGTGCCACCCACGGCAACGGCGCACGGTCACTGCGCAGGCGGGCATACAGGCGCTCGGCACGGGCGATCTGCGCGCGGCTGGGCACTGAACGTACTGACTCGTAACCACTGACGCGGCCTTGTTCGTAGATGGGCGTGACGTAGGCACTGACCCAGTAATAGTCACCGTTCTTTGCTCGGTTTTTGACGATACCCATCCAGGGCTTGCCCTGCTTGATGGTGTCCCACATATGGCCAAACACCGCGGCGGGCATGTCCGGATGACGTACCAAATTGTGGGGCTGACCTACCAGTTCGTCATAAGTGAAGCCACTGATGGCCACGAACGCTTCGTTGCAGTAGGTGATTCGGCTATCGAGATCGGTGGTCGAGATCAGGCGCTGGTCACCGGGGAAGGTTCTTTCATACTCGGTGACGGGCAAGTTCGTGCGCATCTTCGGCGATCCTTGCAGGATGAAAATGGGAGAAAAGTAGGCGCAAGGTTGATATGTAGCAGAGCGCTTTCAAATAGGAGGCCGTAGCCGCAGGAAATTATTGCATCCTGACGAAATACATCAACGCAATGTTTACGCCAGTGTCGCAGCTGGCTGAAACAGGTCGCAAAGCGCGGGGATGAGTGGGTGAAAGGGGGATATTACGGAGGGAGAAGCAGGGCTCGATCAGTGCTGCCGAAAGCCGTTATGAACAACCAGAGCCCTAGAGCGGGTGCGCCAAGGAACAAAAACGCCTGATTAGAACAAAGAAGCCGCTCCGCCCCGAAAGGTAGAGCGGCCTTCGCTCGCTCAGCGGCGGCGTGGCTGACGGGGGCGCTGCTTTTCATCAGTCGGGATGGGCACCGGCTGCAAGGGCGGCGGAATCAAACCCAAGGCAACCCCGAGGTCGTGGAGCCAGTTGTACAGTGCTTTATTCATAATGCCCCCTTTACGGGTAAGCCTAACGGCGAATCAGTTTGGCGCTGCCTTATACAGATCATAGCCGCATGTATGGGCTGACGCCTACGTCTGATCTTACAGATGGGGGTGATTGTGACGCCGATCAAGCCGCTTGGGGGATTTCCTGGCACCGCCAATCGTTTCCCTATGTTACTGCTAGGTTCTGGCCTTACCCGACCCATTTGCGCAGTTGCTGCCGTACCCAGGGTTCGGCACTCACCAGAACCACGCCCACGAGCACCAGCACAGCGCCAAGCACGAAGTTCACGGTCAGCGGTTCGCCCAGGATCAACACCCCGAAGGTGACGCCGAACAGGGGCGTGATGAATGAAAACACAGCCAGGTTCGATGCCAGGTACTTGCGCAGCAGCCAGAACCAGGTCAGGTAACTGATGAACGAGACGATTACGCCCTGGAACAACACGCTCCCAATCGCCAGCGGCGTCATGACCACATCGCCGGCCTGCCCCGTGATCAGCCCAATAAGCAGTAAGCCGACAAAACCTACCGCTAGCTGATAGAACAGGGTAAGGGTTGCCGGTGCCTCGGAAAGCCGCGACCCCCTGACCACGACCGTGGTCGCGCCCCATGCCAAGCCGGCGAGTACCCCAAAGGCATCCCCCAGCAAGGTGCGCCCGTCCATCTCGGCCCATGAGGTCCCACCCACAAAGGCCAGTGCAATGCCCGCGAACGCCAGCAGTATGCCTAGCCATTGCAACAGTCTCAGCCGTTCGCTGGGCAGCATGAAATGAAGGCCAAGGGCGGTGAAGATGGGCGCTGTGTACAAGAACACCGACATGTGAGCGGCCGTGGTCAGCTTGAGTCCTTCGGCGATGAACAGAAACTCGAGTCCGAACAATCCGCCCGCCAACACACCTGCTCGCCAAGTCCCCCCTACCTGTTTCCAGTCGCCGCGCCACAGTACCATCAGCCCGACCAGCACCGCAGCGATGCAGTTGCGCAGGGTTGCCTGCATCACTGGGGCAATGTCCACGGCGGCCGTTTTGATCAGCACCTGCTGGCTGCCCCAGATCAGGCAAAGCACCACCATGACCTGAAACGCAAAGGCATCGGGGTTCTTGCGGGCCACGCTCATCGGCGGACCTCGAGATGGTGCAAAGGCATGCGCAGTGATTCACCTGAAAAAAAAGACACGGGATTATCAATTCACGCATGCCTCGCTGGCCAGCTTTAAATGGCACCACCGGCAATCTGCGCCTTGGACGAGACGTGTTCAAAGGTGCTTTCATCCAGCGCATCATCCTGATCATCCAGCACTTGCCGCGGGTGTTCGAAGCCTGGAATGCTGCTGTCGATCAGGCTCATCAGGCGCGACCCTCGCTCGGTCAGCACGAAGTTCTCGCCGTTTCCACCCTCCTCTTCCGGGCGGCTTTGAATATAGCCTCGCTCCAGAAGCAGCTTCTCGTATTCGCAGGCCTGGCTTTTGAGGCGATCCAGGTCACCGACGGGTTCACCCTTGGCCGCCAGGTCAGCGGCGTGCGCTTCGGCATAAGGGCGGGGCGTGAAATTCTGCCCACTGCCGTTCTGCACTTCATGCAACAAGCGTTCGATCAGGTCCCAGTTGTAGATGGTACGCATGCGATTGCCTCCTGGTGTGCGTCGAGGATGTACACAGGTGTGGGACCTTTCAAATCTGCGCACGTTCCGCGCAAATGGCCTGGAGGTCACGTGCTTTAGCTGCAATAAGCCACACCGAACCCTGGCCACTTATCCCTGATCGTGAACCAATCGGCTCGCCGCGCCTCAACCGTCCATCAACCACGCCGGAGGAGCAAAGGATGAAACCACTGCTGCGTATCACATGCCTGGTTACACTGTTCAGCGCGTTGCCCGCCTGGGCATGCACGCCCGAAGAAGCGACGCAAAAACGCGAGGAACTGGCTGGGCTGGTGGCTCAACTGACCGAACAGAACCCGACGAAGGCCAAGGAAATGAATGAGGAACTGCAAGGCATGCAATTGGGCACCGCCAGCAAGGACTTGCCGGACAAGTGTCAGTTGATCGACACGCGTATCAAGGAATTGAAAGCGGCCGAAAAAAAGGCAGGATGACGCCAGGACGGTAGCTGCCAGGGCGGCGCTGAGCGCTGCCCTGGCACAGGCACCCGGCCTTACTCGGCCGACGGCTTGCGCTTCTTCAACGGCGCGAGCCCATCGGAGCTGGTCAACGGTGCGTTGGCCCTTGGCTTGGCCGTAGGCTTGCGCTTGGCACTGGCCTTCTTGTCGCCACCTTTCTTGTCCGTCTTCTTCTTTTTGGTGCTGGCAGCTTTGCCAGACGCCTTGACTTTCTTGGGCCCGCTATAGGTGCCTTTGACTTCCTTGATGACCCGGCGCTCGAACTGCTGCTTAAGGTAGCGCTCGATGCTGGACATCAGGTTCCAGTCGTTATGGGTGATCAGCGAGATCGCCAGGCCTTCGCCCCCGGCGCGCCCGGTACGACCCACACGGTGCACGTATTCATCGCCGCTGCGTGGCATGTCGAAGTTTATGACCAGGTCCAGGCCGTCGATGTCCAGGCCCCGCGCGGCCACGTCGGTGGCGACCAGCACCTTGGAGCTGCCCTGCTTGAAGCGCTCGATGGCCAGCTTGCGGTCTTTCTGGTCCTTCTCGCCATGCAGCACGAATGCCTTGACGTCCTTGGCGACCAGGTGGCCATAGATACGGTCAGCCATGGCGCGGGTATTGGAGAAGATGATCGCCTTGTCGAAGGTTTCGTTGGCCAGCAGCCATTGCACGATCTGCTCTTTGTGCTGGTCATGGTCGGCCGTGATGATCTGCTGGCGGGTGCCCTCGGCCAGCTGCGATACGCTGTTGAGCATCAGGTGCTCAGGGTCTTTCAGGACCTTGCCGATCATGTCGCGCAACGCCGCGCCGCCGGTAGTGGCCGAGAACAGCAGGGTCTGCTCGCGGTTTTCGCATTCTTTGCACAGGCGTTCCATGTCCTCGGCAAAGCCCATGTCGAGCATGCGGTCGGCTTCGTCCAGAATCAGCACCTGGACGTGGGACAGGTCGAGGTTGCCGGCGTTGAGCTGCTCGAGCAAACGGCCCGGCGTGCCGATCAGCACGTCCGGCACCTTGCGCAGCATGGCGGCCTGTTCCTTGAAGTCTTCGCCGCCGGTTACAAGGCCCGACTTGATGTAAGTGAACTGCGAGAACAGCTGCACCTGCTTGAGGGTCTGCTGTGCCAGCTCACGGGTGGGCAGCAGGATCAGCGCGCGAATCTCCACACGGCGCTCGCGCAGATCGACCAGACGATTGAGCAGCGGCAGAACGAACGCCGCCGTCTTGCCACTGCCGGTCTGCGCGGTGACACGCAGGTCCCGCCCTTGCAGCGCCAGGGGAATGGCGGCGGCCTGCACCGGGGTAGGCTCGACGAAGTTAAGCTCGGCCACGGCTTTGAGCAGGCGTTCGTGCAAGGCGAATTGGGAGAACACGGAGGTAACCTCAGGCAAGTACGGAAATCAGCTGCATAGGGTAACGTTTTCTAGCGATTTAGCCGAATTTCTTTTGGCATGGGGCTGCCCATCCGCGTTCTAATAACGCCTCGTTTGGCAACAAGACTGTAAGCAAGCCCATGGACATCCAACGCTTCTGGCGCGACTCCCTCGACCTGTGGGGTACCCTCGATCAACACCCCATGCTGCACGCCGCTATCGGCCTGGCCGTACTGCTGGTGATATCGCTGATTCTAGGGCGCCTGGCGCGCTTTCTGGTGCTGCACGGCGCTCGCCTGCTGGCACGCCAGCCTGCCCTGAAATGGCTCGACGACCTGCGGCACAACAAGGTTTTCCACCGCCTGGCGCAGACCACACCGTCGCTGGTCCTGCAGTTCGGGCTCAAGCTGGTGCCAGAGTTGTCCGACACCGCCCAGCTTTTTCTGGGCAACCTGGCGTTGGCTTTCACGCTGCTGTTCATGACCATGGCCCTGTCGTGCCTGCTCGATGCCCTGCTCGACATCTATGCCCGCACCGAGCACGCCCGCACACGCTCCATCAAGGGCTATGTGCAACTGGCCAAGATGATGCTGTGGATCTTCGCGGCCATCGTCATCGTCGCCACCCTTATCGACCGTTCACCGTTGCTACTGCTGTCAGGCCTGGGCGCGATGTCAGCCGTGCTGCTGTTGGTGTACAAGGACACGCTCTTGTCATTCGTGGCCAGCGTGCAGCTGACCAGCAACGACATGCTGCACGTCGGCGACTGGATCGAAATGCCCCAGGTCGGCGCCGATGGCGATGTGGTGGACATCACCCTGCACACGGTCAAGGTGCAGAACTTCGACAAGACCATCGTCTCCATCCCCACCTGGCGCCTGATGAGCGAATCGTTCCGCAATTACCGTGGCATGCAGCAATCAGGCGGCCGGCGCATCAAGCGCAGCCTGTTCATCGACGCGGCCGGGGTCCGTTTCCTGACCCGTGAAGAGGAGCAGCGCCTGAGTCAGGTACGCCTGCTGGGTGACTACCTGGCCGGCAAACGTCAGGAGCTGCAAAGCTGGAACGAAGCCTTGGGGCCGGTGGCGGAACTCTCGGCCAACCGGCGCAAGCTGACCAACATTGGCACCTTCCGCGCCTTCGCATTGGCCTACCTGAGAAACCACCCGGACGTGCACGCGAACATGACCTGCATGGTCCGCCAGATGCAGACCACGGCAGAAGGCGTGCCGCTGGAGATCTACTGCTTCACCACCACCACGGTGTGGGCCGAGTACGAGCGCATTCAGGGGGATATCTTCGATTACCTGCTGGCGGTGTTGCCGGAGTTTGGGTTGAGCTTGTATCAGCAGCCCAGTGGCAACGATATGCGCGTTGGCCTGGCCGGGCATGTTGCGCCCGTACAGGCGCCGATGTCGCGGCGGGTTGAGGAAATGAGCGAGGCTTGAGCCAGGGAGGCTGAGCTCAAGGCTCGCAAGCCCCTCGAACCAGCCCCGTGCTCTTCGGTCTGATGACCCTGATACCCCCCGTCATCAACACGCACTCACACGGATGTACCCTATGACCGAGCAAATCATCTACCCGGCCGACGACAACAGCCCTGCCCTTCAAACCGCCATCGCCAATGCGCAGGCCACGTTCAAGTTTTTCTGGCGCGAGCTTTCCTGGGAGGCACGCCGGATTATCAAGGGCCTGGACATGGCCGCCGTGAAGATGGCTTTTCCGGTCCACGGTGATGATCCGGAACTGCCAACCGTGGAGAACATGTGGCTCAGCGAGGTGGCGTTCGACGGCGTCTCGATCAGCGGCGTGCTGCTCAACGAACCGGAATGGGCCACGGGCTTCGATGCATCGCAGCGGGTGACGCTGCCGTTTTCGGCGCTCACCGACTGGATGTACGTGTCTGCCGGCGAGGTCTATGGAGGCTTCACCATCGATGCGATGCGCAGCGAGATGCCCGCAGCCGAACGTGCTGAACACGATGCGGCCTGGGGCCTGCAATTTGCTGAGCCCGGCTTCGTGGCGCTCGTACCGGCGCCCAAAGGGCAATCCCAGGTGTTGCTCTCGCGGGCTCTGGATACGCCGGCCGACGCACAAGCGCTCAAGCAGCTGGAAGAGGCTGACCATCCCATGGCCGTGAACATGGTGGCGCAGGTGCACGATGCACTGGTGCAACACCCTGCCATGGTCACCGATCCCGATGAGGGCGGTTGGTTGCTGCTGCACCGCGAGACGTTGGCGGGCAACTACCCGGTGGTGAGTGCTCTGCTTGAGCACGGGGCCGACACCTCGGCGCTCAACTCGTTGGGGCAAACGCCGTTGCAATTGGCCGAGCAGGCAGGATGGCCGCGACTGGTGCGACTGTTGCGCGGGGAAGAGGCACCGCTGGCAGCGCCGCAAGCCCCTGCCCAGCAGGCGCGATTCGCTGAACCTGACAAGGCGCAGACGCACACCCGGCCACACGCCCAGACGCAGCCACGGGAACACAGCCGGTCCCGCTGGATGTTCGTGGCTGGCGTGGTAATCGTGGTGGTCATGATCTGGCTGCTGGCGCGCTAGCGGCCTGCCCGACGGTCCAGTAGCGATGTCGGTGAGGCGTTCTGGACCAGCGCCTCACCTCAGCGTTCTGGGCCCGGCCAGCGTCTTGCTGAACGCGACCCGAATCTGTAAACGTTTGAACCGCTCATTCATTGCGCATACCCCAATGCGTACAGCAGCGCCGTCAAGGTGAGCAGCGAGACTACCGTTGACCAGAGAATGGTCCTGGATATCAACCCCGCATCCCGGTTGTAGTACTCCGCCAGCATGAACGGCCCAGTGCCGGTGGGCAGCGCGGCCAGCAGCACGGCCGAGGCGGCCCATATCTCGGGCAGGTGAAACACCTTGTAGGCCAGGACCCAAGTCAGCGCCGGCTGGCCGACCAATTTCAACACTACCAGCGGCCAGGGGCTGGCCTGTGCGCGCGGCTGTTTCTCTGCCAGAAATGCTCCGAGCGACACCAATGCACAGGGCGTGGTGGCCAATGCGAGCATGTCGAGCAAGTGCATCACCGGTTCGGCCAGCCCCAGCCCGGTCATGGCCCACGCTGCACCTGCCAGCGGCGCGACGACTAGCGGGTTCTTGGCCAGTGCCCTGAGCACCAGGCCCACGGCGCGGCCGACCTCGGGCTCATCCTGCAAGCCGATCTCGATCAACATCAGCGACAGAGCAAATACCAGGCAGACCACGATCAACGACGAAATCAGCGCTGGCTGCAAGCCAGGCTGACCGAACAGCAGCAGGCACAAGGGAATGCCGATGTAGCCGGTATTGGCGTAGCCGGCACTCAGCCCATCGATGCTCGACGCCACTAATCCATGGCCGCCACGCAGCCGCCACAGCAGGGTAATCGCAAACATCCCCAGCGCCCCGGCGCCAAATGCGGCGATGAACCCAGGGTGCCAGATTTCGGCCCAGGTGGCCGTGGCGGTGACCTTGAACAGCAAGGCCGGCAGGCACAACCAGACCACCATCTTGTTGATTTCGGCCGCCGCCTTGTCGCCCAATTTGTTGGTGCGGCGGCATAGGTAGCCGACGATGATCAAGGCGAAGATCGGTGCAACAATCACGAAAACGGTATGCATGTCAGGCTTTGCCGGGCATCGGAGCTTGTGCCCGTCCACTGAAACGGCTTAGCCATACAGATCCCAGAATAATGGCACCGCCTGCCAGAAGCCGTCCAAGCGGTTCATGCTGATTCCAGATCAGCAGGTTGAGCAGCAGCCCCACCGGCACGTGCAGGTTGTTCATGACGGCAAGTGTGCCACCCGATACCAGGCAAGCCCCCTTGTTCCACCAGTACAGGCCCAGCGCCGTGGGGCAAAGCCCCAGAAACACCAAGACGCCCCATTGCACCGGGGTGCTGGGCAGGTGTGCGCTGTTGCCGAACAACACGAACGCCGGTAGGACCACCAACAGCGCCCCCAGGTAGAAATAGCCAAACCGTGCATAGTGCGGCAGGTCGCTGGGGAACCGGGCAACTAGATGCCGATACAACACTTGGCCCGCGGCATACGTGAAGTTGGCCAACTGCAGCAACAGGAAGCCCATGAAAAATTCGCCACTGATGCTGTCGAAGCGAATCACCGCAGCTCCGGCCACAGCCACCAGCGCTGCCACCAGCGCCCATGGGTTGAACCGCCGATTCATGGCGTCTTCGATCAGAGTCACGTGCAGCGGTGTAAGAATGGTGAACAGCAACACCTCGGGTACGCTGAGCACGCGAAAGCTCAAGTAAAGGCACACGTAGGTGATGCCGTACTGCAAGGCGCCTATCAGCAGCATCGAGCGCACAAAACGCGGTTCTACTTGCCGCCATCGGGTCAACGGCAGAAAGACCAAGCCCGCCAGCACCACGCGGGCAAGCACGGCAAAATAACTGTCGACGTGACCGGCCAGATACTCGCCTATCAAGCTGAAAGAGAACGCCTGGATAAGCGCGACGATGATCAGATAGCCCATGGTTGTCTCTCGAAAATCAAGGTCGGGACCTTAGCGGGTTGAGGCAAGCGAGTTCAACCACGAAAAACGTAGGGTCACACCCCAAGCAGGCGCAGATAACGCCCATAAAAAAGGGCGACCCGAGGGTCGCCCTTTCTACCGATCAAACAGAACTCAGTTCTGCTTGGCCATTGCTTCGCGCAGCAGCGCAGCCATGGTGGTATCGGCAGCCGCTTCCGGAGCGTTTTTCAGGCTCTGGATGGCTTCACGCTCTTCAGCGTCGTCCTTGGACTTGATCGACAGGCTGATGACACGCGATTTGCGGTCAACGCTGATGATCTTGGCTTCGATCTCTTCGCCTTCCTTCAGAACGTTACGCGCGTCTTCAACGCGGTCACGGCTGATTTCGGAAGCTTTCAGAGTGGCTTCGATGTCGTCAGCCAGGGTGACGATGGCACCTTTGGCGTCAACTTCTTTCACGATGCCCTTGACGATAGCGCCCTTGTCATTGACAGCAACGAAGTTGGAGAACGGATCGTCTTCCAGCTGCTTGATGCCCAGGGAGATGCGCTCGCGCTCTGGATCGACCGACAGGATGACGGTTTCCAGCTCGTCGCCCTTCTTGAAACGACGTACGGCTTCTTCGCCGGTTTCGTTCCAGGAGATGTCGGACAGGTGAACCAGACCGTCGATGCCGCCGTCCAGACCGATGAAGATACCGAAGTCGGTGATCGACTTGATGGTACCGGTGATCTTGTCACCCTTGTTGAACTGGCCGGAGAAGTCTTCCCATGGGTTGGACTTGCACTGCTTGATGCCCAGGGAGATACGACGACGCTCTTCGTCGATGTCCAGAACCATGACTTCCACTTCGTCGCCAACCTGAACGACTTTCGACGGGTGGATGTTCTTGTTGGTCCAGTCCATTTCAGAAACGTGTACCAGACCTTCAACGCCTTCTTCCAGCTCAGCGAAGCAGCCGTAGTCGGTCAGGTTGGTTACGCGAGCCTGTACGCGAGTACCTTCTGGGTAACGGGCAGTGATAGCTACCCACGGATCTTCGCCCATCTGCTTCAGACCCAGCGAAACGCGGTTGCGCTCGCGGTCGAACTTCAGAACGCGTACGTCGACTTCGTCGCCAACGTTAACGATTTCCGATGGGTGCTTGATACGCTTCCAAGCCATGTCGGTGATGTGCAGCAGGCCGTCGATACCGCCCAGGTCCACGAATGCGCCGTAGTCGGTGAGGTTCTTGACGATACCTTTGACTTGCTGGCCTTCCTGCAGGGTTTCCAGCAGGGCTTCGCGCTCGGCGGAGTTCTCGGCTTCCAGCACGCTGCGACGGGAAACGACAACGTTGTTGCGCTTCTGGTCGAGCTTGATGACCTTGAATTCCAGCTCTTTGCCTTCCAGGTGGGTGGTGTCGCGCACTGGGCGGACATCAACCAGGGAGCCCGGCAGGAACGCACGGATGCCGTTAACGTCGACAGTGAAGCCGCCCTTAACCTTACCGTTGATAACGCCCTTGACCACTTCTTCGGCGGCGAAAGCTGCTTCCAGAACAATCCAGCACTCGGCGCGCTTGGCTTTTTCACGGGACAGCTTGGTTTCGCCAAAGCCGTCTTCGACCGCGTCCAGCGCAACGTGCACTTCGTCACCGACCTTGATGGTCAGCTCGCCAGCTTCGTTGTAGAACTGCTCGAGCGGGATGACGCCCTCGGACTTCAGGCCAGCGTGTACGGTAACCCAGTCGCCGTCGATGTCGACAACGATACCGGTGATGATCGCACCCGGCTGAAGATTGAGGGTTTTCAGGCTTTCTTCAAAGAGTTCTGCAAAGCTTTCGCTCATTTTAATTCCTGTAGATTCGGGCGAAACAGACGCCCATCGCCACATTCCAGACAATGTGGGTTTCGTTTAGATAAAGGAAAGCGGGCAGGACGTTGACTGGTGCCCCTGCCTGCCTTCCTGGTTATCAGAGGAGATCGCGCAAGGCGAGCTCGCTCCTGATACGTTGCAACACCTGCTCGATGGACAACTCGGTTGAGTCCAACTGAATGGCGTCGGCCGCAGGTTTTAGCGGGGCCACTGCACGTTGGGTGTCGCGCTCGTCACGCGCACGAATCTCATCCAGCAGACTCGACAGACTAACATCTTCACCCTTGCCCTTCAACTGAAGGTAACGACGGCGAGCACGTTCCTCGGCACTGGCGGTCAGAAACACCTTCAGCGGCGCGTCCGGAAACACCACCGTGCCCATGTCACGACCGTCGGCAATCAGGCCTGGCGCCTCGCGAAAGGCGCGCTGGCGCACCAGCAGTGCATCACGCACCGCAGGCAGCGAAGCGACCATCGAAGCGCCGGCACCGACGGTTTCGGTGCGGATCACGTTGCTGACATCCTCACCCTCGAGAATGATCTGCTGCAGTTTACCGGGCTCGGCGGCAATGAATTGCACATCCAGATGGGCGGCAAGTTGGGTCAGCAGTTCCTCATTTGTCAGGTCCACGCCGTGGTTGCTGGCATTGAAGGCCAGCAGACGGTACAGCGCGCCCGAATCCAGCAGCCGCCAACCCAGCTCGCGTGCCATCAGACCGGCCACGGTCCCCTTGCCGGAACCACTGGGTCCATCAATGGTGATGACCGGCGTCAAGGTGCTCACGACTTACCCTCTTCGGCCACGCGGATGCCAACCTCAGCGCACAGCGACAGGAAGTTGGGGAAAGAGGTGGCGACGTTGGCGCAGTCATGGATACGAATCGGCGCGCTAGCGCGCAGCGATGCGACGCTGAAGGCCATGGCGATGCGGTGGTCACCGTGCCCGTGCACCTCACCACCGCCCAGTTGCCCGCCGTCGATGATGATGCCATCGGGGGTGGGCTCACACTGGATGCCCAGGGTGATCAAGCCGTCGGCCATCACCTGGATGCGGTCGGACTCTTTAACCCGCAGTTCTTCGGCACCGCGCAGCACGGTACGCCCTTCAGCGCAGGCAGCGGCAACGAACAGCACGGGGAACTCATCGATGGCCAGCGGCACCAGCTCTTCAGGGATATCGATGCCCTTGAGCTTGGCACCGCGCACGCGCAGGTCGGCCACCGGCTCACCACCGACTTCACGCTGGTTTTCCAGGGTGATATCGCCACCCATAAGGCGCAGGATGTCGATGACGCCGGTACGGGTGGGGTTGATGCCGACATGTTCGAGCACCAGCTCCGAACCCTCGGCAATGGACGCCGCCACCAGGAAGAACGCTGCCGACGAAATGTCCGCTGGCACTTCGATGCGAGTCGCGGTCAGCTTGCCGCCAGCTTGCAGCGAAGCGACCGGGCCGTTGGTTTCGACCGAATAGCCGAAGCCGCGCAGCATGCGCTCGGTGTGGTCACGGGTCGGCGCAGGCTCGGTGACGGTGGTCTTGCCTTCGGCGTACAGGCCAGCCAGCAGCAGGCAGGATTTGACCTGGGCACTGGCCATCGGCAGGGTGTAGGTCAGCGCCTTGAGTTTGCTGCCGCCGCGGATGGTCAGCGGCGGACGGCCGTCCGGGCCGGTCTCGACCACCGCGCCCATTTCGCGCAGAGGGTTGGCCACTCGGTTCATCGGACGCTTGGAAAGCGAGGCGTCGCCGGTCATGGTGACGTCGAACGACTGGCCGGCCAGCAGGCCCGACAGCAGGCGCATCGAGGTACCGGAGTTGCCCACGTACAGCGGGCCAGGCGGCGGCTTAAGGCCATGCAGGCCGACGCCATGGATGGTCACGCGACCCTGATGAGGGCCTTCGATGACCACGCCCATGTCGCGAAAAGCCTGCAAGGTCGCCAGGGCATCTTCACCTTCGAGAAAACCCTCGACCTCGGTGGTGCCTTCGGCCAGCGAGCCGAGCATGATCGAGCGATGGGAAATCGACTTGTCGCCCGGTACGCGGATTCGCCCATTCAGGCGGCCACCGGGTTGGGCCAGGAAAATCAGATCGTTGGCGTTCATAGCGTCCACATAGGCCCGGCGGGCCAGGATTTTACTGAAATGCTCGCGGGCAAACCGAGCGCGGGTGAAAACACCCAGCAGCTGGTGCCCGTCCCCTTCAGCGATCGCGTCGCGCAGGGCGTCGAGATCACTGCGATATGTATCGAGTGTGCGCAGGACAGCGTCGCGGTTGGCGAGAAAAATGTCATGCCACATGGTCGGGTCGCTACCGGCGATTCTCGTGAAATCGCGAAAACCTCCCGCAGCGTACCGGAAGATGTCCAGGTTTTCATTGCGCTTGGCCAGCGAATCGACCAGCCCGAAGGCCAGCAGGTGTGGCAAGTGGCTGGTCGCGGCCAGCACTTCGTCATGGCGCTCGACCGGCATGTGCTCAACGTCAGCCTCCAGCGTACGCCACAGGCGATCGACCAAGGCCAGCGCTGCAGGGTCGGTTTCGGCCAGCGGCGTGAGGATGACCTTGTGCCAACGGAACAGGCTGGCGTTGGACGCCTCCACCCCGCTCTGCTCGGAGCCAGCGATGGGGTGGCCAGGCACGAAACGCGACAAGCGCTCGCCAAGCACCGAACGCGCTTCGCGCACGACGTTGCCCTTGGCACTGCCAACGTCCGTGATCACGGCCTCACCCAGATCGAGCCGGGCCAGGCGCGCCAGAACTTTCTCCATGGCTAGAATTGGCACGGCCAGTTGGATCACATCGGCGCCAAGGCAGGCCGTGGCCAGGTCCTCTTCGCAGCGGTCGACCACGCCCAGGGCAACGGCCTGCTTGCGCGACGGCGCATCGAGGTCGACGCCGACCACTTCGCGGCACAGGCCGCTTTCACGCAGGCCTTTGGCGAACGAGCCACCGATCAGACCGAGGCCGACCACCACCAGGCGGTCGATGATCGGGGCGGGTTTGGTGTTTGCTGCTTTTACCACTGGTATGAACCCTGTACGAAAATCGAGGCAGTCCATGAGGACTTACGGGGCCGTGCACCGACCCGGAAGGTTGCGCGTCAAAGCACCGCCTTCGGATAAGACCCCAGCACTTTCAGCGCCACCGCCTCCTGGCTGATCTGCTCTAGCACCGCCTTGATCAGCGGATCGCGGTGATGGCCGACGAAGTCGATGAAGAACACATAGGTCCACTTGCCACTGCGCGAAGGCCGGGTCTCGATGCGGGTCAGGTCGATACCATTCTGGTGGAACGGCACCAACAACTCGTGCAGTGCACCGGGCTTGTTGCTCATCGAGACGATGATCGACGTCTTGTCGTCCCCGGTGGGCGGCACTTCCTGGTTGCCGATCATCAGGAATCGCGTGGCGTTGTCCGGACGGTCCTCGATTTTCTCGGCAAGACGGGTCAGGCCGTACAGGTTGGCCGCCATGTCGCCTGCGATGGCCGCCGAGTTCCACTCACCCTTGACGCGCTTGGCAGCCTCGGCGTTGCTCGACACCGCCACACGCTCGACGTTGGGGTAATGGGCATCGAGCCACTTGCGGCACTGTGCCAATGACTGGGCATGGGAATAGATGCGACTGATGCTGTCGGTCTTGGTGTTCTCGCCCACCAGCAGGTGGTGGTGAATACGCAGCTCCACTTCGCCACAGATCACCATGTCGTGCTCGAGGAAGCTGTCGAGGGTGTGGCTGACTGCACCTTCGGTGGAGTTTTCCACCGGCACCACGCCGAAGTTCACGGCCCCGGCTGCCACTTCGCGGAACACCTCGTCGATGGCCGCCATCGGACGACTGACCACGGCATGACCGAAATGCTTCATGGCGGCGGCCTGGGTGAAGGTACCTTCAGGGCCCAGGTAAGCGATCTTGAGTGGCTCTTCCAGTGCCAGGCACGAGGACATGATTTCGCGGAACAGCCGCGCCATTTCCTCGTTGTCCAATGGCCCCTTGTTGCGCTCCATCACGCGCTTGAGCACGGCAGCCTCGCGCTCGGGACGGTAGAACACCGGCGCCTCGCCCTCGGCCAGCGACGCGGTCTTGACCTTGGCCACTTCCTGAGCGCAGCGAGCACGCTCGCTGATCAGCTCAAGAATCCTTTCGTCGAGGCTGTCGATGCGCACACGCAGCGCCTGCAGTTCATGCTCGGACATCAACCGTGCTCCTTCTCGAATTCAGCCATGTAGTCCACCAGGGCTTCAACCGCATCCAGGCCCAGGGCGTTGTAGATGGATGCACGCATGCCTCCAACCGACCGGTGGCCCTTGAGGTTGAGCAAACCACGGGCGTCGGCACCGGCCAGGAAGGCCTTGTCCAGGCGTTCGTCGGCCAGGCGGAACGGGACGTTCATCCACGACCGGGCATTGACGCTGATCGGGTTGCTGTAAAACGCGCTGGCATCGATGAACCCGTACAGCAAGTCTTTCTTGGCACGGTTGCGCTGCTCCATGGCGTCCACGCCGCCCTGCTCCTTCAACCACTCGAAGACCAGGCCTGAGAGGTACCAGGCGTAAGTCGCAGGCGTGTTGTACATCGAGCCATTGTCTGCCGAGACCTTGTAATCGAGCATGGTCGGGCAACTGCTGCGGGCATGGCCCAGCAGGTCTTCCCGCACGATCACCACCACCAGCCCGCTAGGGCCGATGTTCTTCTGGGCACCTGCGTAGATCAGGCCGAACTGCGACACGTCGATGGGGCGCGAGAGAATGTCGGAGGACATGTCCACCACCAGCGGCACATCGCCGGTCTGTGGCACCCAGTCGAACTGCAGGCCACCGATGGTCTCATTGGACGCATAGTGCACGTAAGCCGCGTTGGCGGTCAGGTTCCACTCGTTCTGGCCAGGAATGGCCAGGTAGTCGTAGGGCTTGGCGCTGGCAGCCACGTTGACGTTGCCGAAGCGGCGCGCTTCCTCGATGGCCTTTTTCGACCAGATCCCGGTCTCGATGTAGTCAGCGGTGCCGTCTTCTGGCAACAGGTTGAGCGGGATTTCGGCAAATTGCTGGCTGGCGCCGCCCTGCAGGAACAGCACCTTGTAATTGGAGGGGATGGACAGCAGGTCACGCAGGTCCTGCTCGGCCTTCTCGGCGATGGCCACGTAGTCGTCGCTGCGGTGGCTCATTTCCATGACCGACAGGCCCTTGCCGTGCCAGTCCAGCATCTCGGCCTGGGCGCGCTGCAGCACGGCATCAGGAAGCGCGGCAGGGCCTGCGCAGAAGTTAAAGGCTCGTTTGCTCACATCCACTCTCGCTCTGCCAAATAGAACAACATCGTAATTCGGTGGCCCAGGCCTGCTTGGGGCCCTTGCAGGCCAAATGCCTGGCTTGATCAGTCAAACGGGGCGACCTTGGTCGCCCCGTTCGGGTTCAGCGCACTTACTCTTGCGGGGCCTCTTCGGCGCCCGCCGCATCTTGCTCGTCAGGAGCCTGGGCCTCCACGCCCTCCTCGTCCAGCTCGATGAGCGCATCGAGCTCTTCCTCGGACGGCTCCTGAATACGCTCAAGGCCCACCAGCGTCTCGTCGGAGGCCAGCTTGATCAGCGTCACGCCCTGGGTGTTCCGGCTCAGGCTGGACACCTCGCCGACCCGGGTACGCACCAATGTGCCTTGATCGGAAATCAGCATGATTTCTTCACCTTCCTGCACCTGGATGGCGCCGATCAGCAAACCGTTGCGCCCCTTGGTACCCATGGCGATCACGCCCTGGCCGCCACGGCCGCGACGGGGGAACTTGGACAGCGGGGTACGCTTGCCATAGCCACGCTCGGACGCGGTGAGGATCTGCGCGCCGGACTCCGGGATCAGCATCGAAATGATCTGCTGGCCCTTGCCTAGCTTCATGCCGCGCACGCCACGGGCGGTACGGCCCATTTCGCGCACCACGCTCTCGGCAAAGCGGATGACCTTGCCGGCGTCGGAGAACATCATGACTTCCTTGGCGCCATCGGTGATGGCCGCCGCGATCAGGGTGTCGCCTTCCTTGAGCTTCAGGGCGATCAGGCCGTTGGAGCGAGGACGGGCGAACTGGACCAGCGGCGTCTTCTTGACGGTGCCGGAGGCGGTGGCCATGAAGATGTAAGCGCCGGTAGGCTCTGCCGCCCACTCGGGGGTGTCGCCTTCTTCCTCGTCCACTTCCTCCACTTCGACCAGCTCGCCTTCGAGCACGGTGTCATCGGCGTCTTCGAGTTCTTCTTCGAGGTCGGCGTTCTGCTGCAAGGCTTCAAGATCGACCTGCAACATGGCGGTGATGCGCTCACCCTCTTCCAGCGGCAGCAGGTTGACCAGCGGGCGACCACGGGCAGCGCGGGACGCCTCGGGGATTTCGTAGGTCTTCTTCCAGTACACCTTGCCCTTGCTGGAGAACAGCAGCAGGGTAGCGTGGCTGTTGGCGACCAACAGGTGCTCGATGTAGTCCTCGTCCTTCACGCCGGTGGCCGACTTGCCCTTGCCGCCACGGCGCTGGGCCTGGTAGGCGGACAATGGCTGGGTCTTGGCATACCCGCCATGGGAAATGGTCACCACACGCTCTTCTTCCGGGATCATGTCGCCGTAGTTGAGGTCGTGGCTGGCATTGAGGATTTCGGTGCGACGGGCATCGCCGTACTCGGCGCGAATCGCTTCGAGCTCTTCGCGGATGACTTCCATCAGGCGCTCGGCGCTGTTGAGAATGCGGATCAGCTCACCGATCTGCTCCAGGATTTCCTGGTACTCGGCCAGCAGCTTCTCGTGCTCCAGGCCAGTCAGGCGGTGCAGACGCAGGTCAAGGATGGCCTGGGCCTGTTCTGGCGAGAGGTAGTACTTGCCGTCGCGCAGGCCATACTGTTCAGGCAGGTCGGCCGGGCGGCACGACTCGGCGCCGGCACGTTCGACCATGACCTGCACGGCACTCGATTCCCAGGCGGTGGACACCAGGGCTTCCTTGGCCTCGGACGGCGTGGGCGAGGCTTTGATCATCGCGATGACCGGGTCGATGTTGGACAGCGCAACCGCCTGGCCTTCAAGGATGTGGCCGCGCTCACGCGCCTTGCGCAGTTCGAACACGGTGCGCCGGGTAACCACTTCGCGGCGGTGGCGCACGAAGGCTTCGAGCAGGTCCTTGAGGTTGAGCAGCCGCGGACGGCCATCGACCAGGGCGACGACGTTGATGCCGAACACGCTCTGCAGCTGGGTCTGCGAGTACAGGTTGTTGAGCACCACCTCCGGCACCTCGCCGCGACGCAGCTCGATGACGATGCGCATGCCGTCCTTGTCGGACTCGTCGCGCAGCTCGGTGATGCCCTCGATCTTCTTCTCTTTGACCAGTTCGGCGATCTTCTCGATCAGACGCGCCTTGTTCAACTGGTACGGCAGCTCGGTCACGACGATCTGCTGGCGACCGCCCACCTTGTCGATGTCTTCGATCTGGGAGCGGGCACGCATGTAGATGCGGCCACGGCCGGTGCGGTAGGCCTCGATGATGCCCTGGCGGCCGTTGATCAGGCCGGCGGTAGGGAAGTCAGGACCGGGGATGTGCTGCATCAGCTCATCGATGGTGACGTCCGGGTTATCGATCAGCGCCAGGCAGCCATCGATGACTTCGCCCAGGTTGTGCGGCGGAATGTTGGTGGCCATGCCCACGGCGATGCCGCTGGAACCGTTGACCAGCAGGTTGGGAATACGCGTCGGCATGACCGCCGGGATCTGCTCGGTGCCGTCGTAGTTGGGCACCCAGTCGACGGTTTCCTTGTGCAGGTCGGCCAGCAGCTCATGCGCCAGCTTGGCCATGCGCACTTCGGTGTATCGCATGGCCGCGGCGTTGTCGCCGTCCACCGAACCGAAGTTGCCCTGGCCGTCGACCAGCAGGTAGCGCAGCGAGAAGGGCTGAGCCATACGCACGATGGTGTCGTAGACCGCAGTGTCGCCGTGCGGGTGGTACTTACCGATCACGTCACCGACCACACGGGCGGATTTCTTGTACGGCTTGTTCCAGTCGTTGCCCAGTTCGCTCATCGCAAAGAGAACGCGGCGATGCACGGGCTTCAAGCCGTCACGCGCATCGGGCAGCGCTCGCCCGACAATCACGCTCATCGCGTAGTCGAGGTAAGACTGTCTCAGTTCGTCTTCGATATTGACCGGGAGGATTTCTTTGGCCAGTTCGCCCATGAGAAGCCTGATTCCTTTTTCTGGTGAAACTTCGCAGCGCCATCAAGGGCCGAACGAAGCTCGCCGCCGCAGTGCACTCGCCCGCGACGACTTACGACAAATCAATGAGTTGTGCCATGGATCTGCGCAATGAAGACCGCCGCACAGCGGGGTCTTGGAAACTGCCGGATATTACCACAACGGCAGGGGTAGTGGGAGATGCGGCAAGCGGCCAGCCGGGCCGCGAATTCATGCCCAGGCCAAGGGGCCCGCGCCGTGGTGCAAGGTAGCCGCGAGCACCACCAGGCCCGCGTTCGACAGCGTGCCCGGCAGGGGCGCCCAGGCATGGAAAAACGCCTGCAGAGGGCCACGCCCGGCAGTCGAGCGCAACGCAACCGCTGTGTCGCCTTTCAGTGCAAACGCTTGCGGCACATCATCTGCGCCAGCTTGGCCGTATCCGGGCGTTCGATGATGCCGCGCTCGGTCACGATCACATCGATCAGGTCCGCCGGGGTCACGTCGAAGACCGGATTGAACACCTCCACCTGCGGCGCCACCCGAGTGCCGGCATAGTCGAGCAGTTCATCCGGTTCGCGCTCTTCAAGCGGGATGTCGTCGCCCGTTTCCAGGTTCAGGTCGATACTGCTGCTCGGGGCCACGACCATGAAGCGCACACCATGGTGCATGGCGCTGACCGCCAGTTGGTAGGTACCGATCTTGCTGGCCACATCTCCGTTGGCAGCGATGCAATCAGCGCCGACCACGACCCAAGTGATGCCCTTGGTCTTCATCAGGTGCGCCAGGGCCGAATCGGCGCACAGGGTGACCGGCAGGCCTTCGTTGGCCAGCTCCCAGGCCGTGAGCCGCGAACCCTGCAGCCACGGGCGAGTTTCCCCGGCATAGACCCGCTCCACCATCCCTTCCAGAAAGCCTGCGCGAATCACACCCAGCGCCGTTCCGAAACCGCCGCTGGCCAAGGCCCCGGCATTGCCATAGGTCAGCAGCGTCTGGGCATTGCCCTGGTGCCGACGGATCAGCTCGGTGCCGTGCTGGGCCATGGTCAGGTTGGCCTCGCGATCGCTTTCGTGAATGGCCAGCGCTTCGGCTTCCAGTGCGCCCAGCACATCTTCGCCGGGACGCAGGCGTTGCAGGCGCTCGCGCATGCGGTTCAGGGCCCAGAACAGGTTGGCTGCGGTAGGGCGCGCCTCGGCCAGGAGCATGAAATCCTCTTCAAGGTCCATCTCCCAGTCGCCCCCTTCGGCCAGGCGCTCCTCGGCGGCCAGGACCAGCCCATACGCCGCCACGATACCGATGGCCGATGCGCCACGCACGGCCATGTCGCGAATGGCGGTGGCCACCTGCGCGACCGTGTCGCAGGCCAGCCAGTGCTCCTGGGATGGCAGCAGGCGCTGGTCGAGCAGATGCAGAACGCCGCCCTGCCAGCGGATTCCGGTCACCTTCTCGGCCGCCAAAAGTTGCTCGCGCATCACCTCTCCCCGTCGTTCGCGTATCAAAAGCCGGCGATTATAGCGACCCGGCGCCCTGAGCGCTCGGGTATACTTCGGCCTTTTCGAGCGCAAGCTGCGCGCCGCAGACACCCGGCAGCACAAGCAAGGTTGGGCACAGAGCCGCTGGCCGAAGCACCACCAACGCCCGCTCTCTGGCGTGGGCCTGCCAGGCCACGCACAGAAAGCTGCCGCAAGCTCTGCGGGCAAAAGGCTCATGGCGTCTGACAAGACAAGCCTGACGCCGTGCGAACGCTTGGGCCAACGCCACCGTCTGTATGTCATGCACCTTGCAGCTTGCCACGTGAAGCTGATTCCCACGTTTCTGAGGACTGTTCAATGAGCAACGTCGACCGCGCTGAAATCGCAAAATTCGAAGCGCTGGCCCACCGCTGGTGGGACCGCGAGAGCGAGTTCAAGCCGCTGCACGATATCAACCCGCTGCGCGTCAACTGGATCGACGAGCGCGCCCACCTTGCTGGCAAGAACGTGCTGGACGTGGGTTGCGGCGGCGGCATCCTCAGCGAAGCCATGGCCCTGCGCGGCGCTTCGGTGACCGGCATCGACATGGGCGAGGCGCCCCTGGCCGTCGCCCGCCTGCATCAGCTGGAATCGGGTGTGGAGGTCGAATACCGTCAGGTCACGGCCGAGGCCCTGGCCGAAGAAATGCCCGGTGCCTTCGACGTGGTCACCTGCCTTGAGATGCTCGAGCACGTGCCTGACCCCTCATCGGTGATCCGCGCCTGCTACCGCATGGTCAAGCCAGGCGGCCAGGTGTTCTTCTCCACCATCAACCGCAACCCCAAGGCCTACCTGCTGGCCATCGTCGGCGCCGAGTACATCCTCAAGATGCTCCCGCGCGGCACCCACGACTTCAAGAAATTCATCCGCCCTTCCGAGCTGGGTGCCTGGAGCCGCGTCGCCGGCCTTGAGGTCAAGGACATCATCGGCCTGACCTACAACCCGCTGACCAAGCACTACAAGCTCAGCAGCGATGTGGACGTCAACTACATGATCCAGACCCTGCGCGAGGAATAAGCATGCGCCTGCGAGCGGTACTCTTCGACATGGACGGCACCTTGCTGGACACGGCGCCCGACTTCATCGCCATCTGCCAGGCCATGCTCACCGATCGAGGCCTGCCGGTCGTCGACGACGCGCTGATTCGGGGCGTGATCTCCGGGGGTGCACGCGCCATGGTGGCCGCCACCTTCGCCATGGACCCGCAGGCCGAAGGTTTCGAAGCCTTGCGCCTGGAGTTCCTGGAGCGCTACCAGCGCGACTGCGCCGTGCATACCCGCCTGTTCGACGGCATGGCCGAGCTGCTGGAGGACATCGAGCGAGGCAAGCTGTTGTGGGGCGTGGTCACCAACAAGCCTGTGCGCTTCGCCGAGCCGATCATGCAGCGCCTGGGGCTGGCTGAACGCTCGGCCTTGCTGATCTGCCCGGATCATGTAAAGAACAGCAAGCCCGACCCCGAGCCGCTCATCCTGGCCTGCAAAACCTTGGCGCTGGACCCTGCCAGCGTGCTGTTCGTCGGTGACGATCTGCGCGATATCGAATCCGGCCGCGATGCCGGCACCCGCACCGCAGCGGTACGCTTCGGCTACATCCATCCCGAGGACAACCCCAACAACTGGGGTGCCGATGTGGTGGTGGACAGCCCGCAGGACCTGCGTAAAGTCATCGACGGCGCCCTCTGTGGTTGCTGATCACCGCTAACGCCTAAGGATCTGACATGTTCGAATACACTGCCCGCCCCGACCTGCTCAAAGGCCGGGTCATCCTGGTCACCGGTGCCGGGCGCGGCATCGGCGCCGCCGCGGCCAAGGCCTACGCTGCCCTGGGCGCCACGGTGCTGCTGCTCGGCAAGACCGAAGCGAACCTGAATGCGCTTTATGACGAGATCGAAGCGGCCGGGCACCCCCAGCCTGTGGTGATCCCGTTCAACCTGGAAACCGCCCTCGCCCATCAGTACGACGAGCTGGCGGTCATGATCGAGGAACAGTTCGGGCGCCTGGACGGGTTGCTCAACAACGCCTCGATCATCGGCCCACGCACGCCCATGGAGCAGTTGTCGGGCGACAACTTCATGCGCGTCATGCACATCAACGTCAATGCCACCTTCATGCTCACCAGCACCCTGCTGCCGCTGCTCAAGCAGTCCGAAGATGCTTCGGTGGTGTTCACCAGCAGCAGTGTCGGGCGCAAGGGCCGCGCTTATTGGGGCGCCTACGGCATCTCCAAGTTCGCCACCGAAGGCATGATGCAGACCCTGGCAGACGAGCTCGAAGGGGTGGCGCCGGTGCGCTCCAACAGCATCAACCCGGGCGCGACGCGTACGGCCATGCGCGCGCAGGCCTACCCGAGCGAGAACCCTCAGGACAACCCGCTGCCTGAGGAAATCATGCCGGTCTACCTCTACTTGATGGGGCCTGACAGCAAGGATGTGAACGGGCAGGCATTCAACGCCCAGTGATGGGCTGGCCTACCTGACACAGCGTTGTGCATGTGCACTCGTCTCCCCGCCCATCGCCGAGGTGCCAGCGATGGGCGGGGCCTGCATCACGACAGCCGCGCAATCACCCCGCCGCCAACGCCGGGCTCGCCCGCTCGTGCTGGGTGACTTCAAGCTGCATGCACCGCTCCAGGAACAGGTACATGCAGTCATAGCTCTTGCAGATGGCTCGGCGCAACTCAGTGCGCAAGGCCATGCTCGGGTTCTCGCCTACCAGCGTACAGATGATCTCCAGCGCCTCCCACGGGTGGGTGTCGTCATACTGCGCGTGCATCTTCAGCCACTTCATGGCCCGCTTGCGCTGCTCTTCCGGAAAGCCCATCGCGTAGGTGTCGGTGGAACACACCACCGCCGACCACTCCCCGGTGGCCCCTTCGATGGCGTAGTTGGTGGCGGCCATGGCAATGGCCAGGTTTTCCGTGGCACACACACGCCAGCACCAATCGTTGAGGCCATTGAGCTCGGGCGGCACATCCTGGGCCTGCAGGTCGTGCAGGTGAATGCCGTGGGCGTGGGCCCAGTTCACCCAGTAGTCGGCATGGTTGAGCTCCACGCGGATATTGCGCATCAACCAGCGCCGCGCCATGTCCTCGCCTGGGTGCCGGCCATACCGGGTTTTGGTGAGGTTATGGGCCATGTACAACGAGAACTGCTCCACCACCGGCCAGCCACCGATCAGGTACTGGCGAATGGTCGCTTGCTTCAACTTGCCGTCACGCAGACGTCGATACACCTCATGGTCAACCACCCGCTGCTTGCTCTCATGGCAATCGGCAAGCAGTTGCTGGGCCCACTTGGGGTAACTGGCCGGGTCCATCAATGGCCCGATACGAACGAATGCATCAATCACTGTCTACTCCTTGTTCCTTGTGATTTCCAGCTAACTAACGAAACGTGCCAGGTGCCCGCTGCAACAGAGGCCGGGCGGCAATCCGTTGGCGATGCAGACTGTCACAGGTAAATACCTGGGGCCGCTCGATCAGATAGCCCTGGGCATAATCGACACCAATTTCCTGTAACGCTTGCTCGATCATGGGTGTTTCCACGAATTCTGCAATCGTGCGCTTGCCCATGACATGGCCGATATGGTTGATGACTTCGACCATGGCCCGATTGACCGGGTCGTCCAGCATGTCCTTGACGAAGCTGCCGTCGATCTTGAGAAAGTCGACGGGCAGATGCTTGAGGTAGGCGAACGATGACATGCCAGCACAGAAATCATCCAGTGAAAAACGACAACCCAGGCCTTTTAGCTCATTGATGAAGCGGATGGCGCTGCCCAGGTTGGCAATGGCGCTGGTTTCGGTGATCTCGAAGCAGATCATGCGCGGAGGAATAGCATATTCGGCGAACAGGCGCTGCAGGTACTCGAGGAACTTGTCATCGCCGATGCTGGCACCGGACAAGTTGATGGCGCAGGTCGATAGCGGCCCCTGGTGGCCGGCATCTAGGCATTGGCGGATGATGATGAAGACGTTGCGCACCACCCAGCGATCAAGCGCGGTAATCAACCCATAGCGCTCGGCGGCCGGGATGAAGCTATTGGGCAGTATGGTGCGCCCGCTTTCATCGTGCAGGCGCAACAGGATTTCGATGTGGCCAGGCCCCTCGAAGGCCTTCAACGGCGCGATTTCCTGGGCGTACAGACAGAACCTGTTCTCTTCCAGGGCCACGTGCAAGCGCTGAATCCAGGCCATCTCGCCAAAACGAATGGACAGCTCGCTGTCATCGGCGTGGTACACCTGCACCCGGTTGCGCCCCTTTTCCTTGGCCATGTAGCAGGCCATGTCTGCTGCCCGCAGCGACGCCTCGAGGGTGCCGGGGGCCTGGGCGATATGCACCAGGCCGATGCTGACGGTGGTCACGAACGGCCGCCCTTTCCACACGAAATGCAGGCTTTGGACCGTCTGGCGTAGCTGCTCGGCAATCCGCTCGGCCTGCTCGGACGGGCAGTTCTCAAGCAGCACGCCAAACTCATCGCCCCCTAGCCGCGCCAGGGTGTCGCCTTCACGCAGGCCCGATTGCAGCACGGCGCAGATGTGCCGAAGCAGCTCGTCCCCGGCGGCATGCCCACAGGTATCGTTGACCAGCTTGAACTGGTCCAGGTCCAGGAACATCAGCGAATGCCGCCCAGGCTGGCGCGCCAGCGCATTGAGCGCCTGCTCCAGTCGGTATTCGAACTCGCGACGGTTGGCCAGGCCGGTCAGTGCATCGTGCGTGGCCTGCCAGGAGAGGTTGGCGATGTACTGGCGCTCCTGGGTCATGTCGTGCAGCACCAGCACGATGCCATTGACCTGCCCGTCGTTGACGATGGACGAGCCCACCAGATTGATCGACACCGTACTGCCGTCCAGGCGCTGAATCAGCCGCGCATGTTCGGCGCCGCCTTTCAAACTGCCACTGAGCACCTGTTCCACCAGGCTGCGGCCCTCGTCCACATCGTGCTCGTCCACCAGGGTAAACAGTGCAGACAACGGCAGGCCCAGCGCCTGGCCGGCCTGCCAGTGGGTCAGTTGCTCGGCCGCCGGGTTCATGTAGCCGATCAAGCCCTCCACATCCGTGGTGATCACCGCATCACCAATAGCCTGCAGGGTGATCTGTGCCCGCTCTTTTTCCTCCTGCAGCGCGTTGGCAAACGCCTGGCGCTGGGCCAGCAGTTTGCTGGAGCGCCGCCAGGCGATGGTGATCAGGATCATCGCGGTCAGCAGGTTGGTGATCAGCAGTACCCGCAGCAAGACACGCGACCCCTCGCCCAGGGCATCGCTGAACGCCTTGGCAGCCGGCGTCACCCCCTCGTTGATGGTGGCAATGCGGCTTTTCCAGGCACGGATCACCTGCTCATCGACCGGCCCGCTGGCGAAGCGCTGGTGCATCTCCCCGGCCAGCACGTTCAGCTTGGCCAGGTAATCGTCGCCGATGTCCCAGTAATTGATGGCTGTCTGCAGGTAGCTGACGGTGCGAAAGTGACGGTAGAACCAGATGATGCGTTCCACGTCGTCGGGGTGGTTGCCACCTTGCAGGACGGCCTGACGGGCCGCCTCCAGGTCCAGACTCGACTGATCCATGAGCTTGCGCGCGCGTTGATCGCCCTGGGGCACCACGATGGCCTGCTGATAGCGGCCATAGGTGGCTTCGTCGCGGGTGGTGGCGTACAGGTTGAGGTAGTAGATGGCGTCTTTTTGCGCTTTGGACCACAAGCTTTCGCCCGCCACGTAGGCACGCACGGCAGAAAGCGTGTAGAGGCTGAGACTACCAAGGGCGACTTGGAAAACCACCACGGCGATGAATGGCCAGGTGAGCCCGAGTAGCTTGGGCGCTTCTTGAGTGCGATGTCCCTTCATGGAGTCCCTGTCACAGAGCAGATAAGGCGCGAATCAACCCAGACAAAGCACAGCGTAGGCCATCTGCCATTAACGCGATGGAAATTTAGGGGCCTGATTTCAGTCAATGATGGCCGCCACGCCTGCTGCCTTGTGGGCGCGGTGTCTGGCTCGCCGGTTTGAGCGTGGCGCAGTGCTGGACATATTGTCGCAGACACCGCATGGACCACGTCAATTAAGTCATGACAGCCTAGCTTTTGATCAACTCAAGGTGCGCAACGCGGGGGCCGAGCTTGATCACCGCGCACGCCGCAGGCCAACCCCTTGTCAGAGTTCGAGGTCCAGCAGTGCCGCCCCCAGCGCCTTGCCATGGGCATCCAACGCCAGCGATCGGGTCACACCACCGCGCAGGATCCCGGGCAGCACGAAGTTCAACGCCCCGAGCTGCGCCAACTCGTACCGGCGAACGGGGGGCCCTGCCGGGTCCAGAAGTTCGGCAAAGTGGGCCGTGACGCGCGCTACCGTGAGCCACTGGGCCAGGCGCGGGTAGTCAGCAGAATCAAAGGCGATTACCGAGATGTTCGACGTGTCGCCCTTGTCGCCGGTACGGCTGTGGGCTATGTCCCGCAGTTTTGTCGGGGTACTCATGCCATCTCCTCCAGATGCACCTGCAAGGTCACCGCGTCCCTGGGCAGCAACAGCGAAGCCACCGCCACTACCTGACGCACCGACTTGCTCGCCCCACCGCCGCCATAGGGACCGTTGGTATAAAGGGTTTCCACCTCGTTGCCGATGCGCACCGCATCGCTTTTGGAGGCGCAGCGCGCCGCCACACGCAGCCGCACCTCCCAGGGTTCGCCCTGGGCGCGCTGGCCCAAGTCATCACCGTGCAGGGCACTGACGCCAATCAGCTCGCTGCGGATGTCGTCGCAGGCCACACCGGTCAGTTGCAGTCGCTTGCGTACGATGGCTTCGGCCAGGCGCCCGCGGGCTACTGCACCAGGGCCGGCATAGGACATCTGCCCTTCGCCGATCCAACCGTCGAGAAAACCCACCGACACCTTCAACGCCTCCGGGCGCGCGCGCCCATCAGCGCCCTGCACCCGGACCTCATCCTGGGCCAGGGCCTGAAACGCCACCTGGCTGAAATCAGCGGTCACATCGGGCGTAAGGTAAGCGGCCGGGTCATGGACTTCGTACAGCAGTTGCTCAGTACAGGTAGAAGTATCAATGCGCCCGCCGGAACCGGCCACCTTGCTGATCACCGCATGGCCCGTTGCATCGATTTCGGCCAGTGGGAAACCGAGGCGGTCGAGGTCGGGCACCTCCTTCACACCGGGATCGGCGAAGTAGCCGCCACTGATCTGCCCTGCGCATTCGAGCAGGTGCCCAACCAGGGTGCCGCGCCCGAGCAACGTCCAGTCGTCCTCGCGCCAGCCGAACTCGAACAGCTGCGGCGCGAGAAACAGCGACGGATCGGCCACCCGGCCAGTGACCACAACGTCGGCATCGGCCTGCAAGGCCTGCACAATGCCTGCTGCGCCCACATAAGCGTTGGCTGAAATCAACCGGTCGCCGAGCTCAGCCAGGGTGGCGCCGTTGTCGAGGGTCTGTTCGGGCCGTTGCTGCAAGGTGGCGAGCACATCGTCGCCGGTCAGCGCCGCTACCTTGATACCAGGCATACCGAGTTCAGCCGCAATGCGGCGGATTTCACTGGCCGCGCCCAGTGGGTTGGCCGCCCCCATGTTGGTGATGATGCGCAGGCGCCGCCGCGTGCCGTCGGCCCCTGTGCCTACATAGGGCAGCACGCGGCGCATGCGCTCGCCGAGCAGGGGGTCGAAACCACCGTGCGGGTCGAGCAGCCGCGCTTGCTGCGCCAGGGCGATGGTGCGCTCGGCCAGGCACTCGAACACCAGGTAATCCAGTTCGCCCTGTTGCGCCAACTCGATGGCCGGCTCGATGCGGTCGCCCGAGTAGCCGGCGCCAGCGCCGATGCGTATGGTTTTCATCTAGAAAACTCCAATGACCAGGGCGGTCAAGGTCATCAGGACCGAGGCCGCGAACAGGAAAGGGATGGTAAAGCGTTGGTGATCGGCCAGTTCGATCTTGCACAGGCCGACCAGCAGGAAGGTCGCGGGGGTCAGTGGGCTGACCGGAAAGCCCGTGGTGTGCACACCCAGAAGCGAAGCCTGGGCCACTTGCATCGGGTCCACGCCCAAGGCCCTGCCCACCTCGGCGACCACCGGCATGATGCCGAAATAGAACGAATCCGGGTCGAACAGCAGGCTCAAAGGCATGGACAGAAAGCCGACCACCGCAGGAATCAGTTGGCCGTGCCCTGCGGGAATCTGCCCCACCGCCACCTCGGCCATGGCCTTGAGCATGCCGGTGCCTTGCATGATGCCGGTGAAGACCCCAGCGGCCAGAAGAATGCTGGCCATGGTCAGGGCGGTCTTGGCATGGGCGTCGATGCGCGCCCGCTGCGCGTCCACGTTGGGGTAGTTCAGGCACAAGGCAAGCACGGTGCCGACCATGAACATCACCACCGGGTCCACCACCCCTGCGATCATGATCCCCATCACCACCAGGGTCAGCAGCAGGTTGGGCCAGAACAGGCGGGACTTGCGCAGCTCGCGCTCGGCGTCAGTGAGCGTACGTTGATGCGGCGTGACGTCGAGTTGGTCCCGGCCCAGGCCCAGGCGCCGTTCTTCGCGGCGCCCAAGCCAGTAGGCACAGGCGAAGACAAAGATCAGCCCGACGATCTGCACCGGAATCAGCGGCTGGAACAGGTCGGCCACCGGCACGTGCAGCGCTGCCGATGAGCGCAGCACCGGGCCGGTCCAGGGCAGGAAGTTGACCCCGGCCGCCATGGCCGTGACGCAGGCCAGAATGCGCTTGTCCATGCCAAGGCGCGTGTACAGCGGCAGCATCGCCGGAATGGTCACCAGGAAGGTCACTGCGCCCGAACCGTCCAGATGCACCAGCAAGGCCAGCAAGGCCGTGCCCATGACGATGCGCGTCGGGCGTGTGCCGACGCGCTTGAGGATGCGATCAATGATCGGGTCAAGCATGCCGGCGTCGGTCATGATGCCGAAGAACAAGATGGCAAAGACGAACATGCCCACGACCGGGGCGACGTTCTTGATGCCGGTGATGATGAAGGCGCTGGTCTGCAGGCCGAAGCCGCCGAGCAGCGCCGCGATGATGGGCAGGGCAATCAGGGCGACCAAGGGAGAGATGCGCTTGCTCATGATGCTCACGAGCATGCACAGGATAGTGGCGACACCGAGGGTGGCGAGCATGGGGTTTCCTCTTCGGCCTCTGGTTCGCAATTGCGAGAGAAGGCCCTGTTGTTGTTTTGCAAGAGTAATAACAACGGCGTTAGGCTCTGTGAATTGAAATATTCGGCAGGCCACGTTCGGAAAAACAAAATGAAAAATGCGATCCAGCTCATCCGCGCGTTCCTGGCCGTGGCGCAAACCGGCAACTTTTCCAAAGCGGCCGTGGCCTTGAACCTGTCGCCTTCGGCGCTCACCGTGCAGATTCGCCAACTCGAAGACTGGCTCGGGGTGACTTTGCTCGAACGCAGCCCGCGCCACGTCGGCCTGACCGCTGCCGGTCAGCATGCATTGCTGCCGATGGAAAAGTTGCTGCTCGACCTGGACAACATCGTCGAAGCGGCCCGCGACCATGCCACCTCCCGTCGGGGCGTACTGACCATCGCGGCCCTGCCCTCACTATGCTCGGGGCTGCTGCCAGGCGTGGTGCAGCGCTTTCGCGAACGCTTCCCCGGCATCGAGGTCCGGCTGCGCGACGTGGTAGCCCAGCGCATCGATACGCTGGTGCTGGAGCAAGAAGTGGATTTCGGCCTGGGTGTACAGGCGCGGCCTACCCAGGGGCTGGCGTTCAAGGCCCTGCTCGAAGATCGCCTGTGCCTGTACGTGCCGCACGACCACCCCTTGGCCAGGCGGACAGCGGTGACCCTGGCCGAAGCGGCGGCATACCCCATGCTGCTGACCGGACGGGACAGCAGCGTGCGCAACCTGGTCGAGCGGCTGTTCGCCGACGCGCGCCTGCCCCTGGCGGCAGGGCTTGAAGCCAATTACATGTCGACGGTGCTGGCCCTGGTGCGCCAGGGCCAGGGTGTTGCATTGTTGCCCGAGTCGGCCGACGAGGGCCGTGACGAAGTGAGCAAGGTGGTGGTGGATCATCCGGGCGTGGTACGCGAGATCGGCGTCATCACGCGGGCCGAACAGGTGATGGCGCCGGCCGGTGTGGAATTCCTGCGATTGCTCAAGCCTTAGTCTGAGTGTGAAGCTAGAGAACTCGGTGTGATGTTGTTCGTTTAGGGCCGCTACGCGGCCCATCGCGGCACAAGGGCCGCTCCTACACCCAATTCGGTAGCTTTCAAGTACGGTGCAAAGACAGTGGCTGCGCAGGTAGGGCTACACGATCTCGAGTGACACGGCCCCCTATAGGAGCGGCCTCGCCGGGGCGCCGGACCGGCCGCGATGGGCCGCGCAGCGGCCCTAACGATCTTAAGTGAACCGCATTACGATACTCGGTGAGGTTGTGTTACAAGCAGCCCCGCCTGACCGTCGTCCCAAGCCACTTCTCACAGCCCTTAGATCTGCTGCAGGTGCCCATACAGTTTGGCGTACAACCCACCCTCGGCAATCAGCTGCTGATGGTCACCGTCCTCTGCCACATGACCGCCGTCGAACACCAGCACCCGGTCCGCCTGCTTCACCGCCGACAAGCGGTGGGCAATGATCAGTGTGGTGCGGCCTTTGAGAAAACGCGCCAGCGCCTGGTGCAGGTTGTACTCGGTGGCAGCGTCCAGCGCCGAGGTGGCTTCGTCCAGGATGACTACCTTAGGCTCGGCCAGCACCATGCGTGCAATGGCCAGCCGTTGACGCTGGCCGCCGGACAAGCGTACGCCCGAGCGCCCGACCACGCTGTCCAGCCCGTGAGGGAGCGCGGCGATGGTGGCGTCGAGCTGGGCGATCCGTAATGCCTGCCAGCAGGCATCGTCGGTGCAGTCCCGGCCCATGGTCAGGTTGGCCCGCACGCTGTCGTTGAACAGCGACGGATGCTGCAACACCACCGCCACCTGCTCACGCAGGGTTTCCAGGCCGATTTCCTGCAGGGTGGCACCACCGAAGCGAATGGTGCCTGCATCTGCGCTGTACAGCCCGAGCAGCAGCTGCACGAGCGTGCTCTTGCCGCCCCCGCTGGCGCCGACAATGGCCACCTTCTCACCGGGTGCGATGGCCAGGTTCAGGTTGTCCAGCACGGGTTCGTCGGCGTAGGCAAAGGACAGGTCCCGGACCTCGATACCCACCGTGGCGTGCCCGGCGAAGGGGTCACTGGCCGCCGGGTACTGGGGCTCGTCGGCGCGTGCCAGCAGCTCATTGAGGCGATTGAGCGCACCGCCCGCGGCATAGTAGGCATATTGCAGGTTCAGCAACTGCTCGACCGGGCCGATCATGAACCAGAGGTAGCTGAAGACGGCAAGCATCTGGCCGATCGACAGGTCCGAGAACAACACCGTCAACATGGCCGCTGCGCGGAAGATGTCGATGCCGAACTGGAACAGCAGCCCGCTGGCACGGCCGCTGGCGTCGCTCTTCCACTGCGACTCCACGGCGTAGTCGCGCACCTCGCGGGCCTTGACGCCCAATCGACCGAGGAAATACCCCTGACGGTTGCTGGCGCGGACCTCCTGGATGGCATCGAGCGTTTCGGCCAGCGCCTGGGTGAAGCGTGCCGTGCTGTCGTTTTCGAGCTTCTTCAGGTGCTTGACCCGCTTGCCCAACTGCACCGTGAAGTAGATGACCAGCGGGTTGAACAACAGGATCAGCAGCGCCAGTTGCCAGTGCATCCACAGCAGGATGGCGGCCGTGCCGGTGAGGGTGAGCATGGCGACCAGAAAGCGACTGAGGGTCTCACCCACGAACTTGTCCAGGGTGTCCAGGTCGGTGACCAGATGCGTGGTGACCGTGCCGCTGCCCAGGTTCTCGTACTCTTTCAGGGAAATACGCTTGAGCCGTTCGATCAGGCGAATGCGTAGCCGGTAGACGATGTCCTTGGCCAAGCCGGCGAACAGCCTGGCCTGGATGACGTTGAACGCCAGTGCCGCCAGGCGCAGGCACAAGGTCAGGCACAACATCAGGCCGATATAGCCCGCTGCGACCTGCCAGCCAGACGGCAACAGCTGGTTCATCCACTTGAGCGCGGCATCGCCATGCCCGAGCAGCACTTCATCCACCAGCAGCGGCAGCAACAATGGAATCGGGACACTGCAACACGCTGCCAGCACGGCAATCAGGTTCGCCGTCCACAGCTGCTTTTTATGGTGCAGGGCAAGGCGCCGGATTTCCGACCAGCTCAACCGGTCGGCCGAGCCCACCGGCTTGGACGGCGCCGGGTCGGGCGACCCGGGCACATCAAGCACTGGCGGCCTGCTGCAGCCAGCGGCCAAGCAACGGTTGCAGACGCTCGAGCGGCTGATACCCGTTGGTCAGCAAGGCCAGCTGACCGTTGCGCTCAGCGAGCAAGGTCGGGAACCCTGCGATGCCCAAGCCCTGGGCCCAGGCGAAATCCGCCGCGGTCGCAGCGCGGGTTTCGGCGCGGGTGAATGCCTCGGCAAACAGCCCGCGCGCGAAACCCGCCTGCTCGGCCAGCTCCACCAGATGCGGGGCGGTGGTCACGTCATGAGCTCCTTCATAGAACGCAGACTGTATGGCTGCCAGCAGGGGCCAGAGGCGCTCGCCGTCCAGCTCGCGGGCCGCTACCAGTGCCCGGCAGGCCGGTTCAGTGTCGTAGACAAAGCCGTCGGGCATGGCGCCCTCGAACGTGAAAGGCTGCCCCGTTGTTTCGGCCACGGCCTGCCAATGCTCGAGAATGTACTTGCGGGTGGCGCCGTCCAGCGCGGCACTGCCACTGCGCAGCCCGCCGACTACCAGATGGGTCGGCACGCCTGCCTGATTTGCCTGATCGATCAGCGCACTGGCCACCGGGGCGAAGCCCCAGCACCAGGAACACATCGGGTCCATCACGTAGATCAGGCGCGCAGACATGGATCAAGCCTCGGCTTTGTAGTTGTGGCCAATCGGGTGTGGCAGGTTGCGGGCCTTGGCCAGCTCGATCTGCTTCTGCCGGTCGATGGCGCTGCGGCGGGTCTTTTCGCTCAGCGAATCCCAGCAGTGCGGGCAGCTTACACCTGGCGAATAGTGCTCCGAGGCACGCTCCTGGGCATTGATCGGATGACGGCAGGCGTGGCACTGGTCGTATTCACCCTCGCTCAGGTCATGGCGAACCGTGACGCGGTTATCGAACACGAAGCAGTCGCCCTCCCACAGGCTTTGTTCCTCAGGCACCTCCTCGAAGTACTTCAGGATGCCACCCTTGAGATGATAGACCTCCTCGAAACCTTCACCGAGCATATAGCTGGACGCTTTTTCACAACGAATGCCCCCGGTGCAGAACATGGCGACCTTCTTGTGGCGGGCTGGGTCGAAGTTGGCCTTGATGTAGGCGGGAAATTCGCGGAACGTTTCGGTCTTGGGGTCGACGGCCCCTTTGAACGTGCCGATGGCCACTTCGTAGTCGTTGCGCGTATCGACCAGCAGTACCTCGGGGTCGCTGATCAGCGCGTTCCAGTCCTTGGGCTCGACGTAGGTGCCCACCGCCTGGTTGGGATCGACCCCAGGCACGCCCAGGGTGACGATCTCTTTCTTGAGCTTGACCTTGGTACGGTAGAAGGGCTGCTCGTCGCAGTACGACTCCTTGTGGTCGATGTCCACCAGGCGCGGGTCGCTGCGCAGCCAGGCCAGCAGGCCGTCGATGCCTTCGCGGGTGGCTGACACGGTGCCGTTGATGCCTTCATGGGCCAATAGCAAGGTGCCTTTGACGTGGTTGTCGAGCATGGCCTTGAGCAGCGGCTCGCGCAGTTCGACGTAGTCTTGCAAGGTGACGAACTTGTACAGCGCCGCGACGACGATAGGGTGGGACATGAATCGGGTTCTCCAGGTGGTTGCCCTCGTAAGGGGCAGACCGGGCTACACAATGAACAAAGGGCCGCTGCACGCCCACCGCAGGCACGCCTGCCGCTTCAGGTGCCCGGTGCGTCAACGCAGGGGGTTTACCTGAAGCAGCTGGGGGACCTGCGATGGGCTGTGCAGCAGCCCCTTTTTGGGATGAAGCGGATTCTACCAGAACAACAGCAAGGTTTCAGTGCCCGCCGCCGGCGCATACAGGCGATGCCGGCGCACTGCCGACCTGCGCCCACTCATCGCCGGTATAGGTGTGGATGGCCAGCGCATGAATCTGGCCCATCAGCTCACCCATGGTCGCGTACACCTTCTGATGCCGCTTGACGCTGTTCAGGCCTGCGAACACATCGCTCACGATCACCGCCTTGTAGTGGGTCTGCTGACCACGGCTGTGCATGTGGCTTTCATCGAGCACCTGCAGGTGCTGAGGCGTCAGGCTTGCCAGTTGCTGTTCGATACGCTGTTGCATGTTCATGGCCGTGCTCACTTCTTGGCTGGCGCGGCTGCCTTGCCATAGTTGGGGTCCAGCTGCTTGGTCATGTCTTCAAGCAGCTTGTTGACCACCGGCACCGCAGGTTCGAGGGTCTGCTGGGTCAGCTGAGCCGATTGCTGGGTGACCTTGGGCATCTCGCGCAGCACCTTGCGGCCAAGGGGCGACTCGTAGAACTTGACCAGGTCCTTGAGTTCTTGCTCGGTAAAGGTCTGGGTGTACAGGTCGACCATCTTGGGCTTGAGCTTGTTCCAGCCGATGGCGTTGTCCAGCGCGGCGTTGGCCTTGGCCTGGTAGCTTTCCAGTACGGGCTGCTTGGAGGCAGGCGCCTTGGTCTGGGCGAAGCGCTGGGCAAACATCTGCTGCACTTGCATGTACACCGGCGTGCCCAGTTTGTCGGCATTGGCCAGGGTCAGGAATTTCTCGGCAGCGGCGTTGTGGCTGGCGGTGGCGGCCAGGACCTGGCCACTGGCGCAAGCCAGGGCGACTGCAGCACAGAGGACACGAAGACGGGTCATTGCATTTCCTTCAGGAGGGGGGAGGCGGTACCTCAGAGCGAGCATTCTGCGCCCGCCAGGGCGAGCTGCTCAAGTAGCACGACAGGCGATTGAACCGCCAGGTCGCATGAGGGCCTAAACTGCTGATTCTGACTGACAAGGGAGTGAATGCAGCATGAGCCGTATCGAAACAGACAGCCTTGGGCCGGTCGAAGTTCCTGAGCACGCCTACTGGGGCGCCCAGACCCAGCGCTCGTTGATCAACTTCGCCATCGGCCAGCAACGCATGCCGCTCGCCGTGCTGCATGCCCTGGCCCTGATCAAGAAAGCCGCTGCCCGCGTCAACGACCGCAACGGCGCCCTGCCCGCCGACATTGCCCGGCTGATCGAGCAGGCCGCCGACGAGGTCCTCGATGGCAAGCATGACGATCAATTCCCACTGGTAGTCTGGCAGACCGGCAGTGGCACGCAGAGCAACATGAACGTCAACGAGGTGATCGCAGGTCGCGCCAACGAACTGGCCGGCCAGGTGCGCGGCGGCAAGTCGCCGGTGCACCCCAACGATCACGTCAACCGCTCCCAGAGCTCCAACGACTGCTTCCCCACCGCCATGCACATCGCAGCCGCCCAGGCCGTGCACGAGCAACTGCTGCCGGCCATCGCCGAGCTGTCCTCGGGCCTGGCCGAGTTGTCGGCCCGTCATCATCGCCTGGTCAAGACCGGGCGCACGCACATGATGGATGCCACGCCGATCACCTTCGGCCAGGAAGTCTCGGCATTCGTGGCGCAGCTCGATTATGCCCAGCGCGCCATCCGCGCCAGCCTGCCGGCGGTGTATGAGCTGGCCCAGGGCGGCACGGCGGTGGGCACGGGCCTCAATGCGCCCCAGGGCTTCGCCGAAGCCATCGCTGCCGAGCTGGCTGCCTTGTCCGGGCTACCCTTCGTGACCGCGCCCAACAAGTTTGCAGCGCTGGCCGGGCACGAGCCGCTGACCAGCCTGGCAGGGGGGCTGAAAACCCTGGCGGTGGCCTTGATGAAGATCGCCAATGACCTGCGCCTGCTCGGGTCAGGCCCCCGTGCGGGATTGGCCGAGGTGCGCTTGCCCGCCAACGAGCCCGGCAGCTCGATCATGCCCGGCAAGGTCAACCCGACCCAGTGCGAGGCGCTGTCGATGCTGGCCTGCCAGGTGCTGGGCAACGACACCACCATCGGCTTTGCCGCCAGCCAGGGGCATCTGCAGCTGAACGTGTTCAAGCCGGTGATCATCCACAACCTGCTGCAGTCCATCGAATTGTTGGCAGACGGTTGCCGCAACTTTCAGGAGCATTGCGTGGCGGGCATCGAGCCAGATGCCGAGCAGATGGCCGCACACCTGGAGCGGGGGCTGATGCTGGTGACGGCACTGAACCCGCATATCGGGTACGACAAGGCTGCCGAGATTGCCAAGAAAGCCTATGGTGAGGGCAAGACCCTGCGTGAGGCAGCGCTTGAGCTGGACTACCTGACCAACGAGCAGTTCGATGAGTGGGTAAAGCCTGAAAACATGCTGGCGCCGGGTGGCAAGGGTTGAGGTGTTGGGGGGCTGCCTGCGTGGCCCCTTTTTTGGCAACGCCAAGAAGGCTTGCGCATTTGATGTGCAAGCAACTGCCTTGCACCGCATCTGGGCCAGCTAAGTGTTACCCGCCCCCAACACCTAGGACACCTAGGACACCTGCGCCAGCCGGGCACGACGTGCCCGCCATCCCGCCACCAGCGAAGGCCCGAGCGCTACCAGCGCAGAGCCTGCCACCACGACCACGGCCCCTACATACCCCAACAGGTTGATCTGCTCGGCCTGCACATAATCAGGCCACGCCAGCGCAGCCAGTGCCACCGCCACGAACGTCACCAATGGCGTCAATGCCAGCGTCGCACTGACCCGGGAAGCCTCCCAATGCGCCAGGGCTTCGGCAAAGGCGCCATAGGCCACCAGCGTATTCAGGCAGCACGCCAGCAGCAGCCAGCCCTGTACGGGGCTCAGTTGCAAGACCTCCAGCGGCTGCACCCAGGGCGTCAGCAGCGCCGCGCAGCACAGGTAGATCACCATCATCACCTGCTGGGAATTCCACATCGTCAGCAACTGCTTCTGGCTCAAGGCGTAGAACACCCAGATACTGGTGGCCAGCACAATGGTGAGCACACCGGTGGTGTAGGCGCCAAGGGAGGTCAACAGCTCCTCCAGGCGCTGGTTGAAGAACAGCCCGAAGCCTGCCAGCAGGATCAACAGCCCCACCCCCTGCCCCACGCTGAAGCGCTCGCGAAACACGAACACACTGGCCACCAGCAGCAGCACCGGCCCCAGTTGCACCACCAGCTGCGCGGTACCAGGGCTGAGCAACTTCAAGCCGATCAGATACAGCACGTAATTGCCCATCAAGCCCAGCACCGCCACCCCAACCAGGCCCCTGCCCTTGGGCGTGAGCCGGCCGAACGACGGCAGGCGGCGGTTGGCCGTCAGCCAGGCGCACAGCAGTCCACCGGACACCAGCAGGCGATACCAGGTCACCGTCAACGGGTCCATCACCTGCAACACCTGCTTGAGCTTGATCGGCAGGATGCCCCACAGCAGTGCCGTCAGCAGGGCAAGCAGCAGGCCGTGAACCCAACGGCCGGAGGTGGTGTGCATGGTGTCCTCGATCAGATCCGTGGTGGGGGTGGCTGAATTCTACGGGGCTGCGCAGGCAAGCTGAGCAGCCCTGCCGGGAAAAGAATTCATCACGTCATTCTGTGGGGGCATGATACGGGCAACACGCCGGATCGCGGCTGTGCTGCCCAAGCCCACATTCATGTCAGGTGTACGAGCCCGGCCTACTTCTTGTGCTTGGCGAACGCCGCTTCCAGTGCTTCGTTGATGGTGCGCAGAACCTTGACCCGTGCCCAGCGCTTGTCGTTGGCTTCAACCAGCGTCCAGGGCGCGATCTCGCTACTGGTGCGGTCGACCATATCGCCCACGGCCTGGCTGTAGTCGTCCCATTTGTCGCGGTTGCGCCAGTCGTCCTCGGTGATCTTGTAGCGCTTGAACGGGGTTTGCTCACGCTCCTCGAAGCGCTCGAGCTGGGTCTGCTGATCGATGGCCAGCCAGAACTTGACCACCACCACGCCCGCATTCACCAGTTGTTCTTCGAAGTCGTTGATTTCGCCATAGGCACGCATCCAGTCGGCAGGGCTGCAGAACCCCTCGACCCGCTCCACCAGCACCCGCCCATACCAGGAACGGTCGAAGATGGTGAACTTGCCACGCGCGGGAATGTGCCGCCAGAAACGCCACAGGTAAGGCTGCGCGCGTTCTTCTTCGGTAGGTGCGGCAACGGGCACGATCCGGTACTGACGCGGATCCAGGGCAGCGGCCACGCGCCGGATCGCACCACCCTTGCCCGCCGCATCATTGCCCTCGAAGGCTGCTACCAAGGCATGACGGCGCATGTGCTTGTGACGCAGCAAACCGGCCAGGCGCGCCTGCTCGGTGACCAGTTGCTCCTGATAGTCCGCCTTGTCCAGACGCAAGCTCAGGTCCAGGGCACCCAGCAGGCTACGTTGGTCGATGCTGCGTCCAAGCGGCGCGACATTGCCCACGTGCTTGCCCTTGGGGTTATTGGCCAGGGCCGCCTGCAAGCTGTCGAGCAGGATGCGCCCGACGGCCAGGCTGCGGTAATTGGGGTCAACTCCCTCGACGATGTGCCAAGGTGCGTAATCGCGGCTGGTGCGGCGCAACACACGTTCCCCAAAACGCACGAAGCGGTCGTAGGTGTGTGACTGCTGCCAATCCAGCGGGCTGATCTTCCAGCTGTGCAAGGGGTCGTCCTTGAGGGATTTGAGCCGCGCCTTCATCTGCTTCTTGGAAAGGTGAAACCAGAACTTGATGATCAACGCGCCTTCATCGCACAGCATCTGCTCCAGGCGTTCGGCACCGTTGATGGCCTGGTCCAGGACCGCGTCCTTCAACACCCCATGCACGCGCCCCTGCAGCATCTGGCTGTACCAGTTGCCGAAAAACACCCCCATGCGCCCCTTGGGCGGCAAGGCGCGCCAGTAACGCCAGGCCGGTGGCCGCGCCAGTTCCTCGTCGGTCTGCTGATCGAAGGTGAGCACATCGATCATGCGCGGGTCCATCCACTCGTTGAGCAGCTTGACCGTCTCGCCCTTGCCGGCCCCCTCCACGCCGTTGATCAGCACAATGACCGGAAAACGCGCTTGCTGCTTGAGCTCATACTGGGCCTCGAGCAGTGCCTGACGCAAGGCGGGTACCTCGGCGTCGTAGGTTTGCTTGTCAATGCTGTGACCAATTTCGGCAGATTCGAACATGCACGGGCTCCTTCAATGGATAGACAAGACTAGCGCAAAAGCCCACCTGGGTTGGGAGCTCGGGCTGCAAGAAAGCCCCAGTCATGCGACTATCGCCACTTCTTCAGTCGCTTGTCGCTGTGCACCTGCCATGACCGTAACTCCCCCGCTCCAGCACGCCCAGATCGACTGGGACGAACAGGGCCGCCCTCATTCGCGGCATTACGATGACGTGTACTTCGCCGTCAATGAAGGCATCGATGAAACCCGCCATGTGTTTCTCGGACAAACCCGCCTGGCTGAACGTTTCACTGCAATGGCGCCTGAGGCCTGCATGGTCATCGGCGAGACGGGCTTTGGCACCGGCATGAATTTCTACTGCGCCTGGCAACTGTTCGCGCAACACGCCCACGCAGATGCCAGGCTTCACTACGTCAGCGTCGAGAAATTCCCCCTGGCCCGCGATGACCTGGCCCGTGCCATCAGTCTGTGGCCGGAGCTGGCCGCCTACAGCCAGCCTTTGCTGGCCCAATACGTGGCGGTGCATCCGGGGTATCAGCAATTCACCTTCGACGGTGGACGCGTCACCCTCACCTTGCTGATTGGTGATGTGCTCGAGCAATTGCCGGAGCTCGACGCCCAGGTCGACGTCTGGTTCCTCGATGGCTTTGCCCCTGCCAAGAACCCCGACATGTGGACCCCGGCACTGTTCGCGCAACTGGCGCGGCTGTCCCACCCCGGCACCGTGCTGGGTACGTTCACCACCACCGGCTGGGTACGCCGCAGCCTCGTGGAGGCGGGTTTTGCCATGAAGAAGGTGCCTGGCATCGGCAAGAAGTGGGAAGTGATGAGCGGGGTGTATGTGGGCCCGACCCCTGCCCCTACAGCGCCCTGGTATACCCGCCCGCCGGCAGGGGATGGGCCGCGTCAGGCCGTGGTGGTGGGTGCCGGGCTGGCCGGCAGCTGCACGGCGGCAAGCCTGGCCCGACGCGGCTGGCAGGTCACGGTACTGGAGCGGCATGGGTCAGCGGCGCAGGAAGCGTCCGGCAACCCGCAGGGGGTGCTGTACCTCAAGCTATCGGCGCACGGCACGGCCTTGTCCCGGATGATTCTCGCCGGTTTCGGTTACACCCGCCGTCAGCTTGAGCACCTTCAGCGCGGCGAGGACTGGGACGCCTGCGGCGTCCTGCAACTGGCCTTCGACGACAAGGAAGCGGCGCGCCAGGGCAAGCTGGTGCAGGCCTTCGGCCCCGGTCTTGTGCACGCATTGACCCAGGAGCAGGCCCAGGCCACCGCCGGCATCACCCTACCGGCAGGCGGGCTGTTCTATCCCGAAGGCGGTTGGGTGCATCCGCCCGCCCTGTGCCGCCAGCAGCTTGAGCATCCCAACATCCGCCTGGTCACGCACCAGGAGGTGCTGTCGCTGCACAAAGTCGCGGGGCGGTGGCAGGCCTGGGCCGGTGACCAGATGCTGGCCGACGCGCCGGTGATGATCCTGGCCAGTGCTGCCGAGGTCAAACGGTTCGAACCGTGCGCCGGCTTGCCGCTCAAGCGTATTCGTGGCCAGGTCACCCGACTGCCCGCAACACCCCAAAGCCGGTCGCTGGGCACCGTGGTGTGCGCGCAAGGCTATGTGGCGCCCGCGCGATGCGGCGAGCACACCCTAGGCGCCAGCTTCGATTTCCACAGCACTGACCTGACCCCCACAGCGGCCGAACATGAGGGCAACCTGGCGCTGCTGGAGGAAATTTCCCCAGACCTGTCCCACCGTCTTGGCGCGGCGGGGTTCGATGCGCAGGCGCTTGAAGGCCGCGTCGCTTTCAGGTGTACCAGCCCGGACTACCTGCCTATCGTCGGGCCTCTGGCCGACGACCACGCTTTTGCCCAGGCCTATGCAGCGCTTGCCCGGGACGCGCGACAAGTGCCGCAGGTGGCGTGCCCTTGGCTTGAGGGCCTGTACGTCAACAGCGGCCACGGCTCGCGGGGCCTGATCACGGCCCCGCTCAGCGCAGAACTGGTGGCGGCCTGGGTCTGCGGCGAACCGCTGCCGGTACCGCGAACGGTCGCCGAAGCCTGCCACCCCAACCGCTTTGCACTGCGGCGCCTGATTCGGGGCAAATAACAGGTGCCTCGCCCAGGCGGGCGCCCTGCGACAATAGGGCGCAGCAGCGACATTTCATACCTGATCGCGAATGAGGCTTAATACGGGCCTTGATCGCCTGGGGGTCAGATGACCGTACGTGCACGCTCACTTGTGTGTTTGCTTGCAGGCATTGCCGTGCTGTTCAACCTGCTGGCGATGCCGCTCGATCGTGCCTTGCAATCCCCCAGCATCGACAGCCAATCGCTGATGCTGGGAAGCTTTTGCAGCCTGCACGGTGCGCAGAGCTTGCCCAAGTCACTGCTGGCCCAGCTCAAGGCCGACCTGCCGCAACTGGACGATCAGCCGCCAATCAAGCATCAGGCGGGTGACTGCTGCTGTGGCCATGCCGCGCATGCCTTGCTGGCCAGCGACTACTATCGCCACCTGTTCCCCCGCTACTGGCCCGACGCACTGCTGCTCGGTGACAGCCACAAGCTGCCGTTGCCGCGTGAACAGTGGCCCAAGCTCAACCCCCGCGCCTCTCCCCTGGCCTGACCCGTCGTTGCTTACCCATTGCTGCCCCGCGACATGCGGCGCGCAGCGCTGCTCGACTGTCTTCAGGAAACACTTCATGTCTGCGTTTCGTCATACCGCACGCGCCGTCCTGCCCGTGCTCGCTGTTTATAGCCTCAGCCCTTTGTCATCGGTCATTGCCGAAACACGCGCTGCCGAGAACTCGACGCTAACCCTCGGTGCGGTCAGCGTGACCAGCACCGAAAGCGGCCCGCTGGCCACCAGCAGCGTGCTCAGTTCGGTGGATATTCTAGGCGGTGATATCCTCGAAAAAATGCCAGTCGCCTACAGCTGGGAGCTGTTGCGCCGGGCACCGGGGGTGATGCTCACCGAGTTCAACCAAGGCACCACCTCGGGCAAACTGTCGTTTCGCGGCTTCAATGGCGAAGGCGAAGTGAATGCTGTCAAGTTGCTGATCGATGGCATCCCCAGCAACACCAATGACGGCAACATGCCCTTCATCGACGCGGTGTTCCCCCTGGACATCGACAGCATCGAAGTGGTGCGCGGCACCAGCGACCCGCGCTATGGGCTGAACAACATCGCCGGCAACGTCAATATCAACACCCGCACCGGCGGTAACTACAACAAGGCGCGCCTGCGCTACGGCAGCTTTAATACCCGAGAGGTGCAACTGGCCAAGGGCATCGAGACCAGCAACTGGACGCAGAACTACTTCTTCGCCCGCCAACAGGTCGACGGTTATCGCGACCACGCCGACACCGAACGCTACAGCTTCGGCGGCAAGTGGTTCTATACCCCTGACGATGGCAGCTACCGCCTTGGTCTGATCGCGCGCCACTACGAGTCCGAAGCCCAGGAAGCGGGCTACCTGACCGAGGACGACGCCCGCCATCATCCGCGCATGACCAATGACTACAACGCCACGGACAAAGGCACGCGGCGAATGAACCAGGTCAGCGTGCACTTGGACACTGACCTGGCCGAGACCCTGTCCTGGTCGGCCAAGACCTACCTCAACACCTATGACGACCGTCGCTGGACCCAGTACTGGCGCACCAGTTCACAGCAGGAGCGCGACACCTACGAGGACCAGTACGGCGCCATCACCTCGCTGACCTGGCGACCAGAGGTGGACTGGCTGCACGCCTTTGCGCTGGAAGGTGGAAGCGATGTGCAGAAGCAACAGAACCGCAGCGAGCGCTACCGTACCCAAGCGCGTGTACGCCAGGTGCAGACCCGTGACCAGGACTTCGACTTCAACACAGTCGGTGCCTACGTACAGGCAGAGATCGAGCCATTGGAGTCGCTCAAGATCGTGCCGGCCTACCGGGTGGACAAGATCAGTGGTGACTTCACCAACAAGATGACCGGACAGGGCTACGACATCAACGACTACGGGCTGATCAAGCAGCCCAAGCTCAGCATTGTCTATTCGCCATGGAAGTTTGCCAGCGTTTACGCCAACTGGGGTCGCACCTTCCAGGTCGGTACCGGCGCCGCAGCCTACAAGGTGCCGCCGCGCAACGAGGACTTGTCCCCTTCGATCAATGAAGGCTGGGAAACCGGCGTCAAGTTCACCCCGGCCAGCTGGGTCGATGGCCGTGTGGCCTATTGGCGTCAGGACGCCTCTGGCGAAGTGAGCCGGCGCCTGAACGACCCGAGTGGGGAGTCGGACAATGTCGGTGAGACACGGCGCTGGGGCTACGACCTGCAGGTCAACCTGCACCCGGATGAACGCACCGAGGTATGGATGTCGTACTCCTGGCAGTACTCCAAGATCCTTGAGCCCAGCAGCGCATTACCAGGTAGCAAGGGCCAGGAAATCGATCACGTGCCACATCACCTGTGGAATACCGGCATCAGCTACCAGGCTACTCCAAAGCTGCAGCTCACTGCCTGGGCGAACGGGCAGAGTAACTACTACCTGGAGCGGGAGAACACCCAAGGTACCTATGGCGGCTACGTGCTGATGAACCTCGGGGCGACGTACAAACTCAGCGAAACCATAAGCGCGGACCTGCAGTTGAAGAACCTGACCAACCGCTACTACGAGTATGTCTGGTACGACCCCGATGGGGCAGATGCGTCACTGCACTCACCCGGCGACGGCCGTGCGCTGTATGCAGGGCTCACCCTGGACTTCTGATGCCGGGCACGGCAAGCACCCCAGGGTGGCTTGCCGTGTCGTTACCGCTTGAGCAACAGCATGAAGAACACCCCGCCCAGCGCTGCGGTAGCAATGCCGATCGGCAGGTCTTGCGGTGCGATGAGGGTGCGGGCGGCCACATCCACCCAGACCAGAAACACCCCACCCAGCAGCGCACTGACTGGCATCAACCGCCGATTGTCCGCCCCCACCAGCAGGCGCGCTACATGGGGCACCATAAGGCCCACGAAACCGATGGCGCCCGACAGCGAAACCAGCACCCCGGTCAACAAAGAGGTGCAGATGAACACCTCAAGCCGCAGGCGCCGGCCACAGAAGCCCAAGCTGATCGCGGTCTGCTCGCCACTCATCAATGCATTCAGGCCGCGCCCCATCACTTGGAGCGCGCACAGTCCAAACAGCACGCACAGTGCCGGCAACCAGATGACCTCCCAGCGGGCAGCCCCCAGCCCACCCAGCATCCAGAACACCACCGAAGCCGCCGCGTGCTGGTCACCGGTATAGAGCAGCAGGTTGACCACGGCCATCAGCACGAAGGACACCGCCACCCCCGCCAACAGCAAGCGATCGCTTTCCAGGCGTCCGCCGCGGCGCGCCACGCCGATCACCAGCAGCATGCTCCCTGTCGCCCCCACGAACGCAGCCAGCGGCAGGCTGAGCACACCGACGAAGTCCCCGACGTAAAGCATCACCAGCACTGCGCCCAGCGCAGCGCCGGCGCTGACACCCAGCAAATGTGGGTCTGCCAGTGGGTTTCGGGTCACGGACTGCAGGGCCGTACCCACCAGGGCAAGCCCTGCCCCGACCAATGCGCCCAACAGTACACGCGGGGCACGGATGAGCCAGATGATGTGCGTCTGGCTCTTGCTGAGCGCAGGCCCCCAGTCGATGCCCATCTGTTGCGCGACGATCCCGATGACGTGGGTCAAGGGCACCGATGCCGGGCCAAATGCCAGCGACGCGACCAAAGACGCCACCAACAGGATGACCAGCACCACGGTCAGCCAGCCATAACACGCTGGGCTGCGCGCCAAGGTCATGGTGCCCCCGCTGCGAACAGCTCGGGATGCAAGGCGCGGGCGATTTTCTCCACGGCTTCGACGTTCTCAACCGAGGGGGTGACCTGCAGGTAGGTCAGTGGCACGAAGCGCTGCTCGCGGATGGCCCGTACGTCTTTCAACGCGGGCTGGTGCAACAGAAAATCACGTTTCTGCTGCCAGGTCCTGGGTCCGTAGTCGACGATCAGGATCACGTCAGGGTCGCGCTCTACCACGCTTTCCCAATTCACCTGGGTCCAGCTGGCGGCCACGTCGTCCATCACGTTCACGCCACCGGCTGCGTCGATCAGTGCCTGCGGCATGCCCAGGCGCCCCGATGTCAGCGGGCGATCTTCGCCGCTGTCGTACAAGAAGACCCGTGGTCGGTGTTGCGCCTGCCCTGCCCGCGCTTGCACCCCGGCGATCCGCTGGCGCATCTGCCCGATCAGCGCTTGGGCCTGGCGCTGGTGATCGAACATGCGCCCCAGGTTATCCAGGTCGCGATAGACATCATCGAAGCTCGCACGTTGGCCGGACATGACCCAAGCGCAGGACTCGCTCAACTCGTAGACCGGCACTCCAAAGGGCGCAAGCGTCGCGGGGGTCACCGCCCCTCCCACGTGCATGCCATAGTTCCAGCCGGCGAAGAACAGGTCGGCATCGACCGCCAGCAGCGTTTCAATGGAAGGATAACGGCTTGCCAGTTGTGGCACGCCCTCCAGCGCAGCGTCGATCCATGGGTCACGGTGTTTACTGCGGGTGAACCCTGTGTAGCCGATGATGCTGTCTCGCAGCCCCAGGTGCAGCAGCATGGCGGTCATGTTCACATCGTGCACCACCACCCGTTTGGGGGCCTTGCTGAACGTCACCAGGCGCTCGCAACTGCGCACGTTCAGCGGGTACTCGCTGGCCGTGGCAGGCAGCGCCAGCAGCAGCGTTATCAGGGCGATCAGAAAGCGAGCGCTCATGGTCGGGTTATCCAGGTAATGCGTGGGTAAGGGTGCAGCGGATGAAGGTCGACCAGCGCCTGGACACCAAACACCTCCTGGATCAGTTCGCGGGTCAGCACCTGCTGGGGCGTGCCGCTGACAAGGATGCGGCCAGCGTCGATGACGTACAGCCGGTCACAGAATGCCGCAGCCAGGTTGAGGTCGTGGAAGCTGGCCAGGGTGCTCAGCCCCAGGCTGCGCAAATGCTGCAGAAGCCCAAGTTGGTAACGCGGGTCGAGGTGGTTGGTCGGCTCGTCGAGAATCAGCAGCTCAGGGGCTTGCACCAGTGCCCGGGCCAACAGCACGCGCTGCTTCTCGCCTCCGGATAGCGAAGCGAACGTACGCTCGGCATGACCTGCCAGCCCAACCAGCACAAGCGTATGAGCGACCCTTTGCCGGTCCTCGGGCGTGTCGCCATCAAACAGGGCCTTGTGCGGCGTGCGCCCCATGCTCACCACCTCGGCAACGCTCAATCCGAATTCGCCAGGAAACTCCTGGAGCACCACCGCGATACGCTGCGCACACCAGCGCGGGCTGCGTTGCCAGATATCGACACCGCTCACGCTGACCCTGCCTGCAGTGGGTTGCGTGGCGCGATAGGCGCAACGTAGCAGGCTGGTCTTGCCACTGCCGTTGGGGCCGACAAGCCCTACGCACTCACCGTCGTCCACATGCAGGTCCACGCCTTGCAGGATCTGGCGCACCCTGCGCCCCGCCTCGGGCACTGCCCAGTGCAGGCCTTCGATACTCAGTCGAGTCATCGGATTCACTCCAGCAAGCACCGGCCCGCAGGCCGGTGGGACGGATCAGAAACGGTAATCGGCCGTGACGAAGAAAGACCGTGGTCCACCCAGGTACCACTGCCGGCCGTTATTTTCGGTGGTGGTGGCGTACTGACGATCGAACAGGTTGTTGAGCTGCAGGCCCAAGGTCAGGTCCGGCTGCACGTGCCAGTCAACGTTGGCGTCGACCACGGTGTAGCTCGGTACCTGCACGGTATTGGCATTGTCCCCATAGCGGCTGTCGACATACCGCGCTCCAGCCCCGGCACTGAACAACCGACCAAAGTCTTTGCTCAACCACAGGTTGGCTGACCGCCGTGGCACATCGATCGGCCGGTTGCCGCTGTAGTCGCTGTTGCCACTGGCAAATTCGTCGTACTCGGCGCGGACCCAGGCGGCGTTGGCCGAAAGCTGCACACCGTAGGGCAGGCGCAACGCCAGGGTGGCCTCGATGCCGTCCGAAGATTGCTGGCCGACCTGTTGCTGGACGGTGGGGTTGAGTGGATCGGTACTCAGGAGTTTCTTCTTGACGATGTGGTACGCCGCCAGTGTCCACTCGCCACGGCCTTCAGGCAGCATCTGCTTGACACCGACTTCGGTCTGTTTGGCGGTACTCAGGTCCCAGCTTTGTTGCGCTGCACTGAGCGTCAGCAAGTTGCTCACGCCTTCGGTGCTGGTGGCGTACTGACCATAGAGCGAGAGGTCCTCGGTCAGCGCGAACACCAGGCCCGCCCGCCAGTTGTCGCCACTCAGACTGCGATCGGTGCGGGTATCGGTGTCCAGATCGTCACGGTTCAGGTGCACCTGGTCATGCCGCACACCGGTGATCAACGACAGGCGCTGGGTCAGTTGCGTGCGGTTTTCGGCGAACAGGGAGAATTGCCGGGCCTGGTTCGCTTCGCGCGAGCGGTAGGGGTCGGTGCTGATGTAATCGCCGCCGCCCGAGCCCCATAGCGGCACGGTATCTGTGTAGGTGTTGCCAAAATCATGCTTGCGCACGAAGCGGATCGCGTTGTAGTCCGCGCCAACCACGGTCTGGCTGTCCAGGCCGAACAGGGTGTGCTGCAGGGTGAACGATTGGCGATCCCCAATCTGTTCCTGGGTCTGCTTGATGCTGATGAAATTGCTGCGCTGCACCTGGTCGCCCGGCAGCCAAGTGTAGCTTTCGGCATTTCGCCACCGGCGCTGGGCCTTGAGGAAATACAGCTGGTTATTGGCGGTGAGGTTGTCGGTGATCACCCAGTCCGTGACCAATCGAGTGGACTGATCGTTGTAATGCACCTCGGCGTCGGCCACGTTGTAGTTGTGGTCACGAAGCGATTCACGGTAATGCCCATTGACCAGCGGCGTACCGAAATACTGTTGCGGGTCCTGGTCACCGTAGTCATGGCTGAGGGTGACGCTGAAATCGTCGTTCGGTTGCCAGCGCAATGAACCGCTGACAGCAACGCTGGCTGACTCACCACGGTCGACCCAGCCATTGCTGTGCAACTTGTTGAGGTTCAGGCGATAACTCAGGGTATCGGTCAGCGAACCGCCGCTGTCCAATGCCAACTGCCGACGATCATTGGAACCGTAGCCCAGGCGAACCTGGTTGCGAACCTCGCCGTCGAAGGGCTTTTTCGGCACCACGTTGATCACCGCACCGGTGGCGCCCTCTCCGTACAACACCGAAGCCGGGCCGCGCAGCACGTCGATGCGTTCTACTGACCAGGTGTCCACGGGAAACGTGACGGTGCCGGCGCCCACGTACAGGCGGGTGCCGTCATACAGCTGCATGGTCGAACTGTGGCCGGTGAAGCCACGGGCCGAAAGCGCAGTGCCGCCGTTGCCAGGCGTGCCGACGAAAGTGATGCCGGGGGTGCGGGTCACCGCGTCCTGCACCGTGGCGTTGTTGCGCCCGAGAATTTGCTCGGCGCCGATGCGGGTGACGCTGGCTGGCGTTTCCAAGGGCGTGAGGTTCAGGCGCGAACCGCTGGTGCCAGGAGTGTGCAGGTCCACGGGAGGGTTCTGCTCGGCAGTGCCGGTGATGGCTGTGGCGGGCAATGCCAGCGCATGGACATCTTCGGCTGCCTGAATCGGGACGGCCATGCACACACAGGGCACCAGGCTCGCGCCTAGCAACGCCCCTTGAGGGGTAAGAAAAACACAATAGCGGGACATATCTTTCCACTTGCAGCAGGAATGAAAGAATCCCGGAGGGAACAACGCATGGGGAACACGCAGGCGCACGCGCCCACGGAAACCGGCCTGCGCCCGCCCACCGCGGGTTTGCCAAACAAGGCTTCAGGCCGGTCTCCGGGCTCGCGAGGGTCATGATGCCGTCACCTTCCCATGCCGGTGGCACAGTGGTCTGTCGAAAGCATCGCTCGCATACCGTTGCGGGGGCAGCGCCGGACTGATCACCCTGGGGTGACGAACCGGCTTCCCGTTTCACCCCATGCACGGCGGCAGGGGGCACCTGAAACAGGCGCGCAGATGACCATCAAAATCGTTCCGGGTCAACATCTCGTGCCAATGGTCGTCAGTGATTAACCGCCGCCAGGCATCGACGAACGGCATTTCGATGATTCATACCGCCTGCTTGGCGGGCTTCAACCGAGCCTGCGAAAGCGTGTCCAGGCGGGCGCAGCGCTGGGTTGGAGAGCGATTGATCGGTGCCCTGAACAGGGCCGATGCCGGGGGGCTTGGGCTACTGGAAATCCTCGAAAATCGCACCAAAACCAAGCGCACACGCAAAGTTTTATTGAACGATCGGGCCTTGTACGCCCTCGAAAAACCCAGACCGCTCACCGAGGCGCGTTCAGATGATGTGTTCGCGCCCAGTGGGAGAGACGACCGTTCGGCGCTGTTCAGACGCCCCGAAGCGAGTCAAAAACGTTACTGGCTGGCAGCTTCGCGGATGCTTGGTATCAGGCACCGCAGGATGCACGACACGCGCCACACGTACGCAACCATGTGCCAGGTGGCCGGCATGAACCCGGCATTCATCGCCGCGCAACTCGGGCACAGCGTGCAGGTGCTGCTCTCCATGCGCCAGGTGGATCAACGCCCCAACGACTGGGCGCAGTTTGATCAGCCTAAGCCTGCGGGAAGCAGTACAAATGCGGTACGCGCGAAAAGCCAGTGACGCCATGAGTGCCGAAACTCAAAGGGTTTACGTTACATGTGCGGACTAGCTGGAGAATTGCGTTTCACCCCCCTCGGTCAAGCCCCTCGCCCAGCCGACCTGGCTGCCGTTGAGCGAATTACTCATCACCTGGCGCCACGTGGCCCGGATGCGTGGGGCTTTTACAGCCAGGGGCCAATCGCCCTCGGCCACCGTCGCCTGAAAATCATGGACCTGTCCGACGGCTCGGCCCAACCCATGCAGGACAGCACCCTGGGCCTGTCACTGGCCTTCAACGGCGCCATCTACAACTTCCCCGAATTGCGCCAGGAGCTGCTGGACCTGGGCTATAGCTTCTGGTCCGACGGCGACACGGAGGTGCTGCTCAAGGGGTACCACGCCTGGGGCGAGGCCCTGCTGCCCAAGCTCAACGGCATGTTCGCCCTGGCTATCTGGGAGCGCGACAGCCAGCGCCTGTTCCTGGCCCGTGACCGCCTGGGCGTAAAGCCCCTGTACCTCTCGCGCAACGGCGAGCGCCTGCGCTTTGCATCGACCTTGCCGGCGCTGCTCAAAGGGGGCGACATCGACCCGATGCTCGACCCGGTGGCGCTGAACCACTACCTGAATTTCCATGCCGTGGTCCCGGCGCCGCGCACGCTGCTGGCCAACGTGCAAAAGCTCGAACCCGGCACCTGGATGCGCATCGACCGCCACGGCGAAGTCGAGCGCAGCACTTGGTGGCAACTCCAGTACGGCCCTAACCCGGATGAGCGTGACCTGACCCTGGAGGATTGGACCACACGGGTCCTTGACGCCACCCGCGATGCGGTTGCCATTCGCCAGCGCGCTGCGGTCGACGTGGGCGTGCTGCTCTCCGGCGGTGTCGATTCCAGCCTGCTGGTCGGCCTGCTGCGCGAAGTGGGCGTGGATGACCTGTCGACCTTCTCCATCGGTTTCGAGGACGCAGGCGGCGAGCGCGGCGATGAATTCCAGTATTCGGACCTGATCGCCAAGCACTACGGTACCCGCCACCATCAACTGCGCATTGCCGAGCACGAGATCATCGATCAGTTGCCTGCGGCGTTTCGCGCCATGAGCGAGCCGATGGTCAGCCATGACTGCATCGCCTTCTACCTGCTGTCGCGCGAAGTGGCCAAGCACTGCAAGGGCGTGCAGAGCGGCCAGGGCGCCGACGAGCTGTTTGCCGGCTACCACTGGTACCCGCAGGTCGATGGCGCCAACGATGCATTCGCGGCGTACCGCGAAGCGTTCTTCGACCGCAGCCATGCCGAATACCGTGACACCGTGCAGCCGGTCTGGCAGCTGGAGAACGATGCTGCTGGCGACTTCGTCCGTGAACACTTCGCCCGCCCTGGCGCTGACGCGGCCGTAGACAAGGCTCTGCGTCTGGACAGCACGGTGATGCTGGTGGACGACCCGGTCAAGCGTGTGGACAACATGACCATGGCCTGGGGCCTGGAGGCCCGTACGCCGTTTCTGGACTACCGCCTGGCAGAACTGTCGGCTCGCATTCCGGCACGCTTCAAGCTGCCCGACGGCGGCAAGCAGGTGCTCAAGGAGGCGGCGCGCCGGGTGATTCCGCATGAAGTCATCGACCGCAAGAAGGGTTACTTCCCGGTGCCTGGCCTCAAGCACCTCGAAGGCGCCACCCTGGGTTGGGTACGCGACCTGCTGACCGACCCGAGCCAGGACCGCGGCCTGTTCAATCCGGCCATGATCGACCGTCTGCTGAGCAACCCGCACGGCCAGCTTACCCCCCTGCGCGGTTCCAAACTGTGGCAGTTGGCGGCGCTGAACCTGTGGCTGACCGAACAAGGACTCTGAACCCATGAAAGCCCACGAAACGGCCTATGGCCAGCGCCTGCTGCGCGGCCAGGCGCCCTCTTACGAGCGCCTGCAGGCACGCCTTGCGGGCGATGGCAGCGAGCCCCACGACCAGCCACGTGCCCTGCACTGTGGCTGGGGACGGCTACTGATCGGGCATACCTATGCCGACCCGGCCAAACTGGCCGAAGACCTGTTGGGCGAATGCCGCGGCGAACGCGACATTGCCCTGTACGTGGCGGCGCCCCAGCAGGTGCTGGCCCACGCGCCGCAGCAACTGTTCCTGGACCCCTCGGACACCCTGCGCCTGTGGTTTACCGACTATCGCCCGGCACAACGGGTATTTCGCGGCTTTCGCGTGCGTCGGGCGCAAAACCCCAGTGACTGGCAAGCCATCAACACGCTCTACCAGGCACGCGGCATGCTGCCCGTGGACCCTGAGCTGCTCACCCCGCGGCACCTGGGCGGACCGGTGTACTGGCTGGCCGAAGACGAAGACAGTGGCGCGATCATCGGCAGTGTCATGGGCTTGAACCATGCCAAGGCCTTCGATGACCCGGAACACGGCAGCAGCCTGTGGTGCCTGGCCGTAGACCCGCACTGCACCCGTCCTGGGGTGGGTGAAGTGCTGGTGCGCCACCTGATCGAGCACTTCATGAGCCGCGGCCTGGCCTACCTGGACCTGTCGGTGTTGCACGACAACCGCCAGGCCAAGCGCTTGTACGAAAAACTGGGCTTTCGCAACCTGCCCACGTTCGCCGTCAAGCGCAAGAACGTCATCAACGAGCGCCTGTTCCTGGGCCCTGGCCCACAGGCTGACCTCAACCCCTATGCGCGCATCATCGTCGATGAGGCCCTGCGCCGGGGTATCGAGGTGCAGGTGTGCGACGCCGCTGCCGGTCTGTTTACCCTGAGCCTGGGCGGTCGCCGCGTACGCTGCCGGGAGTCGCTCAGCGACCTGACCAGCGCCGTGACCATGACCTTGTGCCAGGACAAGCGCCTGACCCAACACGCCCTGCACAATGCAGGTCTGCTGGTGCCGGCGCAGCAACTGGCCGGTAACGCCGATGACAACCTGGCGTTCCTCGAGGACCACGGCGCGGTCGTGGTCAAACCCGTGGATGGCGAACAGGGCCAAGGCGTTGCGGTCAACCTCACGACCATCGAAGACGTCACGCGTGCGGTCGAACACGCTCGACAGTTCGACAGCCGCGTGCTGTTGGAAAGCTTCCATGCCGGGCACGACTTGCGCATCGTGGTCATCGGCTATGAAGTGGTCGCGGCCGCGATTCGCCATCCGGCGCAGGTGATGGGCGATGGTACGCACAGCATCCGCGCGCTGATCGATGCACAAAGCCGGCGGCGCCAGGCGGCCACTGGCGGCGAAAGCAAGATCCCAGTAGACGGTGAGACCGAGCGCACGTTGGCCGCGGCCGGCTTTGGGTATGAGGATGTGTTGCCCGCGGGCCGCCAGCTGGCCGTGCGGCGCACCGCTAATCTGCACACCGGCGGCACGCTCGAAGATGTCACGGCACGCCTTCACCCTACCCTCGCCGATGCGGCCATCCGTGCAGCGCGGGCACTGGAGATACCCGTGGTGGGCCTCGATTTCATGGTCAAGGATGCCAGCGAACCCGACTACGTCATCATCGAGGCCAACGAGCGTGCAGGCCTGGCCAACCACGAGCCGCAACCGACGGCAGAACGCTTCATCGACCTGCTGTTCCCCCATAGCAGGCCGCTGGCCTGATACACCCATGCTTCGCTCGGACGGGAGCCCGGCGCCGGCGCCGCTCCCGCTCGACCGTGACGACCGGATCATCCAACGCTTTTTCAACCGACCGGAGGCCTGGACATGTCTGAACGACATCCCGAACCCGATCTCGAGTACCTCAAGCGCGTCTTGCTGGAAATGCTCGCCATCCCCAGCCCTACAGGCTTCACCGACACCATCGTGCGCTACGTGGCCGAGCGCCTGGACGAGCTGGGCATTCCCTACGAACTGACCCGACGCGGCACCATTCGCGCCACCCTCAAAGGGCGTCAAAGCTCCCCGGACCGCGCCGTCTCCGCGCACCTGGACACCATCGGCGCCAGCGTGCGCCAGGTGCAGGACAACGGTCGCCTGGCCCTGGCGCCTGTGGGCTGCTGGTCCAGCCGCTTCGCCGAAGGCAGCCGCGTCAGCGTGTTCACCGATGCAGGCGTATTTCGTGGCAGCGTACTGCCACTGATGGCCAGCGGGCATGCCTTCAATACCGCCATCGACCAGATGCCCATCAGTTGGGATCATGTGGAAGTGCGCCTGGATGCCTACTGTGCCACCCGTGCCGATTGCGAGGCGCTGGGCATAGGGATCGGCGACTTCGTGGCCTTCGACCCGCTGCCCGAGTTCACCGACAGCGGGCATATCAGCGCCCGCCACCTGGACGACAAGGCCGGGGTCGCTGCCTTGTTGGCCGCCTTGAAAGCCGTGGTGGAAAGTGGCCGCCAGCCGCTGATCGATTGCCACCCGCTGTTCACCATCACCGAAGAAACCGGCTCGGGAGCCGCCGGCGCCCTGCCCTGGGATGTCAGCGAGTTCGTCGGGATCGACATCGCCCCGGTCGCGCCCGGCCAGGCCTCCAGTGAGCACGCCGTCAGCGTGGCCATGCAGGATTCGTCCGGGCCGTACGACTACCACTTGTCTCGACACCTGCTCAAGCTCGCAGGCGAACAGGAATTGCCGGTACGCCGCGACCTGTTCCGCTACTACTTCAGTGATGCCCATTCGGCGGTGACCGCGGGCCATGACATCCGCACGGCGCTGGTCGCCTTCGGCTGCGATGCCACCCACGGCTATGAGCGCACGCACATCGACAGCCTGGCCGCGTTGAGCCAATTGTTGTCGGCCTACCTGTTGAGCCCGCCCGTGTTTGCCAGCGACTCGCAGCCAGCCAATGCGTCACTTGAGCGCTTCAGTCATCAGCTCGAACACGATGCGCAGATGGAGAGCGACACGCGCGTGCCGGCGGTGGACAGCCTGGTCGGTCAGAAGACCTGACAGCAAGTGCGGGACCGCCTGGCGGGCGGTCCCTGCGCCATCGAAATCGCGTAGGATGCCTACAACTCATTCAGACACGTTACCCATGCTGATTCCCTACGAACACTTGCAAGCCGACACCCTCACCCGCCTGATCGAGGACTTCGTGACCCGCGACGGCACCGACAATGGTGATGACACGCCGTTGGAAACCCGTGTGCTGAGGGTCCGCCAGGCGCTGGCCAAGGGGCAGGCGTTCATCCTGTTCGACCCTGAAAGCCAGCAGTGCCAGCTGCTGGCCAAGCACGACGTGCCTCGCGAACTGCTGGAGTAAGGCACATGCGGGGCGACTCCAGGCGGCCTATGAAGCCTTGTGCGCCCGGCGCGCCCTGGCACATTGCGTTTCCTTGATGCGCCTGTAGACCTCGGCGCGGTGCACCGGCACCTCCCGGGGTGCATCGACACCGAAGCGCACCATCCCGTCCCGGGTCTCTACCACCATGATTCGGATGTCATCGCCGATCATGATGACCTCACCCACTTCGCGTCCTATTACCAACATGTTCCGGTTCTCCAGCGAAAGGGAAAACCGGAGCGTGCAGCTTAGCCATTTGGCTACTCAATACTTCCACCCTCATTCAGAAAGACCCGACACGGCTAGGAAACCTTTCTTACAGAGCCGCCTTACTCCTTAACGGGTTCGGGCCTTCGCACGCATCTTCACTGCCATGTCGGCCATTTCATCGTACAGCCGTTCAGGTGCCTGGCATTTCAACGCCCAGGCCTGGCGCCCCGCTTCGTGGGGCAGGATCAGAAACTGCCCGTCAGCCACCTGGTGGTAGATGCACTCGGCGATATCGCTGGCACTGATGGGCGAGCCTTCCAGCAACTTGCCGACCTGCGCTTTCATGGCCGGATCCGGCCCACGGAACGAGTCCAGCAGGTTGGTCTGGAAAAATGACGGGCAGACCACGTGCACACCCACCTCTAGTTGGCGCAGCTCCACCAGCAGGCTTTCCGAGAGCGCCAGCACTCCCGCCTTGGCGACGTTGTAATTGCTCATGCCTGGGCCCTGCATGAGCGCTGCCATGGAGGCGATGTTGACGATGCGCCCTTTGCTGCGCTCAAGCAGCGGCAGGAAAGCCTTGCAGCCCTTGACCACGCCCATGAGGTTTACCGAGATCTGCCAGTCCCAGTCTTCGAGCGACAACTCGGCGAAGAACCCGCCTGATGCCACCCCGGCGTTATTGACGATCACATCGATGCCGTCGAAGTGCTCCTCGCACGCCTGTGCCAGCGCGGTGAGCTGGCTGTAGTCGCGTACATCGCACCGTTGCACGAACCCGTCCCCGCCCGCGGCACGCACCATTTCAAGCGTCTGGCGCAGGCCAGCCTCGCTGATATCGGCCAACGCCAGGCGCCAGCCTTCGCGCGCCCACCGCAGGGCAATTTCGCGGCCCAGCCCGGAGCCTGCGCCAGTGATCATGATGCGCTTATGCATGGCGACTGCCTTTTTTCAGAGGGTGTGGCCCCAGTCTAATCAAGCCGATGCCCAGGGCGGGTGCTTATCAGGCAAGTGAATGAGCGGCCATGAACCGCCCGCTGCGCACAAAGACGGGGCGATGGCCAACACGCCGATGGAATCTTTCACAAGCGGCGTCGGTCATTAATTACAAGAGGCCGGCAACCTGGGCCCTTGACCCTCAACCACGCAAGGACTCCTCCATGACCACGATTCTCATCATCATCCTGATCCTCCTGTTGATTGGCGGCTTGCCGGTGTTCCCGCACTCGCGCAGCTGGGGTTATGGCCCGTCCGGCATCGTCGGTGTGGTGCTGGTGATCTTGCTGGTGTTGTTGTTGCTCGGCATGATTTAGTGAAGCAAAAAAAAACCGCGCCGAGGCGCGGTTTTTTCATGCCTGCGAATCAGTGCGATACCGCCCCTGAAGCGCCCAGGCCAGTCTGCGAGCGCACGAACTGCGGGAAGAACAGCGCCCGCTCGTTTTCGGCAGCCGTGGACTTGTCGGTGATCGAGAAGAACCAGATGCCCACGAAGGCGATCAGCATCGAGAACAAGGCTGGGTACTCGTAAGGGTAAATGGCTTTCTCGTGGCCAAGGATCTGCACCCAGATGGTCGGGCCGAGCACCATCAGCGTCACTGCACTGATCAGGCCTAGCCAGCCGCCAATCATGGCGCCACGGGTGGTCAGTTTCTTCCAGTACATCGAGAGCAGCAGTACGGGGAAGTTGCAGCTGGCCGCAATGGAGAAGGCCAGGCCCACCATGAAGGCGATGTTCTGCTTCTCGAACAGGATGCCCAGTCCGATGGCCAGGACGCCCAGCGCAACGGTGGTGATCTTCGAGACGCGGATTTCGTCCTTGTCGTTGGCCTTGCCCTTGCGCCACACGCTGGCGTACAGGTCATGGGAAACCGCCGAGGCGCCCGCCAGGGTCAGGCCTGCCACGACCGCCAGGATGGTGGCGAAGGCCACGGCCGAGATGAAGCCCAGGAACACACTTCCGCCCACGGCATTGGCCAAGTGCACGGCGGCCATGTTGTTACCGCCCAGCAAGGCGCCGGCTGCGTCCTTGAAGTCCGGGTTGGTGCTGACCAACAGGATCGCGCCGAAGCCGATGATGAAGGTCAGGATGTAGAAGTAACCGATGAAACCGGTGGCGTAGAGCACGCTCTTGCGGGCTTCCTTGGCATCGCTGACGGTGAAGAAGCGCATCAGGATGTGTGGCAGACCAGCCGTACCGAACATCAGGGCCAGGCCCAGCGAGAAGGCCGAGATGGGGTCCTTGACCAGACCGCCGGGGCTCATGATGGCCTCGCCCTTGGCATGCACCTTGATGGCTTCGGAGAACAGGGTGTTGAAGTCAAAGCCTACGTGCTTCATCACCATCAGCGCCATGAAGCTTGCACCCGACAGCAACAGCACCGCCTTGATGATCTGTACCCAGGTAGTGGCCAGCATGCCGCCGAACAGCACGTACAGGCACATCAGGATACCGACCAGAATCACGGCCACGTGGTAGTCCAGGCCGAACAGCAGTTCGATCAACTTGCCGGCACCTACCATCTGTGCGATCAGGTAGAAGGCCACCACCACCAGCGACCCTGAGGCGGACAGGGTGCGGATCTGCTTTTGCCCCAGGCGATAGGAGGCGACGTCGGCGAAGGTGTATTTGCCCAGGTTACGCAGGCGCTCGGCGATCAGGAAAAGGATGATCGGCCAACCTACCAGGAAGCCAATGGAGTAGATCAAGCCATCGTAGCCGGAGGTGAACACCAAGGCGGAAATACCCAGGAACGAGGCTGCCGACATGTAGTCGCCGGCAATGGCCAGGCCGTTCTGGAACCCGGTGATGCGACCACCGGCAGCGTAGTAGTCCGAGGCGGACTTGTTGCGCTTGGAAGCCCAGTAGGTGATGCCCAGGGTGAAGGCCACGAAGGCCACGAACATGGCGATGGCAGAAACGTTCAGCGGTTGTTTCTGCACCTCGCCGGTCAGGGCATCGGCAGCCCACACGGCGGGTGCAAAGACGCCGCAGGCCAGAACGGCCAGTGTCTTGGCAGGACGAATCATTGTTGCGCCTCCTTCAGGATGGCCTTGTTCAACTCATCGAATTCGCCGTTGGCACGGCGCACATAGATGGCGGTCAGGACAAATGCCGAGATGATCAGCCCGACGCCCAGGGGAATGCCCCAGGTGATCGATGAATCAGGGCTGATCTTGGCGCCCAGTATCTGGGGGCCGTAGGCGATCAGAAGGATGAAAGCGCAATAGAGCCCGAGCATGATCGCCGAGAGTATCCAGGCGAACCGTTCGCGCTTGCTGACCAGCTCCTTGAAACGGGGGCTGTTTTGTATCGAGAGGTAAATGCTGTCGTTCATTGTTTTTGTCCTAGCAGCACAGAGAGGGAATGTAACCCACACCCTTACTTTATGCGGCTGTTGGACGGCAACCAGACGACCTTAGTCTTAGATGCAACGGTGTTTTACCGATTGCGTAACAACGCGGGCGACCAACGTGGGTTTGGCAGGGTCTGCCAGTGGGCGCCATGGTGCTTGTAGGGCGTCACTAAAGCGTTGGGTCCCAACTCCCCGCAGGCAGGATCTGTGCCTGACCTCGTGTATAGAGAGCCCCCGGATCATTGCCCAGCACCGAGCGTACAGAGATGTCGATAAATCGGACTTCGCACTACATCTGCTCCAAGGTTGTAGGCGGCGAGGGTGTGGTGGTCGGTGGGTTATTAGTAATCTGCTACGTGGCTTATAGTGTGCCCATCGTTTGAATCGAACCACCTTGAATTTTCCATAACTGCAAATAAGCAATCTAGCAACTCAGAGGATCTTGTTAAGGCACTCTATGCCCCTGCTGTTGATCTTGATCTTGATCTTGATCTTGATCTTGATCTTGATCTTGATCTTGATCTTGATCTTGATCTTGATCTTGATCTTGATCTTGATCTTGATCTTGATCTTCGCGACTTCAGAAGGCCGAACGCAGGGCTTGCGGAGGGAGGTGACAGGCATGGATGCCTGTCAAGCGCTGGGCCCCAGGATGGGGCCTACAGCGCGGTCCTCCCGGGAGCAAGACCGGAGTGAGGGAACCCCGAAGCGCAGCGTAGGGGCCGTATGAACGGAGCGCAGCGTTTTTTGGTTACTTTTTGTCGCGTTTGACAAAAAGTGACTCGCCGTTGAACTGACCCCCAAAAGTTGGACAGTGAGCGCTATGGGGCCAGCGCGTGGGTCCGAAATTGTATCGGACTCAGGCCATCAAGTCTGAGGCTGATGCGTTTTTGGTTGTAGTAAGCGATGTAATCATCAAGTCCTGAAGCCAACTGCTCGACATTTTCAAACGACTCCAGGTAAAAATATTCGCTCTTGAGTGTGCCGAAAAAGCTTTCCATTGCGGCGTTGTCTAGGCAGTTGCCCTTACGCGACATACTCTGCTCAATGTTCTTCTCGGCCAGCATATGCCGGTAAGTGGGCTGCCTGTACTGCCATCCTTGATCGGAGTGCAATATCGGTTTATCACCTGGATTCAGCCGCTCAAAGGCTTGCTCAAGCATTGCCGAGACCATCTTGAACTCCGGGCGCCGGTTAATCTGATAAGCGAGGATTTCGCCGTTATACAGGTCCATCAACGGCGAAAGAAACAGCTTCTGCCCCTTCACTTTGAACTCTGTCACGTCGGTTGCCCATTTCTGATTAGGGGCTCCTGCCTTGAATTCTCGCCTGAGCAGATCAGGCGCAACCAGTCCCTCTGAGCCTCGGTACGAGCGATATTTCTTCGCCCTGACCAGCGACTGGAGACCCATAAGCTGCATCAGTCGCTGCACCTTCTTGTGATTAATCATCCGACCGTTGTGCTTGAGGGTCTCAGTGATCCGGCGATAGCCATACCGTCCCTTATGCTCGTGATAGACGTTGTTGATACTCTCTTTCAAAGCCGCATGCTTGTCAGTCAACAACACCTTGCTTTGGTAATAAAAGGTACTACGTGCAAGCCCGGCGGCACGTAACAGCAGAGCGAGTCGATGCCCGTGCCTCAATCCCTGGACAGCCTTCGTTTTCTCGCCTGCGCAGTGCGAGGGTCCGCTTGGATCAAGGCATCGAGCTTTTTTAGGTAAGCATTCTCCGCACGCAGATATTCCAGCTCTTCGAGCATTTGCTCGGGTGTCAGGTCGCTATCCGAAGCGGTAGGAGGACTTGCGCTGGTTTTTTTCGATGGCTTACGGGGCATGCTCAACTCTCGGGTATGATGCGGATGAAGTGCTTCAACTCCGCCTTGATCATACAACCTTTTCCACTGCCTGATGCTACTTGGACCACGAATATCAAACTGGATGCAGGCTTGCTGGGCAGACAATCCTTCTTGCTCAATGCACTGCAAAACCTTCAATTTGAACTGGGCATCGTAGCGGCTGTACTTGGCACTTAAACCGGCTGCGCCGTGTTTTTCATAGCCCTTTACCCACCGACGTAGCATCGATGGACTGAGGTCATGCTTTAGCGCCACTTCATGAATGCTAGGAGCAGAAAGGCACTCTTCGATGAGTGCCTGTTTGAGCGCCAGGTTGTATTTCGTCATGGAACACCCTCCGGTGAGATAGGTGTCCAACATTCGGGGGTCAGTTCACGTAAGGGCGAAAAGGTGACTAAGCGTCGCCATCGCAAATGGACTATGCTCTCTTTCAATACCCACGCCAACGCAATCAAACTTGAAACTTGAAACTTGAAAGCGTGGGCGCGCACAGCAAGTTGGTATTCATTGGCGCGGGTGGCGCACAGTCACCTTTCCGCCCTTACGGCGGCTTACTTTTTGTCTTGTCAAAAAGTAAGCAAAAACCGCCTGCTCCTATCATCCGGCCCCTACGCTACGCTTCGGGGTTCCCTCGCTCCGGGCTTGCTCCCGGGAGGACCGCGCTGCAGGCCCCATCCTGGGGCCCAGCGCTTGACGGGCATCCATGCCCGTCACCTCCCTCCGCAAGCCCTGCGCTCGGCCTCCTGAAGTCGCGATCTGCGGCGCCTGAGCTACCGCGCGCTTAGAAGCAAAAGCCAAAGCAACAGCAACAGCAACGGCAACGGCAACGGCAACGGCAACGGCAACGGCATACCAATCAAATGTTTAGCCAGCCACAAAGTAAAGGTTGCCATTCACTACTTTAATCCCCCTCAAGCGGCATGTGAGTATCGAACGCATGACTCCCGCCCAGCCCAGCTCACCATCGTCCAACCGCCCTTCACCGTCGAAGCCCAGGACGCTGTGCGGCGAAAATCCGTTGGTGCATGTCATCCTCGCCTTTTGGGCATTGTGGCACTGCCGTCACGCGCGCCCGCCCGACACCTCGCTTACGCCTGCATGACCTCACCCGGCCTGCATTGGGCCGTTTGACCCAGCCGGGCCGCCTGCACAGGCAGGGGCCTGAGCGTTCGCGAGCGAATGATTATGCACTTTGCACCTGTGGAGCAGGCCAGCCAGTTTCTGGCCGCCAACCCCGAAATCGATCTGTTTGAACTGTTCATCCTCGACGCCAACGGCGTGCCACGCGGCAAGCTGCTGCACCGTGATGAACTGCTGGCCGTGTACCAGACCGGCCGGCCATTACCCAGCACCATTCTCGGCCTGACCGTAAACGGCGACGACGTGGAAAACTCGGGCTTGGTCTGGGATGTCGGCGACATCGATTGCCGTGCCTACCCACTCGATGGCAGCCTGGTACGCCTGCCCTGGCGCCGGGTGCCGACCGCAGCGCTGCAAGTGAGCATGCACCCACACCAAGGCCTGCCGGCCAGCGTGGCCGATCCGCGTCATGTACTGTTGCGTACCGTCGAAGCCCTGAAGGCCGACGGGTACCACCCCGTGATGGCCTGCGAGCTGGAGTTCTACCTGCTCGACCAGCAGCGCGATGCCCATGGCCATCCGCAACCGGCGCTCGACCAGGACGGCGGACGCCCTCGCAGCACTCAGGTGTACGGGCTGCGAGAGCTGGAGCAGATCGAGCCGTTCCTGGCAGACCTGTATGCGGCCTGCAAGGCACAGGGCATACCGGCGCGTACGGCCATTTCGGAATACGCCCCAGGCCAAGTGGAGATTACCCTCGAACACGGTGATGCCGTGCAAGCGATGGACCAGGCAGTACGCTACAAGCGCCTGGTCAAAGGCATCGCCCACGCCCATGGCATGCAGGCCTGCTTCATGGCCAAGCCCTTCGGCCACTTGGCCGGTACCGGTATGCACATGCACCTGAGCCTGGCCGACAGCGCCGGCCGTAACCTGTTCGCCAGCGAAGATCCGGCCGGCACACCGCTGCTGCGTTACGCAGTGGCCGGCATGTTGCAGCACCTGCACGCGTCGCTGCTGCTGTTTTGCCCCAACGCTAACTCCTTCCGCCGCTTCCAGGCCAATAGCTACGCGCCCCTGTCGCCCACCTGGGGCGTGGACAACCGCACGGTCAGCCTGCGGGTGCCGGGCGGGCCGGCCAATAGCCGGCATGTTGAGCACCGTATCTGCGGGGCCGACGCCAATCCGTACCTGGCTGCCGCCGCCATGTTGGCCGCCAGTCACAGCGGCATACGTGATCAGCTCGACCCTGGCGCGCCGATTCAGGGCAATGGCTATGCCCAGGCGACCGAACACCTGCCAACTGACTGGCTCACCGCGCTGCAAGCCCTGGAGCAGTCGACCTGGGCCCGCGAAGCACTGGGCGATGCGTTTCTTGGCGTGTACCTGAAGGTCAAGCGCGCCGAATACCGGCAATTCATGGCCGAAGTCAGCGAACAGGACTGGCGCTGGTACCTGCACCAGGCCTGAGCCCCACACAGAACAAGGATTACCCATGAACGCAGCAGTGAACAAAGGCCCGGCGCAACGTGCGCCGTCCTACTACACCGCCACCCTCAACGACCCCACCACTTACCCCCAGCTCAAGGGCACCGTGCAGGTGGACGTGGCAATCATCGGCGCGGGCTTCACCGGCTTGGCAACGGCCGTGGAACTGGCCGAACGCGGCCTGAAAGTCGCAGTGCTCGAAGCCAACCGGGTGGGCTGGGGCGCCAGCGGGCGCAATGGTGGTCAAGTGACCGGCAGCCTGTCGGGTGACGAAGCCATGCGCGCACAGATGCGCAAGCGGCTGGGTAGCGACGTGGATGATTTCATCTGGCACCTGCGCTGGCGGGGCCACCAGATTATCGAGCAACGGGTGGCCCGCTATGGCATCGACTGCGACCTCAAGCACGGTCACCTGCACGCGGCCATGAAACCCTCGCACCTGGACGAGCTACGGGCTTTCGAGGCCCAGGCACAGCGCCATGGCATGGGTGATCAGGTCGAGCTGCTCGACCGCCAGGCGATGGCCGAACACCTGCAAAGCCCCCTGTACTTGGGCGCCCTGAAGAACCGGCGCAACCTGCACCTGCACCCGCTGAACCTGTGCCTGGGCGAAGCCCGCGCCGCCCACAGCCTGGGCGCGCTGATTTTCGAGCAGACCGAAGTGCTGGAAATCGTGCACGGCCCTCGCCCTGCCGTGGTGACGGCCCATGGGCGTGTGGACGCGCGCCAGGTGATGCTGGCAGGCGATGTCTATCACAAGCTGGAAAAGCGCCAGCTCAAGGGCAAGATATTCCCGGCCATGGGCGGCATCGTCACCACGGCGCCATTGGGCGAGCTGGCAGCGCAAATCAACCCGCAGGACCTTGCCGTCTATGATTGCCGATTCGTGCTGGACTACTATCGCCTGACGGCCGACAAGCGGCTGCTGTTCGGCGGCGGCGCCAACTACTCAGGGCGCGATTCGCGGGATATCGAAGCCGAACTGCGCCCGTGCATCGAGCGTACTTTCCCTGCCTTGAAGGGCGTGCCCATTGCGTTTCAATGGAGCTGCGCCATGGGTATCGTGGTCAATCGCATACCCCAAGTGGGCAAGCTTTCGGACCATGTCTGGTACTGTCAGGGCTACTCCGGGCACGGCATCGCCACCAGCCACATCATGGGCGAAATCATGGCTCAAGCCATGACCGGCACCCTGGAGCAATTCGACACCTTCGCCCAATGCAAGCATGTGCGTGTGCCGATGGGAGACGTGTTGGGCAACCCGCTCCTGGCAGCGGGCATGTGGTACTACCAGATGCTGGAAAAACTGCGCTGAAGCAAGGACCGCCCGCCCTGCGAGGCCTCGTCAAAAGGGGATGCAGGGCGGTGGCAGGCGGTGCGCGCCAGGTCAGGCGCTTTTCTTGAGGTTGAGCTTCTTGAGCTCTTCGTCGCGCAGTTCGCGACGCAGGATCTTGCCGACGTTGGTGGTCGGCAGGGTGTCGCGGAACTCGACCAGACGTGGCACCTTGTAGCCGGTGAGGTTGGCGCGCATGTGCTCCATCACCTGCTCTTTGGTCACCGTCATGCCAGGTTTGACCACGACGAAGACCTTGATCAGCTCCCCGGATTTTTCATCCGGAATGCCGATGGCCGCACACTGCGATACGCCAGGCACCGCCGCTAGCACGTCTTCGAGTTCATTGGGGTAGACATTGAAGCCGGACACCAGAATCATGTCCTTCTTGCGGTCGACGATACGCATGTAGCCGTCAGGCTGAATCAGGGCGATGTCGCCAGTCTTGAGCCAGCCTTCGCTGTCGAGAATTTCGGCGGTGGCCTCCTCGCGCTGCCAGTAGCCCTTCATCACCTGAGGGCCCTTGACGCACAGTTCGCCCACTTCGCCCAAGGGCAACTCGTTGCCGGCGTCGTCGACAATCTTGCACAGCGTGGACGGCACCGGAATACCAATGGTGCCTACCTGGTTGGCCTGCGCGGGGTTCACGGCGGCCACCGGGCTGGTTTCGGTCATGCCATAGCCTTCGCAGATGGCGCAGCCCGTCACCGCACGCCAGCGCTCGGCAACGCTCAGTTGCAGCGCCATGCCGCCGGACAGGGTGATCTTCAAGGCCGAGAAGTCCAGGGCGCGGAACGCATCGCTGTTGCAAAGCGCCACGAACAGCGTATTGAGGCCCACGAAACCTGTGAACTTCCACTTGCCCAGTTCCTTGACCATGGCGGACAGGTCGCGGGGGTTGCTGATCAGCACGTTGTGGTTGCCGATCAGCATCATGGCCATGCAATGGAAGGTGAAGGCGTAGATGTGGTACAGCGGCAGCGGGGTGATGAGAATCTCGCACCCTTCCTGCAGGTTCGAGCCCATCAGCGCCCGGCACTGCAACATGTTGGCCACCAGGTTGCGGTGGGTCAGCATGGCGCCCTTGGCCACACCGGTGGTGCCGCCGGTGTATTGCAACACGGCCACATCATTGGCTTGCGGGTTGGCCTCGGTCACCGGCTGGCCCTTGCCCAGGGCCAGGGCATCGTTGAAGCGCACGGCGCTGGGCAGGTGATAGGCCGGCACCATCTTCTTGACGTACTTGATCACGCTGTTGATCAGCAGCCGCTTGAGCGCAGGCAGCAGGTCTGCCACTTCGGTGACGATGACGTGCTTGACCTGGGTCTTGGGCACTACCTTCTCGGCCAGGTGCGCCATGTTCGCCAGGCACACCAGCGCTTTGGCGCCGGAGTCCTTGAACTGGTGCTCCATTTCCCGGGCGGTGTACAGCGGGTTGGTGTTGACCACGATTAGGCCGGCGCGCATGGCGCCAAATACCGCCACCGGGTACTGCAGCACGTTGGGCAGTTGCACCGCGATGCGATCACCGGGCTTCAGGTCGGTATGCTGTTGCAACCAGGCGGCAAAGGCACCGGAAAGGGTATACAACTCACCGTAGGTCAGGGTCTTGCCCAGGTTGCTGAAGGCCGGTTTGTCGGCAAAGCGCTGGCAGGATTGCTTGAGTACCGCCTGGATGTTGGGGAATTCGTCGGGATCGATCTGCGCCGCGATACCGGCCGGATACTTGTCCTTCCAAAAATGGTCGATCATGCAAGCCCACTCCTTCAGCAACAGCGAAGTTCGTTTCACGCGTCGAGGCGTTTATTATTGATATGAGATGACGGCCTGATGCAAACCAGATCATCTGAAAGCGGGCCGAGAGTAGCAGCTTTGCCGAGGGTCTACTAGAGCCCAAAGCGGGCTTGACAGTCACAAAGGTGACTCAATGAATACTTCGGGTCACGTTTAGAGTATTTGACTTAATGAGCCGGTTAGGCCACCGGGATGTGCCGTGCGCCAGGCCCTGGCACACGGCACATCTTCCTTGTCGCGGGCTATCGATTTAGCTGGCGTCACGCAGTTCGCGCCGCAGGATCTTGCCCACCGGCGTCATCGGCAGCGCCTCGCGTAGCACGATCTGCTTGGGCACTTTGTAGCCGGTAAGGTTGGCCTTGCAATAGGCCTTGAGCTCCTCGACATCCACCCCCCCTTCGCGCGGCACCACGAACAACTTCACCGCTTCGCCAGAACGCTCGTCTGGCACGCCGATGGCGGCACAGTTGGCGACTTTGGGATGGCCCATGACCACCTCTTCGACTTCGTTGGGGTACACATTGAAGCCCGACACGATGATCATGTCCTTCTTGCGGTCGACGATACGAGTGAAACCGTCGGGGTCGATCACGGCAATGTCACCGGTTTTGAACCAGCCTTCGGCGTCCAGTGCCTCGGCCGTGGCGTCGGGTTGCTGCCAGTAGCCCTTCATGACCTGCGGGCCCTTGATGCACAGCTCACCGGGCTCACCCAGGGCCAGCTCGTTGCCGTCGGCATCGATCACCTTGAAAGCCGTGCCCACCACCGGGATGCCCACCGTGCCCAGCCGCGCCAGCGTGCCGTAGGGGTTGGTGCTGGCCACGGGGGACGTTTCGGTCAGGCCGTACCCTTCGACGATGCGGCAACCCGTCAGCTGTTCCCAGCGCTCGGCCGTGGCCTTGACCAGGGCAGTGCCGCCGGAGTTGGTGACCTTCAATGCAGAGAAATCGAGCTGGCGGAACCCGGGGTGGTCCATCAGCGCGACGAACAGGGTGTTGAGGCCCAGCAACGCAGAAAACCGCCACTTGCCCAGCTCCTTGATGAAGCCTGGTATGTCCCGCGGGTTGGTGATCAGCACGTTGTGGTTGCCGGTGACCATCATGCACATGCAGTTCGCGGTGAAGGCATAGATGTGATAGAGGGGCAACGGCGCGATCATCACCTCTTCGCCGTCCTTGAGTAGCTTCTGCCCGTCCGGCCCATGCTGGGAGAAACAGGCCAGCACCTGCAGCATGTTTGCCACCAGGTTACCGTGGGTGAGCATCGCGCCCTTGGCCAGCCCCGTCGTGCCGCCGGTGTACTGCAGCACGGCGATGTCACCCAGGCTCAAGGGCACAGGCATGGGCACGCTATCGCGGCCCTGGCGCAGTACCTGCTTGAACGACACGGCCTGGGGCAGCGCATAGGCTGGCACCATCTTCTTGAGCTTGTCGACCACGGTGTTGACCAGCCAGCCTTTGAGCGTAGGCAGCATGTCGCCCATCTTCGCCTCGATCAGGTACTCGATACCGGTATCGGGCAGGACCGTCTGCACACGCTTGCCGAACAGGTTCATGTACACCAGGGCCCGGGCGCCGCTGTCCTTGAACTGGTGGCGCATTTCGCGCTCGGTGTAAAGCGGGTTGGTGTTGACCACGATCAGCCCGGCGCGCATGGCGCCGAACACGGCGATGGGGTACTGGAGCACGTTGGGCATTTGCACCGCGATGCGGTCGCCCGGCTTGAGGTCGGTCTGTTGCTGCAGCCAGCAGGCGAAGGCGGTCGACAGACGATCGAGGTCGGCGTAGGTCAAGGTCACGCCCAAATTGCTGAAGGCCGGGCGATCGGCAAAGCGCTTGCAGGAGCGTTCGAACACCTCGACCACTGACGCGTAGGCCTGCATGTCCAGGGTGGAGGGCACGCCCGCCGGGCGCTTGTCATTCCAGAAGTCGGCTTGCATTTATTGTTGTTCCTCTGCCGGGACCTGCACTGCGTCCTGTAGTCCAAGTGCCTGCGCGCTGACTATGCACAGGCGTTGGTTCGACGTTAGCAGGTAAGCCAGGCACGGCCCAGTCATCAGCGCCTGCCATTAACATTGTGAATCTTATTTGTGCCCTTCCTGCAATTTGCTCGACTGTGGGTACACTGACGTGGGCGCAAAATGTGATCCGGGCCCCCCCGGCAAGCGTCTCACCCGTCTGGCCGACGCCCTGCGCGCGACCGGCATCCGACCTGTACTGCTTAAGGAAGCCCTGATGTCCCAGCTCAGCAACACGCCCTACGAAGCCCTAGAAGTCGGCCAGAAAGCCGAATACACGAAGTTGGTCGAGGAGCGCGACATCCAGCTGTTCGCCGCCATGTCCGGCGATCACAACCCAGTGCACCTGGACGCCGAGTTCGCGGCCAAAAGCATGTTCCGCGAGCGCATTGCCCATGGCATGTTCAGCGGCGCGTTGATCAGTGCGGCGGTGGCCTGCACGCTCCCAGGCCCTGGCACCATCTACCTGGGCCAGCAGATGAGCTTCCAGAAGCCGGTCAAGATCGGCGACACCCTGACGGTGCGCCTGGAAATCCTGGAGAAATTGCCCAAGTTCAAAGTGCGTATCGCCACCAACGTGTACAACCAGAACGACGAACTGGTCGTGGCAGGTGAAGCCGAGATCCTGGCACCGCGCAAGCAGCAGACCGTGGAACTGGTTTCCCCGCCGAACTTCGTGGCCAGCTGAGCACCGTCGTGCCCTCACGGCCGCCTGTGCACTGCACCCGGCTTTCAGCCCCGGAACAGCGGTTGCTCGACCACTTCTATCGCCAACAGGGTTCGCGCATGCGCGCCCCTGCGCAGGGCAAGCTCTGGGTGGCCAGGTCGCCGGGCATCATTGCTGGGTTGTCTCTGAGCGAGGTGGAGAGTGGTCAGTGGCTGACGGGGCTGTTCGTGGCGCCTGATCGGCGCTCGGAAGGCGTGGGTATGCAGTTGGTCGCAAAGGCTCTGGAGAACGCTTGTGGCAGTACGTGGTTGTTCTGCCATCCAACGCTTGCCAACTACTATGCACGCCAGGGGTTTGCGCCGGCTGGTGAGCTACCCCAGTCGCTGCGTGACAAGCTCCAGCGCTATCAGCGCAGCAAGGCCCTGATAGCGCTGGAGCGCACTGCCCATCCGGGGCAGTTCAGCGCGGGGTAGGTTCAACCCCCGCCGCTTCGTCAGCACTGGGGCGCTCCTGGCCCAGCACCTTGGGCTTTTCATCGTCGCGGGTGCCATCGAAGTCTTTTTCGCCTGGGTCCTTGCCCTCGGCCGACATGTGTTCAATCACCGCATTCATCTCCGCGCCCAGCAACAGCACGGCAGCCGAGATGTAGAAGTACAGCAGCAGCACGATGATTGCCCCGATGCTGCCATACATGGCGTTGTAGTCTGCAAACGTCTTCACGTAATAGGCAAAGCCCAGCGACGCGATGATCCACACTACAACCGCCAGCACCGAGCCCGGGGTAATGAAGCGGAATTTCTGCTCCACATCAGGCATGACGTAGTAAATAACCGCGACCGCGACCATCAGCAGAATCACGATCACCGGCCAGCGAAGGATGGTCCACAGGGTGACGATGAACTCTTCCATGCCGATCTGCGCCGCGATCCACTCCATGACCTGCGGGCCCAGCACCATCAGCGCCGCGGCCGCCAGCAGCATGCCTGCCAACCCAATGGTGTACAGCACCGACAGCGGGATACGCTTCCAGACCGGGCGACCTTCCGGCACGTCGTAGGCCGCGTTCATGGCGCTCATCATCAACCGCACACCGGCTGAAGCCGTCCACAGGGCAATGACGATACCCACCGACAGCAGGCCACCTTTGGACTGCTGGAGTTGGTCGATGACAGGGTTGACCTGCTCAAGGGCCTGGGGCGGCAAGACCAGCTCCGACTGCAAACGCAGCCAGGAGAAGAAGTCCGGCAGGTGCAGGAAACCGATCAGGGCAATGAGAAACAACAGGAAGGGGAACAACGAGAAAAGGGCCTGGTAGGCCAATGCCGAAGCATAGGTGGACATTTCGTCATCGAGGAATTCGTTGACGGTGCGCACCAGTACGCGGTGCAAGGGTAAACCCTGCAAGGCGGAAAAAATCATAGCGTCTCCTTTCGCCGCTTGATCGATCTGACGTTCAGTCTAATGGACCCTGCGCTTGGGGTGCTGCTCCCGGTAATCATGCAACGGCTTTAAATAATTCTGCCTGTTACCGCCCCCTGCTTCGAAACGCAGAGGACGGCTCGGCAGGCGTGAGTCATTACTTGGTCAGGTCGTCGACCTTGTTTTTCACGTCGCCTTTGACCTGTTGGCCTTCGCCCTTGATTTCCTGGGCCTTGCCTTCGCCTTTGAGTTTTTCGTTGTCAGTGAGGTTGCCAACACCTTGCTTGATGTTGCCCATTGCCTCGTTGGCCATACCTTTAATTTTGTCTCCAGTACCGCTCATGGCAAAACTCCTGTGAGGTAGCACGCGTATCGTGCCGACAGAAGGTTGACCCAGCCGCTTGCACAGGAGTTTCAAGAAATTTGCGTCAACAAGCCAAACGGTTACAAACGGTCGAAATACAGTCCCGTAAGGCTCCGTTGCGAGCCTCAAACCTTGCCCGGCAAGGTGCCACCCCTCACAATGCGGCCTTTGAAGGCTTCGACCCGCAGGAACCTGCATGAAACTCGACAAACCCGCTGCCATCGCCCGCCGCAACAGCACGTTGGCGCGCCCGGTACTGACCAGTGCCAACACGCTGTTCGCCATCCTCGACCCCAAGCGCAACCTGTGGTGGTTCGAGGTCCCGGTGGCCTTGCTCCGCAAGGGCCAGCCCGATTGGGTCAACCTGCTGTTGCACACCCCGCTGACCGATGAACTCCAGCACCTGAAGGTGCCGGTCAACTTCCTGCGGGCTCACCAAGAGCAGATGGAAGTGCGCAACCCTGGCAAGCGTCGCTCCACCATCAGTCTGGCCCTTAGCGCTGACCGCGACTCGCTGCTGCGCGACACTCGCCCCGGTGGTGATCAGCTGGACTTCAACACCTTCGTGCAGGGCTGATCAGGCTTTCTCGATCCGGTCGTCATGGATGACGATGCGGCCTTGCTTGAACAGCCCGCCGATGGCCTTCTTGAAATTGCCCTTGCTGACATTGAACAGCTTGCTGATCAATGCAGGGTCGCTCTTGTCGGAAACCGGCAGCACCCCACCCTCGGCCTCCAGGCGCGCCATGATCTGCTCCTGCAAGCTGTCGGACAGCGCAGCGCCCACTGGCTGCAGGCTGAGCGACACTTTGCCGTCAGCCCGCACTTCCTTGATGTAACCCTGCTCGTGCATGCCTGAGCGCAGGAACTTGAACACCTCGTTCTTGTGGATCAAGCCCCAGTGACGGTTGTTGATGATGGCCTTGAAACCCATCGGCGTTTCGCCGGCCACCAGCAGTTCCACCGGCTGCCCAGGCTTGTAGTCGGCAGGCGTGGTGTCGAGGTAGCGGTCCAGGCGCGAGGTGGCGGTGATGCGGCGGGTGCGCTTGTCCAGGTACACGTGCACCACGCAGTAGTCACCGATCTTCAGCGGCCGTGCCTCTTCGGAATACGGCATCAGCAGGTCCTTGGGCAGACCCCAGTCCAGGAAGATGCCCGCACCATTGATGTCCTTGACCTTGAGGCTGGCGAACTCGCCCACCTGCACCTTGGGCTTCTCGGTGGTGGCGATCAGCTGGTCTTCGCTGTCGAGGTAGATGAACACGTTCAGCCAGTCATCGACTTCAGTCTCGGCACCCTTGGGAATGTAACGGGACGGCAGCAGGATTTCCCCGTCGGCACCGCCGTCCAGGTACAGGCCGAAGTCCACGTGCTTAACAATTTGCAAACTGTTGTAACGCCCAAGCAGAGCCATTTTCGAACATCCTCAAGTCAAGGCGGCTATTTTCCGGATAGACCCGCCCTGGTGTCAAAGCCTGCGGTCGGTTCATCGCCATCCAGGCCTCCACGCGCCATCCGGTGGAACCGCAGGTGTTGTGCTGCGTCTACCCATTGGCTGCCACTGCAAGGACCCGCACATGCCTGCACGCCTGCTCAAAGTCCTGTCGATCTGCCTGGGTTTCGCCCTGCTGCTGGGTGCTTGCAGCCGCATCGACCTGGCCTATCGCAACCTCGATCGCCTGGTGCCCTGGTCGCTCGGCGACTACCTGGACATGAACCGTGAGCAGAAAACCCTGCTCGATGATCGCCTCCGGCAGCACCTGGCATGGCATTGCCAGACGCAACTGCCCGGCTACCTCGACTGGCTGGACCGCCTGCGCACCATGGTGGCCGATAACCAGGTCACCGACCAGGCGCTGCAGCAGCGCACCGAGGAGGCCCGCGAGGCAATTGGCCGGGTCGCGGCCGAAATCACGCCGTCGGCCACCGAGTTGCTGCAAGGCATGAGCGATGCGCAGGTGGCCGAGATGCGCGATGCATTTCGTGACGATATTGCCCAGCGGCGCAAGGAATATGTCGACACCCCCCTGCTCAGCCAGATCAGCGAGCGCGCCGAGCGCATGGAAAAGCGCCTCAAGCCCTGGTTCGGCGAGCTGACCGAGGTCCAGAAGCAACGGGTCGGCGCCTGGTCCCGCGCCTTGGGTGACCAGAACAGCGAATGGATACGCAATAGGGCCCATTGGCAGCAACAACTGCTGCTGGCGGTGGAACAACGCCACGAGCCAGGCTTCCCGGAACGGGTCGCGACCTTGCTGCAAAACAAGGAAAGCCTGTGGACAGCCGACTATCGCCAAGCTTTCCAGAATACCGAGCGGCAGGCCCGTAGTCTGGTGGTGGACTTGGTGCAGCAGAGCAACCCCGCCCAACGCCAGGTGCTGCTGGAGCGGCTGACCAAGGTGCGCAGCGACTTCAGCGCCTTGAAGTGCCTGCGCGGGGCTTGAACAGACCACGCCAGGGCACTGGCTGAACTTCATTGGGCAAGAAAGCGCAAGAATCCAACGGCCTGCTGACGTACACTCGCGCCCCTGCCAAGCCCCTGGAGACCGTCGTGAGCCCCATCGCCCTAGCCCGCCTGCTAACCCTTGCTGCCGTATGGGGCGCGAGCTTTCTGTTCATGCGCATCATTGCCCCTGTACTGGGCACCGTGCCGACGGCCTTCTTCCGTGTCTCCATCGCCTGCCTGGGCTTGATCGCACTGCTCGGCGCTGCGCGCATACGCTGGGATTTTCAAGGGAAACTAGGCGCCTGCCTGGTGCTGGGCATGATCAACTCGGGCATTCCGGCCACCTTTTATTCTGTGGCAGCCCAGGTGCTGCCAGCCGGTTATTCGGCCATCTTCAATGCCACGACGCCCTTGATGGGCGTGCTGATCGGCGTGTTGTTCTTCAAGGAACCCATGACGTTGGCCAAGTTGTGCGGCATTTTCCTGGGCCTGTTCGGCGTGGGCATCCTGAGCGGTGCGGGGCCTGTAGCCCTTGATGCAGCCCTGTTGCAAGGCGCCCTGGCGTGCCTGGCGGCCACGACCTGCTATGGCTTTGCCGGCTACCTGGCCCGCCGCTGGGTCAGTGGCCTGGACAGCCGCCTGTCGGCCCTGGGCAGCATGCTCGGCGCGACCCTGCTGCTTACCCCGTTGTTCGCTTGGAGCGCCCTTACCCAGCCACCTGCCAGCTGGGGCGGCTGGCAGGTCTGGGGCTCACTGGTGGGGCTTGGCCTGTTGTGCACGGCGTTCGCCTACATCCTGTACTTCCGCCTGCTGGCCGAAATCGGCCCGGTCAAGGCCAGTACGGTGACCTTCATGATCCCCGTGTTCGGGGTGCTGTGGGGGGCCTGGCTGCTGAATGAGCCGTTGTCGATGGCCCACCTGTACGGCGGCCTGCTGATCGGCGTGGCCCTGTGGCTGGTGCTGCGCCCGGCACGGCGCCGAGGCGCTGCATGAACGGCGTCTACAGGAAAGTGCTGTTCCCGCTGCAGCAGGACCCCAATGGCTATCCGCCGGCATCGGTGGAAGGGCTATGGGCCAGGGCCGTCGACGACGGTTACGTGATCGACAACATCCCGTTCCATGTCTACGGCATCGCCCCAGGTGACGTGATCTGCACCCATGAGCAGGCAGGCCAACACTGGTTTGCCCAGTTGCTGCGCAGCAGTGGCAGCTCGGTGTTCCGGGTTCGGGTCAAGCCGCCCGAGACACTGGAGCAGGTAAGCGAAGCCCTGGTCGAGTTCGGGTGCACCTGTGAAAGCGAACCTGCGGTGAAGATGCTGGCGGTCGCCGTCCCACCGGCACGAACGCTCGACACCCTGCTGTATTACCTGATCACCCAGCGTGAAGCGGGTTTCCTGGACTTCGAGGAAGGGGTGCTGCGCCACTGCGTCGCCCAAGAATTTCGCCAGGGGTAAAGGGCAACTGCCTTGCAGGCGCCCTACCCTGTCGAGGGCGCCGTCAGAACAACCAGCGGTACAGCAGATAGGCTACGACCACGGCCAGTATCGGTCGCAACACGCGGTAAGCCTTGGGGTTGGCACGCTTGAACTGCTTGACGCGCGTGCTCAGCTTGTTGCTGAACCGCTTGCTCCAGGCGTAGGCCTGGTTGATCCCGCCCACGCGTTCATCGTCTGTATTCTGCGGTGCAGTGGCGCGGCCCAGAAATGCGCTGACCTTGCGGTTGACGCGGGTCATGAACGGGCTGTTCAGGGGACGCTCCACGTCGCAGAACAGAATCACCCGGGTCACGTCGGTCTCGTTCTTGACCCAGTGCACGTAGGTCTCGTCGAACATCACGTCCTGGCCGTCGCGCCAGGCATAGGGTTGGCCGTCCACATAAATGCGGCAGGCATCGGAGTTGGGCGTGGAGAGACCCAGGTGATAGCGCAGGGAACCTGCAAACGGATCACGGTGCGGGTTCAGGTGGCTGCCGCCGGGCAGCAGGGCGAACATCGCCCCTTTGACGTTGGGGATGCTGCTGACCAGCTCGACGGTTCGCGGGCACAGGGCTTCGGCAGACGGCAGGGGTTTGTCGTACCACTTCAGGTAGAAGCGCTTCCAGCCTTTCTTGAAGAACGAACCGAAACCGGCGTCGTTGTCCTTTTCGGCTGCGCGGATATAACCCTCGTCGAACAGGCGCATGGCCTCCTCGCGGATTTCCTGCCAGTTGTCCTTGAGCACGTCCAGCTCCGGGAAGCGTTGACGGTCCAGGTACGGCTTGGACGGCACGCCCGAAAACAGGTACATCAACGCATTGTAGGGGGCGAACAGCGCCGAATGGTTGACGAACTGGCGCAACACCGGCAGGCGGGCCTTGCCGCGCAGGTGGACGAACAGCACGCTGCCGAAGAACACCAGCAGCACACCTGCCTTGGCGAGGAAGGAAACGGTCATGCAACACTCCTAGGGCGGGACACAGGCCAGCGCTGCCTGTTCCGGGGGAAAATCATCCGGGCATCATAAACCTATCGCGCCCAGGCACAAACCACCTGGGCGCAACGATACGGATGAAGATTGTGCAATGAAGCCTGTTACCAGGTATTGCTTCGAGTCACCGCCTAGGCAGGTTATTGCTGGGTTTCCTGCTCGCTGAACAGGTCGCTGAACAGCATGCTGGACAAGTAACGCTCGCCTGAGTCAGGCAGAATCACCACGAGGGTCTTGCCCTGCATTTCCGGCTTTTCTGCAAGGCGCACGGCAGCGGCCATCGCGGCACCGCAGGAAATACCACACAGGATGCCTTCTTCCTGCATCAGACGGATAGCCATGGCCTTGGCTTCGTCGTCGCCCACCGTCATGACCTGGTCGACGATCGACAGGTCGAGGTTCTTCGGCACGAAGCCCGCGCCGATGCCTTGGATCTTGTGCGGCGTGGGCGTCAGCGCCTCGCCTGCCAGGGTCTGGGTGATCAGCGGCGAGGAAATGGGCTCGACCGCCACCGAGGTGATCGCCTTGCCCTGGGTGTGCTTGATATAGCGCGAGATGCCGGTGATGGTGCCGCCAGTGCCGACACCGGCAACCACCACATCCACGGCGCCATCGGTATCGCTCCAGATCTCCGGGCCCGTGGTCTTTTCGTGGATGGCCGGGTTGGCAGGGTTTTCGAATTGCCCGGGCATGAAGTACTGCTCGGGGTTGGAGGCGACGATTTCGTTGGCTTTCTCGATGGCGCCCTTCATGCCCTTGGCAGGTTCGGTGAGCACCAGTTCGGCGCCAAGGGCCTTGAGCACCTTACGCCGCTCCAAGCTCATGGAGGCCGGCATGGTCAGCATGAGCTTGTAGCCCCGGGCGGCAGCGACGAAGGCAAGGCCAATACCGGTGTTGCCCGAGGTGGGTTCGACGATGGTCATGCCGGGCTTGAGCTTGCCGCTGCTCTCGGCGTCCCAGACCATGTTCGCGCCGATGCGGCATTTGACCGAATACCCTGGGTTGCGCCCTTCGATCTTGGCCAGGATGGTCACGCCGCGTGGCGCGAGGCGGTTGATCTGCACCAGGGGCGTGTTGCCGATGGAGTGGGCGTTGTCTGCGTATATACGGCTCATGGCAGGGTCCTTGGCATGATGAAGACACGGAAAGACCCCAAGGGTAAGCCCCGGCCTCAAGGCCCGTAAAGCCTCTTCGAACTCCGGTGCAGACCCTGCGGTCAACCACACACCTTGCCCTGGAGAACTGCCATGAGAGCCCGCTATCGCTGGCCGCTGATCGCCCTCGGCAGCCTCATCGTGCTGCTGGTGGCCTTGCAGCTTGCCCTGCCCTATCTTGTGCGCGACTACCTCAATGAAAAACTGGCCGACATGGGCGACTACCGGGGGCAGGTCAGCGATGTGGACCTGGCCTGGTGGCGCGGTGCCTACACCGTTAACGGGCTGAAGATCGTCAAGACCACGGGCAAGGTGCCGGTGCCTTTTCTCAACGCCCCGGTAATCGACATCTCGGTCAGCTGGCATTCGCTTTGGTATGACCGCGCCGTGGTGGCCGAAGTGGCCTTCCTACGCCCGGAGCTGAACTTCGTCGATGGCGGCGACAAGCAGAACTCCCAGACCGGCCAGGGCACTGACTGGCGTCAGCAACTGGACAAGCTGCTGCCCATCACGCTCAACGAGGTGGTGATCGATGACGGGGTGCTGACCTTCCGCAACTTCAGCTCCAAGCCCCCGGTCACGCTCAAGGCGACGCAGCTGCAGGCCAGCATTCGCAACCTCACCAACATCCGCGACGAAGCCGGCCGGCGCGACGCCAGTTTCGAAGCCCGTGCCCTGGTCGCAGGTGATGCCAAGGTCGAGAGCCGTGCCACCTTCGATCCGTTCAGCGATTTCGACGACTTCGAGTTCCGCCTGCGTGCCACCGGCATCGAGCTGCGCAGACTCAACGACTTTGCCAGTGCTTATGGCAAGTTCGACTTCAAAGCTGGCCATGGCGATGTGGTCATCGAGGCCGAGGCCACCAATGGCCGCCTGAACGGCTACATCAAGCCCCTGCTGCGCGACGTCGAGGTATTCGATTGGCAACAGGACGTGGAGGACAAGGACAAGGGCCTGTTCCGCTCGGTCTGGGAGGCGCTGGTGGGGGCCACCGAAACCGTGCTCAAGAACCAGCCGAAAAACCAGTTCGCCACGCGCGTTGAGCTCAGTGGCAGCGTGCGCAGGCAGAACATCAGTGCGTTCGAGGCCTTCCTGCAGATCCTGCGCAATGGATTCGTGCAGGCGTTCAGTGCGCGCTATGAACGCAGCGCGCCGGATTCCGACTAAGGCGCAGTGACGAGACATTCGGGGACTGAATACGCGGTCTGCGTTTTCAGTCGTCGTACCCCCGCGTTATAGTCGGGCCCACCATCACACCCTGTGTTGGCCACCTGAGCGCCAGCCTGCCGCCCACACCAAGGGCGGCTGACAGGCTGACTGCTCATAGGCCCGCAAGCCCAAGCAGAGGAAAGACCCCATGAAGTTCGAAGGCACGGGTGACTATGTCGCCACGGACGACCTGAAACTGGCCGTCAATGCGGCCATCACCCTCGAGCGCCCGCTGTTGGTCAAGGGTGAGCCTGGTACCGGCAAGACCATGCTGGCCGAGCAGTTGGCAGCTTCGTTCGGGGCGCGCCTGATTACCTGGCACATCAAGTCCACAACCAAGGCCCACCAGGGCTTGTACGAATACGATGCCGTCAGCCGCCTGCGCGACTCCCAGCTGGGTGTAGACAAGGTCCACGACGTACGCAACTACCTGAAAAAAGGCAAGTTGTGGGAGGCCTTCGAGGCCCAGGAGCGGGTGATCCTGCTGATCGACGAGATCGACAAGGCCGATATCGAATTCCCCAACGACCTGTTGCAGGAACTCGACAAGATGGAGTTCTACGTCTATGAAATCGACGAGACCATCAAGGCCAGGCAGCGCCCGATCATCATCATCACGTCCAATAACGAAAAGGAGCTGCCGGACGCTTTCCTGCGCCGCTGCTTCTTCCACTACATCGCCTTCCCCGACCGGGCCACGCTGCAGCGCATCGTGGATGTGCACTACCCCAACATCAGCCAGTCGCTGGTGAGCGAGGCGCTGGACGTGTTCTTCGACGTGCGCAAGGTACCGGGCCTGAAGAAAAAGCCTTCAACGTCCGAGCTGGTCGACTGGCTGAAGCTGCTGATGGCCGACAATATTGGCGAAGCGGTACTGCGCGAGCGCGACCCGACCAAGGCCATCCCTCCGCTGGCCGGGGCGCTGGTGAAAAATGAGCAGGATGTGCAGCTGCTCGAGCGCCTGGCCTTTATGAGCCGGCGCGGCAACCGCTGAGGGAGCCGGGGCCATGTTGCTCAACCTGTTCAACGAAATGCGCGCGGCGAAGGTGCCGGTGTCGGTGCGCGAACTGCTCGACCTGCACCATGCCTTGCAACGGCATGTGGTGTTCGCCGACATGGACGAATTCTACTACCTGGCCCGCGCCATCCTGGTGAAGGACGAACGCCATTTCGACAAGTTCGACCGGGCCTTCGCCGCTTACTTCAACGGCCTGGAGAACCTGGATCGACACATCGAGGCGTTGATCCCTGAGGACTGGCTGCGCAAGGAATTCGAGCGCTCGTTGACCCCTGAGGAGCGCGCGCAGATCCAGTCACTGGGTGGGCTGGACAAGCTGATCGAGGCGTTCAAGCAGCGCCTGCAGGAGCAAAAGGAGCGCCACGCAGGCGGCAACAAGTGGATTGGCACCGGTGGCACCAGCCCGTTCGGCTCGGGTGGGTACAACCCCGAAGGTATCCGCGTGGGCGATGCTGGCGAGCGCCAGGGCAAGGCAGTGAAGGTCTGGGACCAGCGCGAGTACAAGAATCTGGACGATCAGGTGGAGCTGGGTACGCGCAACATCAAGCTGGCCCTGCGGCGCCTGCGCAAGTTCGCCCGCCAAGGCGCTGCCGAAGAGCTGGACATCGATGGCACTATCGACCATACCGCACGCGATGCGGGGCTGCTGAACATCCAGATGCGCCCGGAGCGGCGCAACACGGTGAAATTGCTGCTGCTGTTCGACATCGGTGGCTCGATGGATGCCCATGTCAGGGTCTGCGAGGAGCTGTTCTCGGCCTGCAAGACCGAGTTCAAGCACATGGAATACTACTACTTTCACAACTGCGTGTACGAGACGGTCTGGAAGAACAACTTGCGGCGCACGTCGGAGCGTTATTCCACGTTCGACCTGCTGCACAAGTACGGCGAGGACTACAAGGTCGTGTTCGTCGGGGACGCAGCCATGGCCCCTTACGAAATCACCCAGCCGGGCGGCAGCGTGGAGCATTGGAACGAGGAAGCCGGGTATGTCTGGATGCAGCGCATCATGGCCAAGTTCCGCAAGGTCATCTGGATCAACCCATACCCCCGCCAGGCCTGGGGTTACACCGCTTCTACCCAGCTGGTGCGTGAACTGATCGAGGACCGGATGTATCCACTGACCTTGCAGGGGTTGGAGGATGGGATGCGGTATTTGTCGAAGTAAAGCCGCAAAGTCACGCCCCCTGTAGGAGCGGCCTCGCCGGGGCGCCGGACCGGCCGCGATGGGCCGCGCAGCGGCCCCAGGATTTCAGCTTCGCAGTCCAGATCGCCGAGGCCGCTGCGCGGCCTATCGCGGCCGGTCCGGCGCCCCGGGAAGGCCGCTCAACAACACGTGCCAGCGTTCCAGATACGCCTGCTGCTCCCGCCATGCCTGCTCCTGCATTACCGGCCGCAATCGCACCTTCGCCCCTGGCATGCACTGTGCCAGTTGTGCCAGTGCCAGGGGCGTCAGCGCCCCCAGGCGGGGATAACCGCCGATGGTCTGGCGATCATTGAGCAACACGATCGGCTGCCCATCGGGCGGGACCTGGACGGCGCCAAGGGGAATGCCTTCGGAGATCATGGCCGGGCCTTGATAAACCAGAGGCGGGCCAAGCAGGCGGATGCCCATGCGGTCGGCACGGGTGTCCAGCGTCCAGTCGCAGTTGAAGGCATCGAACAGACTAAGGCCAGCAAAGTCGCCGATCTGCGCGCCAATCACCAGGTCCAAGGTGGGCTTGACCACATACTCAGGACGCAGGTGACCAGGCACTTCGCGGATCGGTGTGGCTGTACCGGCAAAACTCAAGCATTGGCCTTCACGCAACACGCCGCCCTGGCCATCGACCCCGCCCAGCCCCTCGCGCACGACCGTGGCACAACTGCCCATCACAGGCTCGGCATCGAAACCGCCCGGTGCGGCCAGATAAGCGCGAGCGCCCTGCCGAGGTTGTCTGAGGGTAAGGCGCTGCCCCTTCGTCAGGGTGAAACTGCGCCAAGGGGCCAAGTAGTGCTCGTCGATGTGCGCGTCCAGGTCGGCCCCGGCCAGCGCCAGTACGCAATCGTGCTGCGCCACCACGCTGAATCCACCCAAGGCAACCTCTACGACGGGAGCCTGCAGAGCGTTGCCCAGCAACCCGTTGGCCCAGTGCATCGCGACCCAATCCAAAGCGCCGCCCTGGGTGACCCCAAGGTGCCTCACGCCAAATCGGCCTGCATCCTGTAGCGCACACAGCGGTGTGCTGGCCTCGACTCGCAAATGCTTCATTCCTGTGCCTCCTCATCACCGCCCAACGCCAGAAACGCCTGCCGCGTCACCGAGACGAAGCGGACGCGGTCGCCCGGTTGCAGCAGGCTGTAGCCGTCCCGCTCACGGTCGAACAACCGCACCGGCGTACGCCCGATCAGGTTCCAGCCACCGGGGGAAGCGGCCGGGTACGCAGCGGTCTGGCGCTCGGCAATGCCGACACTGCCCGCTGCCACCTGCTTGCGCGGGGTGCTTAGCCTCGGGGTGGCCAGCCGTTCGTCCACCAGCCCCATGAACGCGAAACCCGGCGCGAATCCCAGGGCGAACACCGGGTAGTCACGTTCACTGTGCAAGCGCACGACCTCAGCCTCGCTCAGGCCTGCCCGGCGGGCCAGCACGGGCAACTCCGGGCCGACGCTGGCGTGGTACCACACCGGTATCTCGTGCAGGCAGCCGGTGTTCTCAGTGCCAGGCTGCAGCCCTTCAAGGGCTTGCACGATCAGGCAGCGTGCATCGGCCGGCGGCAGGTCGAAATGCACCATGAGGGTGGTGTAGGACGGCACCAGGTCGCGCAAGTGCGCACCAAAAGCCGCTTGCAAGCGCTGACTGGCGGCAAGCACCCAAGGCATGTTGGCTTCCTCGATACGCTCGAACAGACGCACCATCAGGCAATCGATGCCGACCACTTCGATGCGTGGGGTCATGCTGATCTGATCCCATCGAGTGCCTGGCGGATCTGCCGAACTGCCGTCACAGAGCTGTCGTTGTCCCCATGCACGCACAGCGTTTGGGCTTTGAGCAGCAGTCCAGTGCCATCACTGGCCAGCAGTGCTTCGCCGCGGGCCAGCTTTACGGCTTGCTCGACCACTTGCGCCGGGTCGTGATGCACGGCGCCCGGCAGGCGTCGCGACACCAGGTGGCCGCTGGCGGTGTAGGCCCGATCGGCAAACGCCTCGAACCAGAGCGGTACGCCGATTTCAGTACCCAGCGCCTGGGCCGCCCCATTGTCGGCCGTAGCCATGAGCATCAGCGGCAGGCCACTGTCATAGGCCGCCACGGCCTCCAGCACCGTGCGCAGGATCAATGGGTCGGCCATCATGTCGTTGTACAACGCACCGTGGGGTTTTACGTAGGCGACGCGTGTGCCCTGGGCCTTGCAGATGCCATCGAGCGCGCCGATCTGGTAGTGCAGCAGGTCACGGATTTCTTCGGCACTGCACGCCAGGCTGCGCCGGCCGAAGCCGACCAGGTCCGGGTAGGCCGGGTGTGCGCCAATGGTTACCCCGTGTTCCAGCGCCAGCGCCACGGTGCGGCGCATGATGCCGGGGTCACCAGCGTGGTAGCCGCAGGCGATGTTGGCACAGTCGATGTAGGGCATGACCTCGGCATCCAGGCCCATGCGCCAGCTGCCGAAGCTTTCGCCCATGTCGCAGTTGAGTAACAGGCGTTGCACCACGGTGTACCCCTTGTCGTTATTCATGTTCCTACCTTAGCGCGCCTGCAATTGTTTGCCGCGTGTTTCTGGCAGGCTTAGCGCTGCCACGATCACCACGCCATAGGACACGGCCGAGAACAAGCCGATACCCAGGCCCAGCGGCACCTGCTGCCCCAGCATACCAATCAGCAGCGGGAACAGCGCCGCGACGATCTTGCCGACGTTGTAGCAAAAGCCCTGCCCCGAGCCGCGCACGCGCGTGGGAAACAGCTCGGTCAGAAAGGCCCCCATGCCGCTGAAGATGCCCGAGGCGAAAAAGCCCAGCGGGAAGCCCAACCACAGCATCACCCCATCACTGACGGGCATTTGCGTGTACAGCAGCACGATGACGAACGAGCCTACGGCGAACAGGATGAAATTCTTTTTGCGCCCTAGCAGGTCGGACAGGTAGGCGCTGATCACGTAGCCCACGTAGGAGCCTACGATCACCATCGCCAGGTAGCCGCCGGTACCCAGCACGCTCAGCCCGCGTTCGTTCTTCAGAAACGTGGGCAGCCAAGCGGTGATTGCGTAGTAGCCGCCCAGTGCGCCAGTGGTCAGCAGCGAGGCGCGCACGGTGGTCCAGAGCAGACCGGGGGCGAAGATTTCGTAGAAGTGCGATGGCGCCTCGGTGTCTTCGGCTGCCTTGGCCTGGCGGTAGACCTCCGGGTCTTTCACCAGCCGCCGAACGAAGATCACGAACACGGCCGGCACCAGCCCCAGTAAAAACAGCGCTCGCCAGGCCTGCTCCTGCGGCAACCAAGTGAAGAGCAGCGCGTACAGGATGGCCGTCAGCCCCCAACCAATGGCCCAGCCTGACTGCACCATGCCCACTGCCTTGCCGCGGTCTTGGGCACGGATGACCTCGCCGATGAGCACCGCGCCTGCCGTCCACTCACCGCCGAAGCCAAAGCCCATGAGGGTCCTGGCAATCAGCAGTTGCTCGTAGTTCTGGGCAAAGCCGCAGAGGAAGGTGAAGAAGGCGAACCACAGCACCGTCAGTTGCAGGGTGCGGACCCGGCCGATGCGGTCGGAGAGAATGCCGGCCACCCAGCCACCGATGGCCGAAGCGACCAGGGTACTGGTGTGGATCAGCCCGGCCTCGGTGGTGGTGATGCCCCATAGCATGATCAGCGTGGGGATGACGAAGCTCAGCATCTGCGTGTCCATGCCGTCCAGGCCATAGCCGATCTTGCAGCTCCAGAAGGTGCGCCGTTGTTGCTGATCGATGTCGCGGTACCAGGCAAAAGGCCCGGAGGAGGATGGGGAACTGACCTGCTGCTGCGTGCCGGTGGGGTTCATGGATGCCTCGGCTTGTTGGTATTGTTTTATGGGGCGACAGCAAAGGTCGCGGCCTGGGCTTCATGTTCAGAGCACGCGGCGCTGACGTCCAACGAGAAAAACCCTGGGTCTGGAACAAGAAAAACTGATCATGAACCTTCGCTTTCTCGAAACGTTCGTCTGGGTCGCTCGTCTCAAGAGCTTCCGCCTGACCGCGCAGAAGCTGTTCACCACCCAGGCGTCGGTGTCCAGCCGTATCGCGGCGCTGGAGGCCGACCTTGGCGTCAAGCTGCTGTTGCGCGACTCGCGCGGGGTCAGCCTGACTCCGGAAGGCAGCAAGGTGCTGGAACATGCCGAGCGCATGCTGGAAACCGCCAAGGCGCTCAAACAGTCGCTGGACAGCGACCGGGCCAAGGTCGGGCGTATTCGTCTCGGGGTGATGGACACGGTCATTCATACCTGGATGAGCGCGCTGGTGGCCGAATTGACCGAGCGCTATCCGCAGGTGGAAATCGAACTCATCGCCGACACGGCGCTGAACCTGCGCGAACAACTGCACAAGGGTTTTTTGGACGTTATCGTGCAAACAGACTTACTGCGCGAGCCCTCGATCCGCAGCCTGGATCTGGCGCGCTACCCGATGGGCTGGATAGTCGCGGCAGGCTCGCACCTGCACAGGGACTACACGTCACTGATCGAGCTGGGGCGCGAGCGCATCGTGACATTCTCGAAGAATTCACGGCCGCATCAGGAAGTGCTGGCCTTGTTGCAAGGTGCCGGGGCGCAAACGCCGAGGTTGAACTGTGTCAATTCGGTAGCGGCTATTACCCGCTTGTTGCGCGACGGCTTTGGCATTGGGGCCTTGCCGCCTGCCCTGGTAGAGGCCGAACTGAACCAGGGTGACCTGGTGCTGCTGGCTGGGCTTGAGCCCCCGCCGAGCCTGGAACTGGTGGTGGCCTGGCAGACCGGGGTGGCGTTGGTGGAGGAAGTGGTTGGAGTTTGTCGGCAGGTACTGGAGCGCTATGCACAGGATGTGGGCGGGCAACGGATCGTGCTGGTGCCGGGGACTATGGGCTGAGGGTTTGTAGCCCGATTTGGAATGGGACCAGCCCAGGACCGGATGGGAGCGTAGCGCACTCCCGCTCATGCAGGGTGTCAGGACTTCACCTAACGCCAACTCTCTTTCACCGCCCCACGTCGCCCACCCAGTATCAGCCGACCTATGCCCAACAACAGGCTTTCAACCACGAACGCCAGCACGAACCCGGCACCGACGCCCCAGCCGATGGCCTCAGGCGCCAGCAAAATCTGATAGCCGTAGCCGTTGAGCGTTTCTTCTAGCAGCCGCGGGTCGGCTTGCACCAGGACGTGCCAGGTACGCTGCGCCCATGAACCTTGCAGCGCTTGCCATTCGTCTTCAAGCAGCTGGTTGCGAATCATCAGGCTTTCGATGCTGTTGGCGTCACTGAGAAAGACCGGGTCGTCACTGCTGCGGTAGTGTCGCAACAAGGCTTGCAGATCGCCGTTGAAAAAGCGCTCGGCTGTCTGGCGGAAGCCGTCCAGCGCTTCGCGTGACTCGAACAGGTGGGCCTCCACGCGCTGGCTGTAATCCTTGACCAGCCCCGGGACCTGGATGCCGGCCAATAGCCCGAAGGTGAACAGCAGCAACCGCAGGTAACTTCTGAACATGCAGCATCCTTAGCTTTGTCCGTGCGCGGTGCACTCGCCGTGCCGCCACAGGGCCCACTGACCTGGCGCGTAGCGGTTCCAGGTTTCGTTCTCGGTCAAGGCCTCGGTGGCGATCACCGTGACCACGTCGTTGGGGGTGGTTTGGGTATGGAAATCGACGATCAGGTCGACATCCTTCAGCCGTGCCGCGCCAAACGGCGCGCGACGGGTAATGTGGACCAGCTTCGTCGAACAGAAGCAGAACAGCCAGTCACCATCGCTGAGCATGCAGTTGAACACGCCGCGGGCGCGATAACCGGCACAGGCTTCGACCAGCACCGGCAGTAACTGTTCCACCGGCACCGGCTCCGGGAAGGCGCCGCGGATGCGATTGAGCAGATCACAGAAGGCCGCCTCGCTGTCGGTATCACCAATGGGCTGGTAAAAGTTTGTGGAGCCGGTGAAGTCACCCAGCTGGCCGTTGTGGGCAAAGCACCAGTTGCGCCCCCACATCTCGCGCATGAAGGGGTGGGTGTTGGCCAGGCAGACCTTGCCCACATTGGCCTGGCGGATGTGGCCGATCACTACTTCGCTCTTGATCGGGTAGCGCCTTACCAGGTTGGCCACCTCGGACTCGCTGCTGGCGGCGGGGTCCTGGAACAGGCGCAGGCCGCGCCCTTCGTAGAAGCCGATGCCCCAGCCGTCACGGTGCGGGCCAGTGCGACCGCCGCGCTGTATCAGGCCGGTGAAGCTGAAGACGATGTCGGTGGGGACGTTGGCACTCATGCCCAGCAGTTCGCACATGGCGGTGTCTCCGTTTACAGGCGGGGCTCGACCCGGCCGGCGCCAGCAGGCAGCACAGGCGGGTCGTCACGGTAACGATCGCCACGCTCGGCGGCCAAGGGCTCCCCCGGCGCCAGCGCCTGCGCTTCGGCGGCCTCGCGCTGGGCGGCGGCTTCGGCCCGCAGGCGGCGCTCGCGGGCGCGTTTCTCCAGCGGCCAACGCACTAGCACGAACAGGAAATACAGCACGAAGGCGATCATGCCGTACATGGCGAAGTCCGACACTGCGCGCCAGGCGTTGTTGCCCACCTTGAAGGCGACATCCAGTACCGTGATGGCAATGGCCGGGGCGAAGCTGTCCTTGACCGGGTCGACCACGGTCGGCGTAAACAGCAGCACCGCCAGCACGACGCGCAGCGGTTCGCGCAGCCAGCGCCACATCCAGCCGGTAAGCTTGAAGCCCACCAGAAGGCAGCCCAGGGCGGCCACGGCGTAGAGGCCCCAGGCCAGGGTGTAGTCGTTCTCGATCATGGTAATCGTGCAAGCCAGGCAAAGAGGTGCCTATGATAAACACATTTCCTGGCGCACACAGTGTTTGCCTGTACCGGTGCAGCGCCGAAGCTGCCGGTAGCGCCCCTCAAGAACCGAGAGAAATTCGATGCCAAGCACCCACTTGCCGCCCCTGGCCAGAGCCGACGATGCGACCGACCCCTACGCGTGGTTGCAACAGCGTGACGATCCCCAGGTACTGGCTTACCTCGAAGCGGAAAATGCCTATCAGCAAGCCTGTCTGGCCGATCAGGCCCCCTTGCGCGAACAGGTGTTCGAGGAGATCAAAGGCCGCATCCAGGAAACCGATCTGTCCCTGCCATCGCCGTGGGGGCCCTACCTGTACTACACCCGCACCACCGCAGGCGATGAATACCCCCGCCATTATCGCTGCCCACGCCCTGCCGATGATTCCAACACGGTCGATGAAGGCCTGGAGCAACTGTTGCTCGACCCAAACGCCCTGGCAGGCTGCGGCTTTCTCTCGCTGGGGGCGTTCAACGTCAGTCCCGACCATCGCCTGTTGGCTTATAGCCTGGACACCAGCGGCGACGAAATCTACACCTTGTACGTCAAGGATCTGGCCACGGGCGATGTAACGACCCTGCCCTTCGACGACTGCGATGGCAGCCTGACCTGGGCCAATGACAGCCGTACGCTGTTCTTTGCCGAACTCGACGATACCCACCGCCCTTGGCGGCTGTACCGGCATACGTTGGGTCAGGAAGGTGCCCAGCGGGTATTCGAGGAGCCCGATGGCCGGTTCTTCCTGCACTGTTACCGCACCAGCTCCGAACGCCAGTTGGTGCTGCTGCTCAACAGCAAGACCACCAGCGAAGCCTGGGTGCTGGACGCGGCCACGCCGCAAGCGCCGTTCACCTGCCTGGCACCGCGTGTGGAAGGCCATGAGTACTTCCCCGATCATGGCCTGCTCGATGGGCAGTGGCGATGGTTCATCCGCACCAACCAAGACGGTATCAACTTCGCCCTGTATCACGCCCCGGCCGACCCCGTGCCAAGCCGTGCCCAGTGGCAACGGCTGGTCGCCCATCGCGATGACATCATGCTTGAAGGACTGAGCCTCAATGCCAGCGCATTGACCCTGAGCCTGCGTGATGGCGGCTTGCCGATCATCGAAGTGCGCCCACAGGGTCTGCCGCCCTACCGGGTGGATTTACCTGACGCGGCCTACAGCCTGTACGTGCAGGACAGCCTGGAATTCGACAGCCCTCGGGTACGCTTGCGCTACGAAGCGCTGAACCGGCCGGCCCAGGTACGTCAGCTGGCGCTGGCCACTGGCGCGCAGGAGGTGCTCAAGCAGACGCCGGTGCTGGGGCCCTTCAATGCCGACGCCTATGTCAGCGAGCGCCTGTGGGCCACCGCGGCAGACGGTACCCAAGTGCCGATCAGCCTGGTGCGACGGCGCCAGGATGTGGGTCGCACCACACCGCTCTACCTGTACGGGTACGGCGCCTATGGCGAGAGCCTGGACCCATGGTTCTCCCATGCGCGGCTGAGCCTGCTGGAACGTGGTGTAGCGTTTGCCATCGCCCATGTGCGCGGCGGCGGCGAGCTGGGCGAGGCCTGGTACCGTGCCGGCAAGCAGGAACACAAGCACAATTCCTTCAGCGATTTCATCGCGTGCGCCGAACACCTGATCAACGCAGGCGTGACATCCTCTGCAACCCTGGCCATCAGTGGGGGCAGTGCCGGCGGGCTGCTGATCGGCGCCGTGTTGAACCTGCGTCCCGAGCTGTTTCGCTGCGCCATCGCCGAGGTGCCCTTTGTGGATGTGCTCAACACCATGCTCGACCCTGAGCTGCCGTTGACGGTGACCGAGTATGACGAATGGGGCAATCCCGCGGAGCCTGAGGTGTACGAGCGCATCAAGGCCTATGCGCCGTATGAGAACGTGAAAGCCCAGCCCTACCCGGCCATGCTGGTGGTGGCAGGCTACAACGACAGCCGAGTGCAGTACTGGGAAGCGGCCAAGTGGGTCGCCCGCCTGCGTACGCGCAAGACCGATGACAACCTGCTGCTGCTCAAGACCGAGATGGGTGCCGGGCATGGGGGTATGAGCGGGCGCTACCAGGGGTTGAAGGACGTGGCCTTGGAGTATGGGTTTGTGCTGGGTGAGCTGGGGGTTGTCTGAGGCGCCGGGCTGTTTTGTGCGCGCAGCGGCCCCAGCGATCTGAGTTCATGCATGACGGCAAGCCGCAAGGTGAGGTGTGGACGGCCGCCTTCGATCACTCCTGATCCCGCCCCGGCTTCTCTAGATCCTGCCGCAACCCTGGCAGTGGCTGGTCCTTGGGCGGGCCGGGCACTGGCATTGGCGGTAGCAAGGGTGCCCCTTGGGAGGTGCCGGTGGCTTTGGGCGGGCTGCTTGGGGTGATCTGCGGATACGGCGTGGGGGTGGGTGTACCCGGCGCACCGGGTACAGGCGTGGTCAACCGCGGCGGCGTGCTGGCAGCGTGAGCCGCAGGCACGCCCGCCACCAAGACCACGGCGAGAATCGCAGCAAGCATCGGCAACCTCCTGTTCAGAATCTTCCTACAGGCTACGCCCATATGACATTTTTCGCCTGTGCGCCGATCATGCAGCCGCGCTAGACTCGACGGCATAACCGTCATTTGCCTGATCAGAACGAAGGAAACACCATGACCTCCTCTACTTCCGCTGCCACTGCGCGCCTGGACCGCATCCTCGCCGATGCCAAGCGCGACAAGGAAATGGGCTACCGCGACAAGGCCCTGAGGATGTACCCGCACGTGTGCGGGCGTTGTGCACGCGAGTTCGCCGGCAAGCGCCTGAGTGAGCTTACCGTGCACCACCGTGACCACAACCACGACAACAATCCCCAGGACGGCTCCAACTGGGAGCTGCTGTGCCTGTACTGCCATGACAACGAACACTCGCGCTACACCGATCAGCAATACTTCAGCGAAGGCTCCACCAGCACCCCAAGCATTGCCAAGGCTACCCACAACCCGTTCGCGGCACTGGCAGGCATGCTGAAGAAGGACTGACCAGCACCCCCCCACCATGACCGGGCAACCCGTATAATCGCGTCTTTTTTGCGAAGGGCCCCGGTTCGTGGCTAACAAACGATACAGTTGCATCGGCCTGTTCAACCCCAAGTCGGCCGAAAACGTAGGCTCGGTAATGCGTGCGGCTGGCTGCTACGGGGTCAACTCGGTGTTCTATACCGGCAAGCGCTACGAGCGCGCGCGGGACTTCGTGACCGACACCAAGCGCGTGCACTACGACATTCCACTGATCGGCATCGATGACCTGCAACGCATCATCCCGCTGGGCTGCACCCCGGTGGCCGTGGAACTGGTCGAAGGCGCCCGCCCCCTGCCCGACTACACCCACCCGGACCGCGCCATCTACATCTTCGGCCCCGAAGACGGCAGCCTCAGCCCTGAGGTAAGGGCCTGGTGCGAGGAAACCATCTACATTCCCACCACCGGCTGCATGAACCTGGCGGCCACGGTGAACGTGGTGCTGTACGACCGTCTGGCCAAGGGCCTGAACACCCGCTCGGGCCCAAAATTCAAGTGATGGGTGCGCTGTCATGACCGCCAGGAGGTTCGCCTGGCACATCGAGTGAACGTCGCCGGCCGCAGGCAGGTCAGCTGCTTACACATCACCAAGAGGGCTTACCAATGCTTGATAATCACTCTGATGCACCGTTGCAGGAAAAGAACGTCCATGGCATGGAACGCGCCACTTCGTTGGCCGGCGGTGCTTTGCTGGTGGGCAAAGGACTGAGCCAGGGCGGTATCGTAGGGCTGTTCAAGATAGCCGTCGGTGGCCTGGCGCTGGTGCGCGGCTTCACTGGGCATTGCGCCACCAAGGCGTGGTTGCAGCACCACCGCGATCAGTACAACCAGCTGAAATCGGACCTCAAGCGTACTGGGGACGAGCTGACTGCACTGAAGGACAGTGCCAAAGCGGCCACCGAAGGCGTGACAGTGACCGGCAAGGATCCTGTCGCTGGGGTGTGATGCCCTGGACTGTATCCTGGTCTTGCCGTGGCGGCGTTGCGGCAAGGCGTCTACTTGACGGCTGCGGTTTGGTGTAGTGCTCACACATTCGATTTGAGGGCACCCGGGGCGACGTGCCTTCGGTCAGGGCCTGCGCCAGAGGCTCACGCATTCAACTTCGTAGCACATATCGCCGGGGCCGCTTCGCGCCCCATCGCGGCACAAGGGCCGCTCCTACACTGGAAGCCGTAGCTCAAACCCTGTAGGGGCGGTCCTTGTGCCGCGATAGGCTGCGCAGCAGACCCATAATCTGAGATTCCATACTGCTGGAACCGTTTTACGGATCCGATGACCTTCAAAAGTTGCGCAACACGTGGCTCCCACCGGGCATTGTGTAGCGCATCAATGCAGTACCTTGCTCTGCAACGCCTCCGACCGACGTCCGAGTACGTTTTCGCTGATCTGCACGAAGTCCTCGAGGCTGACGCTGGGCAGTCGCATCAGCCCGCGCGCCACGTCGTCGAGCGATTGCCGGGCCTGGGTATGAATACGGATCTCTTTGTCCAGTGCCTGCAACAGCATCACCCCTCGCGCCACCTGGGCAGGCGTCGCCTGGTGCCCCTTGAGGTGCTTGACGCTTGCGCCCTGTTTGCTCAAGCGCGCCTGCCAGGCCTGATAACGATCATCACTCATGCCACCTGATCGGCGCAGCAGCTCGGTGGCGTAGTAGTCGGTCAAGCTCTCGATCAACCAGTCATTGCCCTCACGCCCACGCAGCTGAGTGAACAACTGGACCACTTCGCGCAGCAGCGGGCTGCTGCCGCTCTCGCTGACCATGGCCTGGCCACTGTGCAGGTAGAGCGAGCCGTGGGCTGCCATCGCCCCGCGCCACATGTGGTCGCGTGCGCCCACCACCAGCAGTTTGGGCGGGTTTCTCGGGAAGGTGGCCTGCAGTTGCGGCCAGATGTAGGTCAGCAAGGTCAGGTTGTCCATGCGGCGCATCCCTTCCCCAACCGGCGCCGCCACCGTCACGTCGGTTTCGCCCAGGCGCGCACGGCGGCTACCCAGGTTGCCAGCCAGCATCCAGCCCGTGGGGCGGTCGAACAGGCGCGAGACGTTGTCGATGCGGAACTTGTCCTTGCCAATACGTGGCCAGGCGGTCTCGACGCTTTTCCAGCCTTCGGGCAGGTCGAATGCCAGGCGGGCGACCAACTCGGTGCCGTCCTGCTGGTCCAGCCGACCGGGTGGGACCAGTTGGTCGCCCATGAACAGTGCCCAGTGCGCTGTCATGCGGGTGTTGTACACCCCAGGCCCGTGGAGCTGGTTCAACTGCACGCGGTAGCTCAGGCTGGTCTTGCCGGGCGCTGGCTGCCATACCCCGCGCTGGCCGCGAAGCTGCCAGTGGCCATCTGCTTGGAAGCCGCTGTAGGCCCCCGCCTTGCCCAGGTCGAAGTCCAAACTGCGCACAGCACTGCCATCGGCCAGCGTAAGGCGCACTTCGGCCTGCCCGGTCGCAGGCAACAGCCGAACCTGATAGTCAAGATCGACTTTCTTCGCCCAGGCCGGTGCCCCCGCCATCAACCCCAACACGGCCACCAGCACACTCAAACGGCTACGCATACCGACACTCCTTGTTCACCAGCGGGTAAAGCGCCTGGTTAGCTGGCGCGAAAGATCAGGTGGTCTTCCCAGTCGTCCTCGTGCACGTCACGCTCGCTGAGCATGCGCCCTGCCTGGGAGATGCGCTGCTCATGCACTTGCTGACGGTCACCGCATACCAGGTGGTGCCAGACCGGCAAGTCCTTGCCTTCGCTGACCAGGCGGTAACCGCAAGTCGCTGGCAACCAACGAAACTGGTCAGCCTTGCCCGGGGTGAGCTGAATGCAGTCGGGCACCTGGGCGAAGCGATTGGGATAGTCGCTGCACTGGCAAGTGTCGAGGTCCAGCAACTTGCAGGCGATGCGGGTGTAGTAGACGCTGTTGTCGTCCTCGTCCTCGAGCTTTTGCAAGCAGCACAGCCCGCAGCCGTCGCACAGCGACTCCCATTCCTGCGGGTTGAGTTGCTCTAGGGTCTTGCGCCGCCAGAACGGGGCGTTATCAGCGATCATGACGCGATTTCCTGCAAGGGATCAGCAGCGCGTGTCCGACATCGGGCCCGAGGCAGACAGCGCCTGAAACGGTTCGTTAAGGCGTGCAGCATGGAGCTGGTAGCCGTGGCGGCGCCAGTCTAGGGCCTGGCATGCAGCAATACCAGACCGCTTGTCAGCCGTGCTCGAACTCAGGCCCATAGCAGGGTGATACGCCTGAAGGGCACCCCGAGGGCGCCACCTGCGGGCAGCGCGCTCTGATACAGGCCGGTCGATCAATACCCGCGGTCGAAGTTCACCTCGCCACGCAGCGCCTGGTCGGCTTCGAACGCCTGCAGGTTGTCGAGGAACAACCGCACCATGGCCGCAGGCGTGGTGGGCGCTGCGCTGTGTCCGGTCAGCAACAGGCCCCAGGCGGTCCAGAATGGATGCTGCCTGGGCAGAGGTTCCTGGCGGCATACGTCGATCACCGCCCCGGCCAGGTGCCCCTCTTTCAGCGCCTCCACCAGGTCGGCGTCGACGACAGCCACACCGCGCCCGGCATTGATGAACAACGCAGTTGGCTGGAAACGCCGGAACATCGCCGCGTCAAAGATATCGTGCGTGGCCGGCGTGTCGGGCAGCAGGTTCAGCACATAGTCGACCTCGCCCACCAGGCGCGCGAGATCGTCCAGGGCTGCTACCTCGGCGAATGGCGGCTGTTCACGGGCCTGGCTGGCCACACCGTACAGCACCACCCCGAACGGGCGCAGGAACTCGGCCACGGCCTGGCCGATATCGCCGGTGCCGACGATCAATACCTTGCGGCCCTGCAGCGAGCAACCAGGGCGCTCATCCCAGCGCCGCTCCACCTGGCTGACCAGGCGCGACAGGACGTGCCGTTCATGGCCCAGCATGTAGGTGAGCATGTATTCGGCCATGACCTGGCCGAAAATGCCCACAGCGCGGGTCAGGCGATACGCGCGGGGCAGCCCCGTGGCCAGCAGTGGCGTGATGCCGGCCCAGGTCGACTGCATCCAGTGGGGGCGATGCCCCTGGCGCAACAAGCTGGCCAGCAGGTCGGGCTGGCCGAGCCAGACCGGGCACTGTGGCGCCAGCCGGGCCAATTGCGCGGAATCGTCGCTGGTCAGGACTTCAAGGTGCGGTGCCGCCTGGTGCAACAGGTCGGCGTAGCGGGCGTGGTCATGCTCGGCAATCAGTACGCGCATGATCAGGCGGGATCGTTTCGGTGCAGCAACTCGTCGGGCAGGTGCTCGATGTACTCGTCATCCGGCGGCGGCATCTGCAGGTGATAACCCTGATTGTCGAGGTTTTCCAGCACCTTGGTGATGTCTTCGCGGGCCAGCTTGCGTTCGGGGCTGAGCACCAGGTCGAAGGCGTGCTGGGGCGTGCCGAAGAACGGCAGCAAGCCTTCGGGTACGCGTTGCAAGCCATCGGCCTTGAGCACGTACAGGTACATTTCGTTCTTGCGGGGGCTCTTGTAGATCGAGCAGATGCGTTTCATTGAGGGTCTCCGGCACCGGCCAGGCTGTCCAGCAGTGCCTGGCCCATCCGCTCACGGCGCCAGCCGCGCAGCGAATCGGGCAAGGTGTAAGGGCCGTCGGGGTAACCGCTTTTGAGCAGGGCCTCGAGGGTTTTCTTGCGCAGCATTAGCTCGGGCGCGATACCCAGCCGTTGCCCTTCGGCCTGGCCGACGGCGCGCAGTTGCTTGAGAATGCCCGAGGCTTCGATAGGCAACGGCTCAGGCAATGGCTCGGGCCATTGTTCGGCCGGAAGGCTAGCGGCGTGCTTGATCAGTTGCAGCAAGGTTTCGCCATCCTGGCGCAAGGTGCGCGGGTGCATGTCGTCGATGCGGGCCAAGGCCGCCAGGTTGGTCGGCTGGCTCTTGGCGATGGGCCACAGCGCATGCTCCTTGAGGATGCGGTTGCGCGGAACGTCACGCAGGCGGGCCTCGCGCTCGCGCCAGGCGCACAGGGCGCGCAGCACCGCCAACTGCTGGGGCGACAGCTTCCACGCCAGCTTGACCTCACGGTACAGACTGTCGGGCTGCACCTCGCGGCGCAACTGGGCCACCAGTTCAGCACCGTCTTCCAACACCCAGGCGTACTTGTCGTCGGACAGGCGCGCATGCAAGGCGCTGAACAGCTCGGCCAGGTGCACGGCGTCCTCGGCGGCATAGCTGACCTGGGTCTCGGACAGTGGACGTTGCAACCAGTCGGAGCGGGTCTCGCCTTTGGGCAGGTCGATGCCCAGTACCTCCTGTACCAGCCGCGAATAGCCCATGGAGAAGCCAAGGTTGAGATAGCCGGCAGCCAGCTGGGTGTCGAACAACGGCTGGGGCAGCTTGCCGGTCAGGCGCAGCAGCACCTCCAGGTCCTCGCTGCAGGCATGCAGCACCTTGACCACGTTACAGTCTTCGATCAGCTCGGCCAGCGGCTGCCAGTTGGCGATCAACAGCGGGTCGATCAGGAACGCGCACTTGCCATCGCCAATCTGGATCAGCCCTGCCTTGGGGTAGAAGGTATCGACGCGCATGAATTCGGTATCGACCGCGACAAACGGCAATTGGCGCCAGTCGCGGCAGTGTTCGGCCAGGCTCAGGTCGTCACGGATCCAGTGAATTTCGATGGCCACAAGGCTCTCCCACTAACATTGGCGCGCAGTATATACGGCGCGGGCACTGCTGGTGAAACCCGGGCCATCCTTGATGTCGATCAATGGTGCAATTTCACGGACTGTGCAACCAGGCCGGCGCCAAGCTCCAGGCAATGTCCCCCCCACTGCGCGTTGACGGCGTTCGCCAGGCAAGCCCACCCTCGCCTGCTCAGCGCCTGGCGGTGAGCCAGGGCCGGCAGCTGGCAAACAGGTCCAGGGACCGCTCGTACACCTGGGTGTGAACCTGCAACAACCCCAGCATCGAGTGGAACAGGTTGTCCTGGGACAAGGGCGCATCGTTCAACTTGGCCAGGCAACCAGTATCGACACCGAAGTCCTGCTGATAGCTGTCGGAAAACCAGGCCAGCAGCGGTACATGCTTTTGCTGTTCCGGGGCAATGGCGTACGGCGTCCCGTGCAGGAACAGGTTGTACTCGCCCAGCGATTCGCCATGGTCGGACAGGTAGATCATGGCCGTATCGACCTTGTCCTGCCGGCTGCGCAGGGTGTCGATCAAGCTGGCCAGGACCCGGTCGGTGTAGGCCAGGGTATTGTCGTAGCCATTGATGATCTGCGCCTGGCTGCACTGGTCCAGGGCATTGCTCTGGCACACCGGGGCAAAGCGCTGGTCGGCCTTGGGGTAGCGTTTGAAGTAGTCGGGGCCGTGGCTGCCCATCTGGTGCAACACCAGCACGGTGTCCTTGTCCAAGTGGTCGATCAGCTCGCCCAACCCCTGCAGCAGGATTTCGTCGTGGCACTCGCCTTCGCCGCAGAATTGCGGGTCCTTGAGCTTGCTCATATTGATGAACTGCACGCGGTCGCAGGTGCCCTTGCACCCGGACTGATTGTCGCGCCACTGCACATCCAGGCCCGCCCGCTTGAGAATATCGAGCAGCCCTTCGCGGTTCTTGGCGATGCGCGCATCGTAGGCCTTGCGGGGCATGCCGGAAAACATGCAGGGTACCGACACAGCCGTTTCAGTGCCGCAGGAATGAACGTCCGAGAACGCCAGCAACCCTTGCTCGGCGGCAAGCCTGGGGGTGGTATCGCGGTTGTAGCCCAGCACGCCGAAATGATCAGCGCGCGCGCTTTCACCCACCACCAGCACCGTCAGGGACTTGCGCTGATGGTGCTGCCAGTCCGGGGTGCGGGCGGCATCTTCGCCATAGTGGGCAAAGGGGCGTGCACTGGTGACCACGCGCTCGCTCACGTAGGCCATGGAGGCACCGACGATATTGCTGGGGGTCAGCATCAGGCGCAGTTCGTGGTGATTGCGAAACAGCGACGACAGACCCTGGTAATTGGCCAACCCTACCGAGCCCAGGCCTACCACGCAGGCCGCCGTGACCACCAGCTTGCCGAACAGCTCGCGCTGCCACGGCCGATACACCACCGGCGCTCGCCACAGCAGTACCGAGGGCAATACTCCAAGGCCAAGCATGTACAAGCCGAACTTCAGCGACAGCAGGTCGCGCACTTCTGCCACGTTGGTTTCGGCGATGTTGGCGAACATGCCTGCATCGATCAGCACGCCATAGCGGTTCATGAAATACGCCACCGCCGCACCACTGACGAACAGCAGCACCAGCAAGGGCTTGAGCACATAGCGGAAGGCAATGAGGGTAAGGATGAGGTTGAAGGCGAACAACATCAGCACCGCAAATGCCAGGGTCAACCACAGGCCGGGCAAGCCGGGGGGCACTACCTGTTCCAGGTGCTCCCAAAGAAAGACATTCAAGCCGATCAACAGGTACAGGCTGGCCAGCAGCGTGACCCATTCGGTGCGCAGGGGTTTGATGTTGAGCATTCAGGTTCGCAACCAAGAGAAGTGACCACCAGTGCCGGATGGCACTGGGAGCAAGCTGGGCGAACTCTAGAAACCGAGCCATCAATTTTCTGTGAAAAATAACGTAACAATTTAGTGAAAGCGCTGATTTCGACGCGTACCCGTCAGTCGTTCAGCAGGGGTTCAGGTTTCGCAGCCTCCCTCCCCGGGACAAACGCGGCTATCCTCAGAGGTCAGGACCTTAACCAATCCCCTGACAGAGGTGAAGAAATGCCTGTTCCGCACGATCTGCTCGCTGACTTGCACGTTACCGCTGACGCATTCCAGGCACTCATTGACAAGGACCAGACGCTGCATGGCTTGCACAAGGAGTACAACGCCAAGGACAAGGAAGTGGTCGCCGCCGAGAAGAACGGCACCAACGACGAGGCCGTTACGCGCTTGCGCCGCGAGCGGCTGCTGATCAAGGACAAGATCGAGCGCATCATCCACCCGCCCAAATAATCACCGGCCTCTTTGCAAGCGCCAGCCCGTCATCGCTTCGCATGACAGGCTGGCGCTGAACCGCTCGCCGCTACAGCCCTGCCATCACTGTCCGGCCAAAGCGCCCAGCGCCGTTTCCAGGTCATCGATCAAATCGGCGACCGCCTCGATGCCCACCGACAGGCGCAACAGGTTCTCACTGATGCCCATTGCCCCTTTCTGCTCGGGGCTCATGGAGCAGTGGGACATGGTCCAGGAATGGTTGATCATGCTTTCGACCCCACCCAGCGAGTCGGCCAGCACGAAAATCTGCAGCGCTTCGACCAGCCGATTGAGCGCCGCCCGATCACCCTTGACCTTAATGGCAACCACCGCCCCGCCGCTGCGCATCTGACGCTTGCACAGTTCATGCTGCGGATGGCTTGGCAGCCCTGGGTAGTACACCTGCTCGACCTGCGGGTGGCCCTCGAGCCTGCGGGCCACTTCCAGCGCGTTGGCACACTGGCGCTCCATGCGCACGTCCAGGGTCTTGAGGCCGCGCAACGCCAGGTAGCAATCGAACGGCCCTTGCACCGCGCCGATGGCCATGCTGATGCGGCGCAGCTGTCGGTGCAGGTCTTCGCTGGCCGCCACCACCACCCCACCGGTGAGATCGGAATGGCCACCGATGTACTTGCTGGCCGAGTGCATGACCAGGTCCACGCCCAGGGTGATCGGGCGCTGGTTCCACGGTGAGCAGAAGGTATTGTCGATGCAGGTCAGGATGCCCCGGGTGCGGGCAAGGTCGCAGACGGCCTTGATGTCGACCAGGTGCAGCAGCGGGTTGGTCGGTGATTCGATCCAGATCAGCCGGGTTTCGGGCTTGATGGCAGCAGCCACGGCATCGAGGTCGTTGAGGTCGACGTACGTGGTGGTCAGGCCGGACGTGCGGCTGCGGTAGTCCTCCAGAATTCGGAAGGTGCCGCCGTATACACCGTTCATCACCACCACATGGGCGTCCTTGGGCAGCAGTTCGAGCACGGTGGCCGTGGCATTCACCCCTGACGCACAGGCCACCGCCCCTACGCCTTCCTCCAAAGCTGCAACACAGGTCTCATAGGCGTGGCGGGTGGGGTTGCCTACGCGGCTGTAGGAGTAGTCCGGCGTGTCGTCCAGGCCGCGCTTGATGAACGAACTGGCCGTGACGATGGCTGGAAAAATGGCATTGTCGGCGACTTCGAACTGCTCGCCGGCATGAATGGTTCGGGTGGCGAAATGGCGCGGCTTGTCGGACATGGTCGTGCTCGTTGGCAGAGGTAAGGTTGCCACTATCGCACAACGCAAAAGCCCTGACCTTGGGGTACCCTGTGAAAACTTCTTCGCCACGGCCCATGCACTCTATGGACAGCTTCGACCGACACATTCTGACCCTCTTGCAGCGCGATGCCGCGCTCTCGCTCAAGGCCTTGGCCGAGGCCGTCAACCTGTCCACCACCCCTTGCTGGAAGCGGGTCAAGCGCCTGGAAGACGAAGGCTATATCGTCGGTCGTGTGGCCCTGCTGGATCCTGGCCTGCTAGGGCTGGGCCTGACCGTGTTCGTGCAGGTCAAGACCCAGCGCCATGACAGTGCATGGCTGGAGCAGTTCGCCGCCACGGTCACGGCGTTCGAGGAGGTGATGGAGTGCTACCGCATGTCCGGCGACTGGGACTACATGCTGCGGGTGGTGGTAGGCGATATCGCGGCGTATGACCGGTTCTACAAGAAGCTGATTACCAGCACCGATGGGTTGTCCAACATTACCTCGAGCTTTGCCATGGAGCAGATGAAGTACACCACGGCCTTTCCAGTGAACCGCGGTTGACGCGGGTTTGCACGGGCGGCCCTGTTGCACACTGAGGCTCAGTCGGTCGCCAGGGCCGCTGCAATGCGATTATCCGCCTTGGCCTTCTCGACCTTGATTGCCACGAACTTGGAGGTCGGGGTGGAGGTCCCTTCACCATAACTTTCCAGCGGCACCAGGGGGTTGGTTTCCGGGTAATAGGCGGCAGCCTGCCCCTGCGGCACGTCATAGGCCACCAGACGAAAACCCGACACCCGTCGCTCGACGCCGTCGTCCCAGAGCGACACCAGGTCGACGTGTTCACCGGGCTCGAAGCCCATGCGCCGAATGTCGGCCTCGTTGACGAACACCACTTCGCGTAGCCCGAACACACCGCGGTAACGGTCATCCAGGCCATAGAGGGTGGTGTTGTACTGGTCATGGGAGCGCAGGGTTTGCAGGATAAGGTCCGGTTTGTCGCCACGGGCCAGCACCTGGGCATTGACCAGTTCAGCGGGTAGCGCATTGGGGCTGAATTGCGCCTTGCCGGTGGCCGTGCGCCAGGTGCGGTCGGCAGCGTGGTTACCCAGGTGGAAGCCCCCGGGTTGCTGCAGGCGTTCGTTGAAATGTTCGAAGCCTGGAATCACGTCGGCAATCAGGCTGCGGATATGGGCATAATCGGCCACGGCGTGCTCCCAATCGATGGGGTGCTTGCCCAGGGTGGCCTGGGCCATGCCGGCAATGATCCAGGGTTCGGAGCGCATGTGGGGCGAACGTGGCCGTAGCTGGCCGTGGGAGATGTGCACCATGCTGAAGGTGTCTTCGACTGTTACACCTTGCGGCCCGCTGGCCTGCAGGTCGATTTCGGTGCGGCCCAGGCAGGGCAGGATCAAGGCATCGCCACCGGTCACCAGGTGCGAGCGGTTGAGTTTGGTGGAAATCTGCACGGTCAGTGCGCAATTGCGCAGGGCGGCATGGGTGCGTGCGGTGTCTGGGGTGGCCTGGGCAAAATTGCCCCCAAGGCCGATGAACACCTTCGCCCGACCTTCTTCCATGGCCTTGATCGCCAGTACGGCGTTGTGCCCGTGGGTGCGCGGCACCTGGAACTCGAAGCGAGCTTGCAAGGCATCGAGCAAGGCGGTCTTGGGCTTCTCGTCGATGCCCATGGTCCGGTCACCCTGCACGTTGCTGTGCCCGCGCACCGGCGAGAGCCCCGCGCCGGGTTTGCCGACATTGCCACGCAGCAATTGCAGGTTGACGATTTCCTGGACGATGGCCACCGAATGGCGATGCTGGGTAACGCCCATGGCCCAGCACATGATCACGCGCTCGGCCTTGCGGTACATGCGCGCGGCCTGTTCGATCTCGGCCTGGGTCAGCCCGGACTGCGCCACGAGGGCCGGCCAGGGTGTGGCATCCAAGGTCTGCAGGTAGGCCTCGATGCCGCTGGTGTGCTCGGCAATGAACGCATGATCGAACACCGCAGGTTCGCCCTTGGCCTTGGCTTCGCGTTCCCACTGCAGCAGGTACTTGGCGATGCCGCGCATGACCGCCATGTCCCCGCCCAGTGCCGGGCGGAAGTAGGCGGTATTGGTGGGCTCGGAGCCGTTGCTGAGCATCTCCAGGGGGTGCTGCGGGTGCTGGAAGCGCTCAAGGCCCCGCTCCTTGAGGGGGTTGAAACATACCACCTGGGCACCGCGCTTCACGGCTTCGCGCAGCGGTTCGAGCATGCGCGGGTGGTTGGTGCCAGGGTTCTGGCCAATGACGAAGATGGCGTCGGCCAGCTCCAGGTCGTGAAAGACCACGGTGCCTTTGCCTACGCCCAGGGTCTGCGCCATCCCGACGCCGCTGGCCTCGTGGCACATGTTCGAGCAGTCCGGGAAGTTGTTGGTGCCGTAGGCGCGCACGAACAACTGATAAAGGAAGGCCGCTTCGTTGCTGGCCCGGCCCGAGGTATAGAACTCGGCCTGATCGGGAGATTCCAGGGCGTGCAGGTGCTTGGCGATCAGCGCGAAGGCCTCTGCCCAGCTCGTCTCGACATAGTGGTCGGTGGCCGCGTCATAGCGCATGGGATGAGTCAGGCGGCCCTGGAACTCGAGCCAGTAATCGGTCTGATCGGCCAGGGCACTGACGCTGTAGCGGGCAAAGAAGGCCGGATCGACCGAGCGCCCGGTGGCCTCCCAATTGACGGCCTTGGCGCCGTTCTCGCAAAACTTGACCGTGTCGTTTTCCGGCGACTCGCCCCAGGCGCAACCGGGGCAGTCGAAGCCGCCATTCTGGTTGGTCTTGAGCATGGCGCGCAAATTCTTGAAGGCGTTGTCACTGCCCAGCCAGCTTTTTGTCACGCTCTTGAGCGCGCCCCAGCCGGCAGCGGCGCCTTTGTAGTCGCGGATATGTGGGTCCTGGCTCATGGGTGAAATCCTCGCCCTGCTATGGCTTTTGTCCAGCCTATGAAGCCTTGTGTAGAGCCGTCCAATCGAAAGATCCTACGAGGTGATAAGCGCCTTCGATGACCCCCGTAAACGCGGGAGCTGAGCAGTGATAGAGAGCGTTTATCGGTCAGTCGGCCAAAGCCATTTGACGGCTCGGCCCGCCAGGCGCTAGCTTGGAGGCCATTCCCCCTGATTCGAGCGCATACGTGGAACAGAGCAGCCGGGCACTGATCGACGGCTTCAACCGGAAAATCGACTACCTGCGGATGTCGGTCACAGACCGCTGCGACTTCCGTTGCGTGTACTGCATGGCCGAGGACATGCAGTTTCTGCCCCGCCAGCAGATCCTGAGCCTTGAAGAGCTGTTCCAGGTGGCCGAGCGTTTCGTGGCGCTGGGCACCCGCAAGATTCGCCTGACCGGGGGCGAGCCGCTGGTACGCCAAGGCATCGTCGACCTGTGCGGGCGCATCGCTGCCCTGCCAGGGCTGCGCGAGTTGTGCCTGACCAGCAACGGCTCGCAGTTGGGGCGCCTGGCACAACCGCTCTTCGATGCGGGGGTGACGCGGCTGAACATCAGCCTCGACAGCCTGGATGCCGACCGTTTCAAGCAACTGACCCGTACCGGCGACCTGCACCAGGTAATCGCCGGCATCGACGCGGCACGTAAAGCCGGCTTTTGCCGTACCAAGCTCAACTGCGTGGTACTGAAGGGCCGCAATGACCATGAGCTGGTCGACCTGGTGCGCTTTGCGATCGATCGCGAACTGGACATCACCTTCATCGAGGAAATGCCGCTGGGGGAGATCAGCGAGCACGCCCGTGGAGAGTCGTTTTTCTCCAGCGACGAGGTCCGCGCGAGGCTGGCCGAGCAGTTCAGCCTGATCGAGTCGACCGAGTCTTCCCAGGGCCCTGCGCGGTACTGGCGCCTGGCCGATGCCCCGCAAACCCGGGTGGGGTTCATTTCGCCCCACAGCCACAACTTCTGCGCCACCTGCAACCGCGTACGCCTCACCGTAGAGGGTCGCTTGTTGCTGTGCCTGGGCAATGAGCACTCGGTCGACCTCAAGCATGTGCTGCGGGCCCATCCCGGCAACGCTGAACGGCTGGAAAAAGCCATTCGCGACTCGTTGCACCTCAAGCCGTACCGCCATCACTTCGAGGTGGGCGGCGACGTTCAAATCCTGCGCTTCATGAACATGACCGGCGGCTGATCAGCCGTCTCTGGATTGCCATGATCGTTCATCCCACCCAGGGTGTGCTGCGAGTACTGTTCACCCTCAAAGGGTCGATCATCAAGCAGATCGCCCTGCGCTGCCTGATGGTCACCTTGCTCGCGGCAGTCATCGTCCTGGTGGAACGGCATTACCCGGCATTCTTCTATCCGGTCAGCGCTACACCGTTCACACTGCTCGGCTTGTCGCTGTCGATCTTCATGAGCTTTCGCAACAACGCGTGTTATGACCGTTGGTGGGAGGGGCGCAAGGCCTGGGGCAGGTTGATCGTCGAGATTCGGTCGTTCAATCGCGAAAGCGTGGTGATCGCCGATGCCGCGCTGCGCGCCGACATGCTGCGCAGCCTGTGCGGGTTCGCCCATGGGCTCAATGCCAGGCTGCGAGACGAGGACGACCTGGCCGCCGCGCGGCCCTGGCTGGGCAATGCCGAGGCGATCAGCCCCCACAACGTGTGTAACGGCATCCTCCTGCACCTGGGCGAGCAGTGTTCGCGGTTGACCGAGCAGCAGGGCCTGTCCGAGTGGCGCTACAACCTCTTGGCGCAGCGGTTGGCGGGGCTTGGGGAGGTTCAGGCCACCTGCGAGCGGATCAAGGGGACACCGTTGCCCTTCCCCTATACCTTGCTGCTGCATCGCACCATCTACATCTTCTGCCTGTTGCTGCCTTTCGCCCTGGCCGAACCGCTAGGCTGGCTGGCGCCGCTGTTCACGACCATCGTTGGGTATACCTTCTTTGGGCTCGATGCCATCGGCAACGAGTTGGAAGACCCGTTCGGGCGCGACGAGAACGACCTGCCTACCGATGCCATGGTGCGAACGGTAGAGCGTGATGTATTGGCCGCCCTGGGGCAGACGCCGCTACCGCCAGCGCTGTTGCCGGTGGGGTATGTGTTGAGTTGAAGGCGCTGCGAAGCTCAAAGGAAGCGGTCACCCACAATCGCTGAGACAGGTGCACGTGTTGAGCTTCGCTGCAGTTAGGCTACCGACGCCAGGCTTGCCTTGGCCTGGTTCAGGCCCTTTTCATGGAAATCTCCGCTCATGTTCAGGCCTTCGGCATGAATGAACGTCACGTCGTGAATGCCAATGAAGCCCAGCACCTGCCGCAGGTAGGGTTCCTGATGGTCGCTGCCAGCCCCTGCATGGATGCCGCCGCGTGCGGTCAGTACAATGGCACGCTTGCCGTTCAACAGGCCCTGGGGGCCGGTGGGCGTGTATTTGAAGGTGATGCCGGCGCGCAGTACATGGTCCAGCCAGGCCTTGAGGGTACTTGGGATGGTGAAGTTGTACATGGGCGCTGCCAACACCAGCACATCGGCTGCCAGCAACTCGTCGGTCAGCACGTTGGAGCGGGCCAGGGCTTGGTGCTGGGCAGCACTGCGCTGGTCTTCAGGGTTCATCCAGCCGCCGAGCAGGTCGGCGTCCAGGTGCGGCACCGGGTTGGCCGCCACGTCACGCACCGTAATCTGGTCGGACGGGTGGGCGGCGCGCCACTGCGCAGTGAAGTCCTGGGTCAGTTGGCGGGAAATCGAATCCTGCTGGCGTGCACTGCTTTCGACGATCAGAACATGGGACATGACGGCCTCCATCGGGCTGGGGTAGATGCGATGGAGGAAGGTTAACGCTTGACCTATCGATGAAAAAGCGTAAATAGTCGGTACGATTTATCGATTAATTAGTTTATTCAACTGCGCATTTTACGCTGATGCGCAACTTGATGATCTGCCGGTTGAACTTGGCGGTAACATCGGCGCGCTTGCCGGCCGGTACATTTACCCGGCGCACCCGCGGGGCTTCAGGGCCGTTGCGAAAGGTCACCTTGCAGGCGGCGGGCACCTGGCCGTAGTTCTCAAGGGTAATCGCCCCTAGGTCATAGGCCGTGTCATAGGCCGTGGCGTCCACCTTCACCCCGTCCATGTGTTTCTCCATGTCGATGGGATAGGCAAAAGCGGTCACCGGCAGGCATAGCAGCAATGCCGCACAATATTTCTTCATGGGGCGTTCTCCTTGTGTAGAGCGCAGCTTAGGCCAACAGGAGCAGGACATGAAAGCGCCACGCGTGACGCTGGATCAATGGCGGACCTTGCAAGCTGTAGTCGATCATGGCGGGTTTGCCCAAGCTGCCGAGGTGCTGCACCGCTCGCAATCGTCGGTCAGTTACACCGTGGCGCGCATGCAGGAACAGCTGGGTGTACCGTTGCTACGCATCGACGGCCGCAAGGCGGTGCTGACCGAGGCAGGCAGTGTGCTGCTGCGCCGCTCGCGGCACCTGGTCAAGCAGGCCAGTCAACTCGAGGACCTGGCGCACCACATGGAACAGGGTTGGGAAGCCGAGGTGCGCCTTGTGGTCGATGCCGCCTACCCCAGCGCGCGCCTGGTGCGTGCCCTGGCCGCCTTCATGCCGCAAAGCCGCGGCTGCCGCGTGCGCCTGCGCGAGGAAGTGCTGTCCGGGGTCGAGGAAGTGATGCTCGACGGCATCGCCGACCTTGCCATCAGCAGCTACAACATTGGCGGCTACCTGGGCGCGGAGTTGAGCGCCGTGGAATTCGTGGCCGTGGCCCACCCTGACCACAGCCTGCACCGGCTGGGACGCGAACTGACTTTCCAGGACCTTGAAAGCCAGTTGCAGGTGGTGATTCGAGATTCGGGCCGCTCACAGCCACGCGATGTGGGCTGGCTTGGCGCCGAACAGCGTTGGACGGTCGGCAGCCTGGGCACGGCTGCCACCTTCGTCAGCAGCGGGCTGGGCTTTGCGTGGTTGCCGCGGCATATGATCGAGCGCGAGCTGCGTGACGGTGTGCTCAAACCCCTGCCGCTGGACCAGGGCGGTAGCCGCCATCCCCTGTTCTATCTTTACGCGAGCAAGGAGAAGTCCTTGGGCCCGGCCACGCAGATCCTCATCGACCTGCTGCGCAACTTCGACACGGCACCGTTGGATGTGCCCTTCGCAGCCCCGGCCCAGGCGGGAGTGTAATGGGCAGGACCGACTGCGAACGCGGGTCCCGGCTGGCTGTCTGAGCTGGGTACAAAACCTCGCGATCAGGCCCTGACACAATTTCAAACGCTGCGCCTGTGCCCGGCCTGCCACCTAGGCTGGCAGCCGTGGGAGATTCACGGCACGCTATTGCTCCTTGTACATTGCGATGTATCCACCGTACCGGCGGCCCTCGAATGCAGCCGCCTCCACTTTGAAGGACCTTTGCGCCCATGCTGAAAAAACTGCTGCTTACCGCCTGTTCCGTCGCGTTCGCCACCAGCGTCATGGCTTCCGACAAGACGCCGCACGTTGTGCTGGACACCAGCTTCGGCCAGGTGGAAATCGAGCTCAATGCCGAGAAGGCCCCACTCAGCACCAAGAACTTCCTGCAGTACGTGGACAGCGGCTTCTACAACAACACCATCTTCCACCGGGTAATCCCGGGCTTCATGGTGCAAGGCGGCGGCTTCACCGAGCAAATGGTGCAGAAGGACACCAAGGACCCGATCCGCAACGAGGCCAGCAATGGCCTGCAAAACACCCGCGGCACCTTGGCCATGGCCCGCACCTCGAACCCGAATTCGGCCACCAGCCAGTTCTTCATCAACGTGGCCGACAACGATTTCCTCAACCCGGGCCGTGACGCGGGTTATGCCGTGTTCGGCAAGGTGACCAAGGGCATGGAAGTTGTCGACCAGATCGTCAATTCGCCCACCACCGTCAAGAAAGGCATGCGTGACGTGCCCGCTGACCCAGTGTTCATCAAGTCGGCTAAACGCATCGATTGATCGCGGGTCTCACAGGGACGTGACCCGATTACCGGTCGGTTGAACAGGAGTTTCAACGCTGATGCTGTACCGTCGTTTCGAGCAACTGATCGACATCTTCCGTGACGCCCCCAGCGAAGCGCCGCCCAGCGGCGTGTGGGCATTCTATTTCTATTATCTGCGCCAGGTCTGGCCAAGCTTTCTGGCTTTGCTGGTGGTTGGCCTGATCGCTTCGTTGATCGAAGTGGCCATGTTCAGCTTCCTGAGCCGCATCATCGACCTGGCCCAGGGCACGCCCAGCGCCAGTATTTTCAGCGAGCACAGCGGCGAGTTGATCTGGATGCTGGTGGTGGTGCTGTTGCTGCGTCCGTTGTTCTTCGGGCTGCATGACCTGCTGGTGCATCAGGCCATCAACCCAGGCATGACCAGCATGATCCGCTGGCAGAACCACAGCTATGTGCTCAAGCAAAGCCTGAACTTCTTCCAAAGCGACTTCGCCGGGCGCATTGCCCAGCGCATCATGCAGACCGGCAACTCGCTGCGCGACTCGGCGGTGCAGGCGGTGGATGCGTTATGGCATGTGCTGATCTACGCCATCACGTCGCTGGTGTTGTTTGCCGAGGCTGATTGGCGGTTGATGTTGCCCCTGGTGGTCTGGATCGTGTGTTTCATTGCCGCCTTGGCGTATTTCGTGCCACGGGTCAAAGCGCGCTCGGTGGTGTCGTCCGATGCCCGCTCCAAGCTGATGGGCCGCATCGTCGATGGCTATACCAACATTGCCACGCTCAAGCTGTTTGCCCACACCGATCACGAACAGCAGTATGCCCGCGAAGCTATCAGCGAGCAGACCGAGAAAACCCAGCTGGCTTCGCGGGTGATCACCAGCATGGACGTGGTCATCACCACGTTGAACGGCTTGCTGGTGGTCGGCACCACCGGGCTTGCCCTGTGGCTGTGGAGCCAGTCGCTGATCACGGTGGGGGCCATTGCCTTGGCGACTGGTTTGGTCATCCGCATCGTGAACATGTCGGGGTGGATCATGTGGGTGGTCAACGGCATTTTCGAGAACATTGGTATGGTGCAGGATGGGCTGCAGACCATAGCCCAGCCCGTCACCGTCACCGACCGCCCTGCTGCCCCGGCCTTGAAGGTTACCCAGGGCGCCGTGCGGTTCGAGAACGTGCGCTTTCACTATGGTGAAGCGAGGAATGTGATCGAGGGGCTGAACCTGGCGATTCGGCCCGGGGAAAAGATCGGCCTGATCGGACCGTCTGGTGCCGGGAAGTCGACCTTGGTGAATTTGCTGTTGCGTCTGTACGACGTGCAAGGTGGGCAGATTCTGATCGATGACCAGGACATTGCGCAGGTGAGCCAGGCAAGCCTGCGTGCGCAGATCGGCATGATCACCCAGGACACCTCGTTGCTGCACCGCTCGATCCGCGAGAACCTGCTGTACGGCCGCCCGGATGCGACTGACGCCCAGTTGCAGGAAGCAGTGCGCCGCGCCCGGGCTGATGAGTTCATCCCGCACCTGTCGGACGCCCAGGGCCGTACCGGTCTGGATGCGCATGTAGGTGAGCGTGGAGTGAAGCTGTCCGGCGGCCAGCGCCAGCGCATCGCGATTGCCCGGGTGCTGCTGAAGAATGCGCCGATTCTGATCATGGACGAGGCCACGTCCGCGCTGGATTCGGAGGTGGAGGCGGCGATCCAGGAGAGCCTGGAAACGCTGATGCAGGGCAAGACCGTGATCGCCATCGCCCACCGGCTGTCCACCATTGCCCGCATGGACCGGCTGGTGGTGCTGGACAAGGGCCGGGTCGTGGAGGTGGGTAGCCATACTGAGTTGCTGGAGCAGCGGGGGCTGTATGCGCGGCTTTGGCAGCATCAGACAGGTGGGTTTGTGGGGGTTGATTAGGTGAGGTCCAGGCTTTGAGGGTTCAGGCTTTATGAAGGGGATCAAATCCAGGCGTCTGGTCAAAAGCCGGGGCCGCTGCGCGGCCCATCGCGGCACGAGGCCGCTCCTACAGGGGGATTGCGGCGCCTGCATTAGCCAGCAGGTCCCGGGTAGCCTGCGGCGCCTGCATTAGCCAGCAGGTCCCGGGTAGGAGCGGCCTTGTGCCGCGATGGGCCGCAAAGCGGCCCCAACGATACCAAGGCAATTCCGAAAGCCAGCCTCTCTGGAATGACTCTGCGTCACACCCCGTAAAACTGTCCCGCCACTCCCCGCACCTCGCCCAGCTACCCTTGCAGTCTTCATCCACCAAGGAGCTACCCATGGAAGGCCGCGGCACTCACCGTTTACGTCTAGGCAGGTTCTCCGAGCCCGGGCGGTTATACCTACTGACCACCGCCACCCGAAACCGTACCCCACTTTTCACACACCTGCACTACGCCAGGGCCGTGATCCAGCAGCTGCAACTCACTGCTGCGCAACGACAGTGCCAGAGCCTCGCCTGGGTACTGATGCCCGATCACTTGCACTGGCTTATCACGCTAGGCCCCTGCAGCCTCGACGAGCTGATGCGTGAATTCAAATCACGCAGCAGTTGCGCGCTTTACACACGAGGCGCCGAGCACCAGCGATCTGGCAACCTGGCTTCCATGACCGCGCCCTTCGCCGTGACGAACAGGTGCGCAGCGTCGCTCGCTACATCATCGCCAATCCAATCCGCGCCGGCCTGGTAACGCGAGCGAGCGATTACCCGCATTGGGACTGTGTCTGGCTCAATGGCCCTCTTCCCGGCGATAAGGCAACATCTCCCGTGCCTGGGCGGCATACGCCATTACCCCTTCACGCTCCTGAAGCAGAAAATCGGCCACCGCCGTGCGTAACCCGGGATGCAGCAGGTAATGCCACGAGCGCGTGATTACCGGCTCGAACCCGCGAATCAACTTGTGCTCACCCTGGGCGCCAGCATCGAAACGTTGCAGCCCTTGGGCTATGGCGAAGTCCATGCCTTGATAGAAACACGTCTCGAAATGCAGGCGATCGAACTCGGCCAGGCAGCCCCAGTAACGGCCAAACAGACTGTCCCCACCTACCAGGCTCAGCGCCATTGCCACGTCCCGCCCGGCCTGGCGCGCCATTACCACGCGCAGGGCGTGGGGCATGCGCTCGGCCAGCAAGCTGAAGAACTCCCGCGTCAGGTAAGGCGCCCGGCCGCGCACAGCGTAGGTGTTGGCGTAACACAGGTAGACGAAATCCCACTGGGCTTGGTCCAGTTCGTCACCCCGGTACCAGCGAAAATCAATCCCCTGCCCCGCTACCTGCTCACGCTCCTTGCGCATCTGCTTGCGCTTGCGGGAGCTGAGGGTGTCGAGAAAATCCTGGAAATCGCGGTAGCCGCGGTTCTGCCAGTGAAACTGGCAACCCAGGCGCTCCATCCAGCCCGGCAGACGCGCCAACTGTTCGTCCAGCGCAGGGTCGGTGAAGTTGATGTGGGCGCCAGACAGGCCGGCTTTGCTCAGGTACTCGGGCAAGGCCTGCAGTAACAAGTGCCCGGCTGCCGCATCGGCCGTCAGCAAGCGCGGGCCACTGACCGGGCTGAACGGCACGGCGCCCAGCAGCTTGGGATAGTAGGCGATGCCAGCCCGTTCACAGGCGTGCGCCCAACCATGGTCGAAGACGTACTCACCGTACGAATGCCACTTGCGGTAACCCGGCAGCAGCGCTTGCACCTTGCCCTCGTGCTCGAGCACCAGGTGTTCGGCCGCCCACCCGTTGTTGCGCGCGACACTGCCGCTGTCTTCCATCGCACTGAGAAAGGCATGGCTGAGAAACGGCTGGCCTTCGGGCACCAGGGCGTCCCAGGTGGCGGCTGGCATATCACGCAAATGAGCAAGGCTATACAGACTGGTCACAGGGTCGGCTCGCGGCATCAAGGCCCCCAGTATCACCAAGCTGGGCGCCGGACTCAAATGACGATCGCCCCGCAGCCTTCACTTCACAGCAGTGACATCATTGCGACATTAATCTGTCACTCGCCCCCGCAATACTTGCGCCTGTTTTCCGGAACCACAGAACCTGTCTATTCAGGCCCTTCCGGAGACATGCCAACACAGGGGCGGGCGCTCGGCGTCCCCCATCTTATTCAGTAGGGAGAACCATATGCGTCTTGTTTCTACACTTACCGGAGCAAGCCTGACCGGCATGGTGCTGGCCATGAGCACCACTCCGGCCAGTGCGGCCGTCGACGCCAAGCTGCTCGAAATGCTCCGCGCCAATGGCTCGATCAACCAGGCGCAATACAGCGAGCTGCAGGCTGACCTGGCCCAGGAAAACAAGGAAAAGGCCGCTCAGAAGGCCCAGTCCGAGCGCATGAGTTCGTTCGAGCAAAAAGTGGCCTGGGCGGCCAAGACTCAGATCAAAGGCGACGTGCGCCTGCGTTATGAAGACGTCAACGTGGACAACCCGATTTCCCGCAGCGGCAACCAGGACCGGGAGCGTGTGCGTGCCCGTGTCGGATTCTACAGCGAGATCAACCCGCAAGTGGACGCCGGGGTGCGGGTCGCCACCGGCAGCAGCGCCGATGCGCGCTCGACCAACCAGAGCCTGGACAACTACTTCGAGAAGAAATCGTTGTGGGTGGACCTGGCCTACCTGGACTGGCACCCCACCGCCGTGCCGAACCTGCACCTGATCGGCGGCAAGATGATGCAGCCCTGGGTGAGCATGGGCGACATCATCTGGGACAGCGACATCAACCCCGAAGGCGTAGCCGCCACCTACAAGACCAACCTGGGCCCTGCCGAGGTGTTCGGCAGCATCGGCCACTACAACCTCAAGGACAACGTCGACGGCGACGGCGTGCAGTTCAAGCACGATGCACAGCTCTACGCTGCGCAGTTGGGGACCAAGTTCAACGCAGCCGACACCGTCAAGGTCACGGTGGGCGGCAGCGTGTACGGCTACGACAACGACAAGTCGTCGGCCGCGCTGCGCTCGCTGGGCAACACCACCGACGAATTCAACCTGGTGGAAGGCTTTGGCCAGGTGGACTTCACCGGCTTTGCCATCCCGCTGTCGGCCTATGGCCAATTCGTGAAGAACACCGAGAGCACCGATGGGCAGGACAAGGCCTGGCTGGCGGGTCTGAAGAGTAAGATCGGGGCCTGGAGCCTGGACTACAACTACCGCGACGTGCAGCGCAATGGCGTCGTGAGCCTGTTTACCGACTCGGACTTTGGCAACGGTTTCACCGGCTCGCGCGGTCACAAGTTCAAGGTTGGCTACGAGATCGACAAGAACTTCGCACTCGGTGCGGCCTATATGATGGCCAAGACCGACTACTCCAACCTGCCCAACAGCAACGCCGATGTGGATACGCTGCAGGTAGACCTGGAAGCCAAGTTCTAAGCACCGCCACCGCGCAAACGGCCGTCCCCATCCGGCCGTTTGCGCTTTTAGGCGGCCATCGCCAGCCTTGCCGGCTTAGCGTTTGCGCAAAATCACGCTGCCGATCGAATACCCCGCGCCAAACGAGCTGAGCACACCCAGCGCCCCTTGTGGCAGGTCATCCTGATACAGGTGCAAGGCAATGATCGAGCCTGCCGAGCTGGTGTTGGCGTAGCGGTCCAGGATCACCGGCGCTTCCTGTTCACTCACTTCACGCCCCAGCAGCTTCTTGACGATCAGGTGGTTCATGCTGAGGTTGGCCTGGTGCAGCCAGAAGCGCGCCACATCGCTGGGCTGAAGGCCGTTTTCCTGCAAATGCTCGCCCACCAGCTCCGCCACTTTCGGGCACACCTCGCGGAACACCTTGCGGCCTTCCTGGATGAACAGCTTGTCTGCGGCGCCTTCGCCCTCCTCCGCCGCGCGGTTGAGAAAGCCGAAGTTGTTGCGGATGTTATTGGAGAACTCGGTCCACAGCTTGCTGCTGACCACGTCGAACTGGTGCGCCGATGTGGCGTGATCGGCGCGTTCGAGCAGTACCGCGGTCGCCGCATCGCCAAAGATGAAGTGGCTGTCACGGTCGCGGAAGTTCAGGTGGCCGGTGCACACTTCAGGGTTGACCATGAGCACGGCCCGCGCCTGCCCCAGCGCCACGCTGTTGGCGGCGGTCTGGATGCCGAAGGTGGCGGACGAACACGCCACGTTCATGTCGAAGGCAAACCCCTGGATGCCCAGCGCCTGCTGCACTTCGATGGCAATGGCCGGGTAAGGGCGCTGCAAGTTGGAACAGGCGACGATGACCCCGTCCACGTCGGCAGCGCTGCGGCCAGCGCGCTCCAGCGCCTGGCGCGCCGCCGCCACGGCCATTTCGCACAGCACCGACGGCTCGTCGTTGGAGCGCTCTGGCAGGCGCGGTTTCATGCGCTGCGGGTCGAGGATGCCGGCCTTGTCCATGACGAAGCGGCTCTTGATACCCGAGGCCTTTTCGATGAACGCCGCATCGGACAGCGGTGCGGCTTCGACCTCGCCACGCTCGATGGCCTGGGCGTTGTCCTGGTTGAACTGCTGCGACCAGGTGTTGAAGGAGGCTACGAGTTCTTCGTTGGAGATGCTCTGGGCCGGGGTGTACAGGCCGGTGCCGCTGATCACGACATTATGCACGGTCGTTCCTCTGTTCTTGGGCCATCGCCACCCGGCGCTGGCTGGAAATACACTGTTTTAGTGGCACTTTAGTACTAACTTTGCGACGAGGGCAGAGCCCACGTTTGACGGTAGCCCACCTCATGGATGCCATCACCCTGTAGGCGGTGAGCATGCAGGCGAAGCAGGGCTGTGCGCAGTGGGCCGCCAAGCGGCCCGAAATTGTCTCAATAGTGCCACAACTGTGTGAGTTTAGCCTTCCACCTGGCTCCACTGCTTGCTCAATCGCTTATCGGAAATCGGCACCTTGGTGCCCAGCTGCTGGGCGAACAGCGACACGCGGTATTCCTCCAGCCACCAGCGGTACAGGACCAGCTGCTCGTCGCGCTTGCCTTCCTGGGCATGCTTGTCGGCACGGGCCTTGTACTGCGCCCACAAGTTGGCCAGTTCGCCACTCCATACCCGGTCCTTCTGCACCTGCGAACCCAGCTTCTCCAGGCGCAGCTCGATGGCCTTGAGGTAGCGTGGCAGCTCCTTGAACCACAGCGCCGGCGTTTCACGCACAAAGCCCGGGTACACCAGGTTGCCCAACTGCTGTTTGATATCGTTCAGGGCCACGGCCTGGCTCAGGTCGATCTTGCCCTTGAAGCGTTTCTGCAACCCGTGCCACAGCTTCAGCACCTCGAGGGTCTGCCGCGCCAGGCGCTCGGCATGCTCGGCCCAGCTGCCCCGCTTGCGTTCGGCCAGCGCCGCCAGGGCCGCGCCTTCACGGGGCAGCACCGGCTCACCGTCGAGAATGCAACTGTCCAGGCTGGCCAGCAGAATGTCTTCGACCAGCGCGTCGACCCGGCCCATGTCGCGGTACAGCAGCCCCAGTTCGGTCAGCCCAGGCAGCTTGCCACGCAGGAACTTGGCCGGCTCGGCCAGCTGTTGCAGCAGCAGGCGCTGCAAGGCGCGGCGGTGCTGGAAGTCGGCTTCGGCCTGGGTCGAGAAGCGGCCTTCACGCACCGTGCCATTGTCCTCGACCAAGGCCGGGTAAACCGTCATCGACAGCCCCGCGATCTTTTGCTGCGCCGTGGGCTTCACTTCGCTGAAGGCCTTGGCCTGCACCGGCTGCTCGCTTTTGGCATCGCGTGGCACTGCCAGCGCTGCCTGGCTGGCGGCGGCGAACCGCGCGGTCAGCTCCGCCAGGTCACGCCCTTCGCCCAGGAATTTGCCCTGCCCGTCGACCACTTCGATGTTCATGCGCAGGTGGCCTTCGACCAGGCTGACCGATTCGTCCCAGGCCTCGTCGGGCACCCGCGCACCGGTCATGCGCAGCAGTTCATGGCCCAGGGCCTGGGGCAACGCGCCTTGGCCGAAGGTCATGCGGGCCAAGGCAGCCTTGACGAAGTCCGGCACCGGCACAAAGTTCTTGCGCAGGGCCTTGGGCAAGTTGCGAACCAGCGCCACGCACTTGGCTTCGAGCAGGCCGGGCACCAGCCACTCCAGGCGCTCGCCTGGCAGGCTCGGCAACAGGGGTGCCGGTACCCGAACGGTCACACCGTCACGGGGGTGATTGGGCTCGAAGTGGTAGGTCAAGGGCAGGCGCAGTTCGCCCACCTGCAAGCTGTCGGGGTACTGCGCGGCAGTCACCTCGCTGGCCTCGCGTGCCAGCACGTCTTCCTCGCGCATGATCAGCAGGTTGGGGTCTTTCTGGCTGCCCATGCGGTACCAGCTGTCGAAAGTGGCCGTCTGGTGGATCTCGGCCGGCAGGCGCGCTTCGTAGAACGCATAGAGCGTTTCTTCGTCGGCCAGGATGTCGCGACGGCGGGCCTTGGCCTCGAGGGCGTCGAGCGCTTCGAGCAGGCGCTTGTTGGCCGTCAGGCACTTGGCCCGCGACTGGATCTCACCACCCACCAGGGCCTCACGAATAAACAGCTCGCGGGAGGTGGCCGGGTCGATGGGGCCAAAATGCACCGGCCTGCGGCCGACCAGGATCAACCCATACAGGGTGATCTGCTCATAGGCCACGACCTGCCCGCGCTTCTTCTCCCAATGGGGCTCGAAGTGGTTCTTCTTGATCAGGTGGCCGGCCAGCGGCTCGATCCAGTCCGGCTCGATGCGCGCGACCACGCGGGCATAGAGCTTGGTGGTTTCCACCAGCTCGGCTGCCATGACCCACTGCGGGCGCTTGCGCCCGATACCCGATGACGGGTGCACCCAGAACCTGCGCTGCCGTGCGCCCTGGTAATCGCCGTCTTCGGTCTTGTGGCCGATCTGGCTGAGCAGGCCGCTGAGCACGGCTTTGTGCAGCTTGGGGTAGTCGCACGGTTCCTTGTTGACCGTCAGTTGCAGCTCGCGGCAGATCAGCGCCAACTGGCGATGGGCGTCGCGCCACTCACGCAGGCGCAGGTAATTGAGGAACTGCTTGCGGCACCAGTTGCGCAAGGGGTTGGCCGTCAACGCCTGGCGCTGCTCCTCGAAACCTCGCCACAGGTTGACCAGTGCGGCGAAGTCCGAATCCACGTCCTTCCACTGCGCGTGGGCCTGGTCGGCGGCCTGCTGGCGCTCAGGGGGGCGTTCGCGTGGGTCCTGCACCGACAGGGCGCTGGTGACGATCAGCACTTCCTGCAGGCTGCCCAGGCGCGCGCCTTCGAGCAGCATGCGGCCCAGGCGCGGGTCGATGGGCAGCCGAGCCAGCTGACGCCCGACCGGGGTCAGCTGATTTTCACGGTTGACCGCCGAGAGCTCTTGCAGCAGGTTGAAGCCGTCGCTGATCGCCTTGCCGTCTGGCGGTTCGATGAAGGGGAACGCGTCGATGGCGCCCAGGCGCAGGTGCAGCATTTGCAGGATGACGGCCGCCAGGTTGGTGCGCAGGATCTCGGGGTCGGTGAAAGCCGGTCGGCTGTTGAAGTCTTCTTCGCTGTACAGACGCACGCAGATGCCCGGCTCCACCCGTCCACAGCGGCCCTTGCGCTGGTTGGCGCTGGCCTGGGACACGGCTTCGATGGGCAGGCGCTGCACCTTGGCGCGGTAGCTGTAGCGGCTGATGCGCGCCGTGCCGGTATCGATCACATAGCGGATGCCGGGGACCGTCAGCGATGTTTCGGCCACGTTGGTGGCCAGCACCACGCGCCGCCCGGCATGGGGCTGGAAGATCCGCTGCTGCTCGGCCGGCGACAGGCGCGCGTACAAGGGCAAGATTTCGGTATGGCGCAACTGCGCCTTGCGCAGAATCTCGGCGGCGTCGCGAATTTCGCGCTCACCGGGCAGGAAGATCAGCACATCGCCCGGGCCCTTGCCCTGGCCGCGCTCGTGCTGGGCCAATTCATCGAGGGTGGCAAGGATAGCCTGATCGACGGTGAGGTCGTCCTCGATCGGGTTGCCTTCCTCGTCCTGTTCGCTGGTCAGCGGGCGATACCAGGTTTCCACGGGGAAGGTACGGCCGGACACCTCGATGATGGGCGCATTGTCGAAATGCTTGGAAAACCGCTCCAGGTCGATGGTGGCCGAGGTGATGATGAGCTTGAGGTCGGGCCGCCGGTGCAACAGGGTCTTGAGGTAGCCGAGCAGGAAGTCGATGTTCAGGCTGCGTTCGTGGGCTTCGTCGACGATGATGGTGTCGTAGCGTTCCAGGAAGCGGTCGTGCTGGGTTTCGGCCAGCAGGATGCCGTCGGTCATGAGTTTGACCAGTGTGTTGGCATCGCTCTGGTCTTCGAAGCGCACTTGATAACCCACCAGGCAGCCCAGCGGTGTGCCCAGTTCCTCAGCCACCCGGGCGGCGACACTGCGCGCGGCGATCCGGCGTGGCTGGGTGTGGGCGATCAGGCCATGGCTGCCGCGGCCCAGTTCCAGGCAGATCTTGGGTAACTGGGTGGTCTTGCCCGAGCCGGTTTCGCCGGCGATGACCAGCACCTGGTGTTCGGCCAGGGCTTTTTTGATCTCGTCGCGCTTGGCGGCGATGGGCAGGCTGTCGTCGTAGCGCACCAATGGCACGCTCTGCTGGCGGGCGGTGACCTGGGCGCAGGACGCCTGCACCCGCTCTGCCCACTGCGCCAGCTTTGCCTCGTCGGGGCGCTTGCGCAGTTCATGCAACTGGCGCCGCAGACGGTGGCGGTCGGCGATCATGGCGTGGTCGAGGTTTTGCAGCAGTTTGTCGATGGCGTGGTCAGTCATTGGGCTTTTCGGTGATGCAGGTGGGCCTGCGGTGTAATCGGCATTCGAAAGAGGTGTGATTGTCGCAGATTTGGTTATTGCTTGCTGGGGGTGCTTGAAAGGTTGGGCTGGCGGGTCGGTTTGAGGGTTCAGTTTCTCTCGGCGGGGCTGGAGCTGGCGGGTGCGCAGGTGATGGGCGGCGACTTGGGTGGGGGCAGGGATTTGCGAACTGGCTGAGGTCGCCTGAACCGCTTTGCGTCCGTCGCGGCGAGGGTGTCAGTATTTTTGTGTGCGGGCCGGTAGCGGCCTGTCGTCAGGCAGACCCTCATATTCATCACGTTGGCCGGGTGAGCCGACCCCCGAACAAAACCGCTCGAACGCTTACGGCTCGAACGGCTTTGTTTCAGGGATCACCGCACAGGCAATTTACTTGCCCGTCCACTCCTTCACTCGCTCTGGGTGCTTGGCCACCCAGTCCTTGGCGGCCGCTTCGGGCTTGGCGCCTTCCTGGATAGCCAGCATCACCTCGCCGATCTCATCCTTGGATTGCCAGCTGAACTTCTTCAGGAACTCGGCCACTTCCGGGGCCTTGGTGGCCAGCTCCTTGCTGCCGATGCTGTTGACGGTCTCAGCAGCGCCATACACGCCTTTGGGGTCTTCGAGGAACTTGAGTTTCCATTTGGCGAACATCCAGTGCGGGACCCAGCCAGTCACGGCGATGGACTGCTGCTTGGCGTAGGCACGGCCCAGCTCGGCGGTCATCGCAGCACCGGAACTTGCCTGCAGCTTGTAGCCGGTCAGGTCGTAGTCCTTGATCGCCTGATCGGTCTTGATCATGACACCGGAACCCGCATCGATGCCGACGATTTTCTGCTTGAACGAGGAATCGGTCTTCAGGTCAGCGATGCTCACCGCCTTGACGTACTCAGGCACGATCAGGCCAATCTTGGCATCCTTGAAGTTAGCGCCGTAGTCGACCACGTTGTCCTTGTTCTTGGCCCAGTACTCACCATGGGTCACCGGCAGCCATGCCGACAGCATGGCATCGAGCTTACCGGTGGCCACGCCCTGCCACATGATGCCCGTGGCCACGGCTTGCAGCTTCACATCGTAGCCAAGCTTCTGCTTGATCACCTCGGCGGCCACGTTGGTGGTAGCCACACTGTCTGCCCACCCATCCACGTAACCAATGCTGACTTCTTTGGCCATGGCCTGTGCGCCGCTCAAGGCCAGTGCCAGGGCGGTACCCACGCCCAGGAAACGACGCATTTTTGTTGAAGTAGCCATCAAAGCATTCCCTCGTCAGGTCTTGGAGATTCCATCATCTGCCTGCAACCAAGCCAGACCTGATCCAAGTACGACGCCCAGGCGCTCATACGCGACAGCACTGTGCCATTAGCGGCAGCGGCATGGACCTGCCTGCGCGATCCTTGCATGCCAAAGGTTTGGCGCCGGGCTACTATTGGCCCTTTTGCCCCCGACGATGGACCGCCCGATGCCCAGTTCCCCCCGCCTGCTGACATGTCTATATACCCTTGCCTGCCTGATCGGTCTGCTCGGGCTCGGTGGGCTCTGGTACGGGCTGGGCAGACCGGTGAACCTGCCCGACGCCGCCAATGCCACGCACAAGCTGCAGTGCGCATCCTATACCCCGTTCGACAAAGACCAGTCGCCCTACGACCAACCCATGCAACTGCGCCCGACGCGCATGGACGCCGACCTGGCCCTGCTCGCTGAGCGATTCCAGTGCATCCGCACCTATTCCATGAGCGGTCTTGAGGCTATCCCGGCGCTGGCGCGCAAGCATGGCCTGAAGGTGATGCTCGGGGCCTGGGTCAATGCCCACCCGGCCGATACCGACCGGGAAGTCGCGCTGCTGATCGCCGCCGCCAACGCCAACCCCGATGTGGTCAGCGCCGTCATCGTGGGTAACGAGACCTTGCTGCGCAAGGAAGTCACCGGCAAACGACTGGCCGAGTTGATTGCGCGGGTCAAGCGTCAGGTAAGCGTGCCGGTCACCTATGCCGATGTGTGGGAGTTCTGGCTGCAGCACCCTGAGATCGCGCCTGAAGTGGACTTTCTCACCATTCACTTGCTGCCGTATTGGGAAGACGAGCCACGGGGCATCGACGATGCGCTGGCCCATGTCGCCGACATACGCCGGCAGTTCGGCGAGCGCTTCGCGCCCAAGGACATCCTGATCGGTGAAACCGGCTGGCCCAGCGAAGGCCGACAGCGTGAAACCGCCCTGCCCAGCCGGGTCAACGAGGCGCGCTTCATTCGCGGCTTCGTCGCCATGGCCGAGCACAATGGCTGGCGCTATAACCTGATCGAAGCGTTCGACCAGCCCTGGAAACGCGCCAACGAAGGTGCCGTGGGTGGGTATTGGGGCCTATACGATGCCGATCGGCAGGACAAGGGCATCCTCGAAGGGCCCGTCAGCAACTTGCCCGACTGGCCCACTTGGTGGCTGGGGTGCGCGGCGCTGGCAGCGCTGATGCTGTGCATGGCCGGGCGACCCCGCACACGCACAGGCGCGTGGGCCATGCCGCTGCTGGCCATGTTCGGTGCGGCGTGTCTGGGCCTGTGGGGCGAGTTGATGCGCAGCCACGCTCGTTTCGCCCCGGAGTGGGTGTGGGCAGGGCTGTTGGCGGGGTTGAACGTGCTGGTATTGGCCCGGGCACTGCTGCATCTGGCCCAGCCGCCAGGCGTACGCGGGCGCTGGTCTGACTGGCTGCAAAAGCGGGACGGCGGGTTGCTGCTGGCCGGCTTTGCAGGCGCCGTGAGCACATTGGCAATGGTGTTCGACCCCCGCTACCGCAGTTTTCCCAGCGCAGCGTTGGCCTTGCCAGCCCTGGTGTTCGTGCTGTGGCCCGTGCTGACACGGCGACGGGAGGCTACCTTGCTGGCAGGTATCATCGGCCTTGGCATACTGCCGCAGCTATTCATCGAAGGGCTGAACAGCGGACAGGCCTGGCGCTGGGCAGCCGTGAGCGCGCTGATGACTACTGCCCTGTGGCGCAGCCTGAGGCTCGGCCGCGCCTGATACCTCTTTCCGTCAGCGTCACGGAGCGCCCCCTGGCGGGCGCTCATTTACCTGACCAGACGCAGCCCCGCCAGCACCAATGCGAATACAGCGATGCTCGCGGTGTACAGCACCAATGCTGGCACTGCGAATAACAGGGCAATGCCGGCCAGCCATTTACCAGTCCGCCCCTTTAGCAGCCAGCCAAGCGCTGCCAGGGCCAGCCCGACCCAGGCCAGGACCTGGTGGTGAATACCCAACCCCAGCAATGCCCGAAACTCGCACTGCCAATAGGCTGCTGGCTGAGTGCACAACCCTACCCACTGCCCGTCCTCCATCAGCCCGTAGCGCACGCCATAGCTGGCAGCGAGCCAGAGCCCGACGAACATCAGCAGTAATGCGCCAGGTAACGTGCGACCCATTCATTTCTCCACGGTGATTGATCGAAAAAATCCATGATCGCCTACGCCACGGTCTAAGGCAAAATACCTCGCCTACCTCGACGTTCAGATAACAGGCACACCAAAGGCCATCACGCCCGGCAACTTTGCCACGGCCATCGTGGTCTTAGCTTGCACACGCGCCACCTTGCGTTCTTTTGGGGGATTACATGCTTCGTTCTTTGCGCCTCGCTGCCGTTCTTGGCAGCCTGCTCATGGCTGTGGCCGCTTCTGCGCGGGATATCGACGCCGCGAGCTATGGCTACCCCCTGACCAACCCGTTCGAGGCGACCATCGCCACGACGCCGCCGGACCAGCGCCCGATGCTGCCCAGCGATGACGAGATCGACCAGTCCGACTACAGCCTCACCTTGCGCCCCGAGCGTGAATTCACGCTGCCGGACAACTTCTGGGCGGTCAAGAAACTCAAGTACCGCATGGCCCAACAGGACCACGCCGCCCCGTTGATCTTCATCATTGCCGGCACCGGTGCGTCCTACAGCAGCAGCATCAACGAATACCTTAAAAAGCTGTACTACAAGGCCGGCTTCCACGTGGTGCAGCTGTCCTCGCCTACCAGCTACGATTTCATCAGCGCAGCGTCGCGCTTCGCCACACCCGGCATCAGCCAGGATGACGCCGAAGACATGTACCGGGTGATGCAATCGGTCCGCGCCCAGCACCCTCGCCTGCCCGTGACCGAGTTCTACCTGACCGGCTATAGCCTGGGCGCCCTCGATGCGGCCTTCGTCAGCCACCTGGATGAAACCCGGCGCAGCTTCAACTTCAAGCGTGTGCTGCTGCTCAACCCACCCGTGAATCTCTACACCTCGATCAACAACCTGGACAAGCTGGTGCAGACCCAGGTCAAGGGGATCGACCGGAGCACCACGTTCTATGAGCTGATGCTGGAAAAACTCACGCGCTACTTCCAGGAAAAGGGCTTTATCGACCTCAACGAAGCGCTCTTGTACGATTTCCAGCAGTCGCGCCAGCACTTGTCCAACGAACAGATGGCCATGCTCATCGGCACCTCGTTCCGTTTCTCGGCCGCCGATATCGCCTTCACTTCCGACCTGATCAACCGTCGCGGCCTGATCATCCCACCGAAGGTGAAGATCACCGAAGGCACGAGCCTGACGCCCTACTTCAAGCGTGCCTTGCAGTGCGATTTCGATTGCTACATGACCGAACAGGTCATCCCGATGTGGCGTGCCCGCACCGGTGGGGGCACCATCCTGGAGCTGACCAATCAGGTGAGCCTGTACGCGCTGGCCGACTACTTGCAAAACAGCCCCAAGATCGCCGTGATGCACAATGCCGACGACGTCATTCTCGGCCCAGGCGATATCGGGTTCCTGCGCAAGGTGTTCGGTGATCGCCTGACCCTTTATCCCCATGGTGGCCATTGCGGCAACATCAACTACCGCGTCAACAGTGACGCCATGCTGGAGTTCTTCCGTGGTTAACAAACTGCTCTTTGCCACGGCCCTGCTTGCCGCAGGCCATACCCTGGCCGCCGAGACCGCACCCAGAGCCAGCGTCGTCGAGGCTGATCCGCAGGTGATCGGCACCGCCCCACTGGCCCCGGAAGCCGACGGCTTCCTGGATCCGTTGCGCGAGTTGAAATTCAACCCGGGCCTGGACCAACGTGAATTCGAGCGCTCTACCCTCGAAGCGCTGAACGTCTACGACCCGCTCGAGTCGATGAATCGCCGCATCTATCATTTCAACTACCGCCTGGACCAATGGGTGCTGCTGCCGCTGGTCAATGGCTACCAGTACGTCACCCCGCGTTTTCTGCGCAGTGGGGTGACCAACTTCTTCAACAACCTGGGGGACGTGCCCAATCTGTTCAACAGCGTGCTGCAGCTCAAGGCCAAACGCTCGGCCGAGATCACGGCACGGCTGATGTTCAACACAATCATCGGGGTAGGCGGTTTGTGGGACCCGGCGACCAAGATGGGCCTGCCGCGCCAGAGCGAGGATTTCGGCCAGACCCTGGGCTTCTATGGCGTGCCGGCAGGCCCTTACCTGATGCTGCCGCTGTTGGGCCCTTCGAACCTGCGCGACACCGCTGGGCTGGTGGTGGATTATTCCGGCGAGCAGGCGATCAACTACCTGGACATGGCCAAGGTCAGCCGCGAAAATCCGGAATTCTTCGGCCTGCGGGTCATCGACAAGCGCTACACCACCAACTTCCGCTACGGGCAGATGAACTCACCGTTCGAGTATGAAAAGGTGCGCTACGTCTATACCCAGTCGCGCAAGCTGCAGATCGCCGAGTAATCTGGCAGCGCCACTGCCGTCACGGCAGCGGCGCGGTCGCTTTCAACGCCTTTTCTTTTCGTACAGCCTTGGGGCCCCGTCCGGTCGGGACTTGAACCGGCGGTGGGCCCACAGGTACTGCTCGGGGCATTCGCGCAGCACCTGCTCTACCCACTGGTTGATCCGCAGGCAGTCAGCCTCTTCGCTTTCACCGGGGAAATCGCTCAACGGGGGATGAATCACCAACCGATAGCCGCTGCCGTCTTCGAGTCGCTTCTGCGTGAACGGAATGACCTGGGCGCGGCCCAAGCGCGCGAACTTGGTGGTGGCCGTGACCGTGGCTGCCGGGATCCCGAACAAGGGCACGAACAGGCTTTGCTTGGCGCCGTAGTCCTGATCGGGCGCGTACCAGATCGCGCGGCCGGCGCGCAGCAGCTTAAGCATGCCCCTGACATCCTCGCGCTCCACGGCCAGTGAGTCCAGGTTATGCCGTTCGCGTCCGCTGCGCTGGATGAAATCGAACAGGGCATTGCCATGCTCGCGGTACATGCCGTCGATGGTGTGACGCTGGCCGAGCAAGGCCGCGCCGATTTCCAGGGTAGTGAAGTGCACCGCCATCAGGATCGCCCCCTGCCCCGCCTGCTGGGCGGCCTGCAAGTGCTCGAGCCCCTCGACATGCGCCAGGCGCGCCAACCGCGCCTTGGGCCACCACCAGCTCATGGCCATTTCGAAGAAGGCGATGCCGGTCGAGGCGAAGTTGGCCTTGAGCAAGCGCTGCCGTTCGTCCGCCGACCGTTCGGGGAAGCACAGTTCCAGGTTGCGCGCGGCGATACGCCTGCGCTCACCGGCAAAGCGGTACATGATCGCGCCTAACGCCGCACCCAGTTTGAGCAGTACACGGTAGGGCAACTGCACCACCAGCCACAGCAGCCCCAGACCCAGCCACAGGCCCCAGAACTTGGGATGAAGGAAATAGGGACGAAAACGCGGGCGATCCATTGAAGCTTCCAGCAAGACATGGGCCGCGCATTCTACAACGGATCGGCTCATGTTGCGGGCAACCGGTCTTATCGTTATAAGTCAGGGCACTTTTTCCGCAACAAGCCGTCTATGCAGACCATGAGCCCAAACCACACCTCCGACACTCCCTCCGTGTTCCAGCTCAAGGGCAGCATGCTTGCCATTACCGTTCTGGAACTGGCGCGCAATGACCTTGAAGCCCTTGATCGCCAGTTGGCGGCCAAAGTGGCCCAGGCGCCGAACTTCTTCAGCAATACGCCGTTGGTGCTGGCGCTGGACAAGCTGCCGGCCGGCGAAGGTGCGATCGACCTGCTTGGCTTGATGCGCATCTGCCGCCACCATGGCCTGCGGACCCTGGCCATTCGCGCCAACCGCATCGAAGACATAGCCGCGGCCATCGCCATCGATCTGCCGGTGCTGCCCCCGTCCGGCGCCCGCGAGCGGCCACTGGAACCCGAGCCCGAGGCCAAGAAGCCCGAGCCGGCCCCTGCCCCGCCACCGGTGCTCGAACCCGAGGTACGCGCCACGCGCATCATCACCGCCCCGGTACGTGGCGGCCAGCAGATCTACGCCCAAGGGGGGGACCTGGTGGTCACCGCTTCGGTCAGCCCGGGTGCGGAACTTCTTGCCGATGGCAACATCCATGTGTACGGCGCCATGCGCGGCCGTGCCCTGGCAGGTATCAAGGGCAATACCAAGGCGCGTATCTTCTGCCAGCAGATGACCGCTGAAATGGTCTCCATTGCCGGCCAGTACAAAGTGTGCGAAGACTTGCGCCGCGATCCGTTATGGGGCGCTGGCGTACAAGTCAGCCTGTCTGGCGACGTGTTGAACATCACCCGTCTTTAACGGATACTTGCCAGCATTTTTAGAGCAACTTTTTTATCGTTGCCGTTATTTCAGTTATTTGCAGGGACTTGCGTCCCGATCATTTTAGGGGTGAAACACCTTGGCCAAGATTCTCGTGGTTACTTCCGGCAAAGGGGGTGTGGGCAAGACCACCACCAGCGCCGCCATCGGTACCGGCCTCGCACTGCGTGGCCACAAGACGGTCATCGTCGACTTCGACGTGGGCCTGCGTAACCTCGACCTGATCATGGGCTGCGAACGCCGTGTGGTTTATGACTTCGTCAACGTGGTCAATGGCGAAGCCAACCTGCAACAAGCCCTGATCAAGGACAAGCGCCTGGAAAACCTGTACGTGCTGGCGGCCAGCCAGACCCGTGACAAGGACGCCCTTACCCAGGAAGGCGTCGAGAAGGTCCTGATGGACCTGAAGGAGCAGTTCGAATACGTGATCTGCGACTCGCCGGCCGGTATCGAGAAAGGTGCCCACCTGGCCATGTACTTCGCCGACGAGGCCATCGTGGTCACCAACCCCGAAGTGTCTTCGGTTCGTGACTCCGACCGCATGCTCGGCATTCTGTCGAGCAAGTCGCGCCGCTCGGAAAACGGCGAAGAGCCGATCAAGGAACACCTGCTGATCACCCGTTACCATCCCGAGCGCGTCGTCAAGGGCGAAATGCTGAGCGTGGCCGACGTGGAAGAGATTCTCTCGATCAAGCTCAAGGGCGTGATTCCCGAATCGCAGGCGGTGCTCAAGGCATCCAACCAGGGTATCCCGGTCATTCTCGATGACCAGAGTGATGCCGGCCAGGCGTACAGTGACGCAGTCGACCGCCTGCTGGGCAAAGAGAAGCCGATGCGCTTCATCGATGTACAGAAGAAGGGATTCTTCGAGCGCATTTTCGGGAGCAAATAAACCATGAACCTTTTTGACTTCTTTCGTGGCAGACAGAAACAGACCAGCGCGTCGGTGGCGAAAGAGCGTCTACAGATCATCGTGGCGCACGAGCGCGGACAACGCAGCGAACCGGACTATCTGCCCGAGTTGCAGAAGGAACTGCTGGAAGTGATTCGCAAGTATGTGAACATCGGCAATGACGATGTGCACATCGAGCTGGAAAACCAGGGCAGCTGCTCCATTCTTGAGCTGAACATCACCCTGCCGGATCGCTGATCCGGCAGGGAGCCGGGGCTGCGCTGCAGCCATTCGCGGCACGAGGCCGCTCCGACAAGGGATCGCACTCCCCTGTCGGAGCGGCCTTGCCGCATATGGGGTGCAGCACCGCCCCGCTTTTTCTCCTGATTCAACAGAGACCACGCAATGCCGCTGTCGACCATTCAGATCCTTCACGAAGACGCCGCTATCCTGGTGATCAACAAGCCGACGCTGCTGCTGTCGGTCCCTGGCCGGGCTGAAGACAACAAGGATTGCCTGATCACCCGTCTCCAGGAAAACGGCTATCCCGACGCGCTGATCGTGCATCGTCTGGACTGGGAGACGTCGGGCATCATCCTGCTGGCCCGTGATGCCGACAGCCACCGCGAGCTGTCGCGCCAGTTCCATGACCGGGAAACCGAGAAGGCCTACACCGCCCTGTGTTGGGGGCAGCCGGCACTGGACAGCGGCAGCATCGACCTGCCACTGCGGTATGACCCACCCACCAAGCCACGCCACGTCGTGGATCATGAACAAGGCAAGCATGCGCTGACGTTCTGGCGGGTGGTGGAACGTTGCGGCGAGTACTGCCGTGTGGAGCTGACACCGATCACAGGGCGCTCGCATCAACTGCGTGTGCACATGTTATCGATCGGCCACCCACTGCTGGGTGATCGGCTGTATGCCAACCCTCAGGCCTTGGCCGCCCACGAGCGGCTGTGCCTGCATGCATCGATGCTCAGCTTTACCCACCCGTTGTCCGGTGAACGCCTCAAATTCGAGTGCCCGGCGCCGTTTTGATCGGGCATGGCTGTGTCTTTGCAGTCCATCAGAGCTGCCGGCGCTGCCCTGACCAACTGTGATACGGGCTGAGGCGCTGTGGCCGGTGTGCGGCCTGTAGCCATCCAGCCAAGTGCGCAACCCACAGCCCGACACCGCTCGGCGACTCAATACGCTAAACTCGCGCCACTGCTGTCTGGAGTGAACTATGCGCGATGTACTCAATGCAGGCCTGATCGATTTTCTCAAGGCCTCCCCTACTCCCTTCCACGCCACCGCCAGCCTGGCCCTGCGCCTGGAGGCCGCTGGCTACCAGCGCCTGGACGAGCGCGAGAGCTGGTCCGTCGTGTCAGGCGGGCGCTATTACGTCACCCGTAACGATTCCTCGATCATCGCGATCAAGATGGGCAGGCAGGCACCGCTGCTCAACGGCATCCGCATGGTCGGCGCCCACACCGACAGCCCCTGCCTGCGGGTCAAGCCGCAACCGGAACTGCAGCGCCAGGGCTTCTTGCAGCTGGGCGTGGAGGTGTATGGCGGGGCCCTGCTGGCGCCGTGGTTCGACCGCGACCTGTCGCTGGCGGGCCGGGTCACCTACCGCCGTGACGGCAAGGTGGAAAGCCAGCTTGTCGACTTCAAGCTGCCGATCGCGGTCATCCCCAACCTGGCCATCCACCTCAACCGTACCGCCAACGATGGCTGGCATATCAACCCGCAGACCGAACTGCCACCGATCCTGGCGCAAGTGGCCGGTGACGAGCGCATCGACTTTCGCGCCCTGCTGACCGAACAACTGGCGCGCGAGCACCAACTCAACGCCGACGTGGTGCTGGACTACGAGCTGAGCTTCTACGATACCCAGGACGCCGCGCAGATCGGGCTCAATGGCGACTTCATTGCCGGTGCCCGCCTGGACAACCTGCTGTCGTGCTACGCCGGGCTGCAAGCCCTGCTGGCCGCCGACAGCGATGAAACCTGCATCCTGGTGTGCAACGACCACGAGGAAGTCGGCAGCAGCTCGGCCTGCGGCGCAGACGGGCCGATGCTCGAGCAGACCTTGCAGCGCCTGTTGCCCGACGGCGATGCCTACGTGCGCACCATCCAGCGCTCGTTGATGGTTTCGGCCGACAATGCCCATGGCGTGCACCCGAACTATGCCGACAAGCACGACGGCAACCATGGCCCGAAACTCAACGCAGGGCCGGTGATCAAGGTGAACAACAACCAGCGCTACGCCACCAACAGCGAAACCGCCGGCTTCTTCCGCCACTTGTGCATGGCCGAGGAAGTACCGGTGCAGAGCTTCGTGGTACGCAGCGACATGGGTTGCGGCTCGACCATCGGGCCCATTGCGGCCAGCCACCTTGGCGTGCGGACGGTCGACATCGGGCTGCCGACCTTTGCCATGCACTCCATTCGCGAGCTGTGCGGCAGCCATGACCTGGCGCACCTGGTGAAGGTCCTGACAGCGTTCTACCGCAGTCACGACCTGCCGTGAGCCACGCAGAGCGCCGCGGTGCTACACACCCGGCGCCAACAGACCGCACTGCTGCACATGGCCTACACGTTCGCCTCAGGCAGGCCGGGCCGGGGGTTAGCGACTATGCTAATGGCATGTCTCACTGCAAAGGACTGTCGCCATGTCACCCTTCCTGGCCCTGCTGATCCCCGTCTGCGCATCCCTGCTGCTGCTCACCCTCGGGTTCGGCCTGCGCGAGCGCGATGTTGGCGTGCTGATGATGTGGGCAGGCACCCTGGGCATCTTCGGCCTGACCTGCTGGAAGATCCTGGAGAAACTGCCGTCATAAACCTCTACACTCGGGCAATCGTTTGACCTGAGGTAGATCTGCCCGTGCCTGCCCTTCTGCGTTACCTGCTTGTCCTGCTGTTGCTGTCCATCGGCCCTGTACACGCAGCAGGCCTGCCCGGCCTTCTCGGTTCCAGTGCTCCCGCCCAGCCCGAGGCTTCCGAGCCGCTGGGCAAATCCCTGGACGAGGTGATCAAGAGCCTTGAGAACGACCAGCAGCGTGCCAAGCTCCTGGCCGACTTGAAAAAGCTGCGCGACGCCACGCAGAAGTCACAACCGAGCGTTGAGCAAGGCGTGCTCGGCTTGATCGGTGGCGCCCTGCACGATTTCGAAAAGCAGTTCACCGGCGAGGCCAACCCGTTCCAGCGCTGGGGCATGGAGATCGACCAGGCCCAGGAGGAACTGGCGGCCTTGATGGTGCCGGTTCACCAATGGCCCGCGATCCTGTTCGGCTTTGCAGCAGTGATTGCGGTGTGGAGCGTGCTGGCATTCGCCTTCAACTGGGTGGGCCATCGGGTTCGCCTGCGGTTCGGCCTGAGCGAAGAACTGCCCCAACATCCCCGCACCTGGGACCTGGTCCGCTTCGCCCTGCGCAAGCTGGGCCCGTGGTTGGTTGCGCTGGTGTTCACGGTGTACCTGAGCTTCGTACTGCCCCCGTCGCTGGGTAAATCGCTGGCCATGGTGCTGGCGTATGCCCTGGTGGTGGGCACCTGCTTCTCGGCCATCTGCGTGATCGCGTTTTCCCTGCTGGACGGCCCACACCGCCACCGGGCATTGCACATCCTGCGCCACCGGGCATTCCGGCCCTTGTGGCTGATCGGCAGCTTTGCCGCCTTCGGCGAGGCCATGAGCGACCCGCGCCTCACCGCTGCGCTGGGCATACACCTGGCCCATGGGGTGGCCACCTTGGCCAACGTCGTCGCCGCGGTGTGCACTGGCCTGTTCATCCTGCGTTTTCGCCGGCCCATCGCCCACCTGATCCGCAACCAACCCTTGTCGCGCCGCCTGACGCGACGAACCCTGAGCGACACCATCGAGATCCTGGGCAGTTTCTGGTTCATTCCGGCGCTGATTCTGGTGGCCATCTCCCTGTTCGCCACTTTCGTCTCGGCCGGTGACACCAGCACGGCGCTTCGCCAGTCACTGATGTGCACGGTGCTGGTCGTGGTGTGCATGGTGCTCAATGGCCTGGTGCGCCGCCACGCCGCCAACCCCAAGCGCGCCGGCAAACGCCATGCGGTGTATGCCGAGCGGCTGCGCAACTTTGGCTACTTGCTGGTGCACCTGTTCATCTGGCTGGTGTTCATCGAACTGGGTCTTCGAGTCTGGGGACTGTCGATGATCAGCTTCGCCGAAGGCGACGGGCATGACATCAGCCTGCGCCTGATGGGCCTGGCAGGCACGCTGATCGTCGCCTGGCTGGTATGGATCCTGGCCGACACGGCGGTACACCATGCGCTGGTCCGCTCGCGCCGCGGCATGGCCAACGCCCGGGCGCAGACCATGATGCCGTTGATCCGCAACGTGATGTTCGTGTTCATCTTCATCATCGCGGTGATCGTGGCCCTGGCCAACATGGGCATGAACGTGACGCCGCTGCTGGCCGGTGCCGGTGTCATCGGCCTGGCGATCGGCTTCGGTGCCCAGTCACTGGTGGCCGACCTGATCACCGGGCTGTTCATCATCATCGAGGACTCCCTGGCCATCGACGACTATGTGGATGTCGGCGGCCACCTGGGTACGGTGGAAGGCCTGACTATCCGCACCGTGCGCCTGCGGGACATCGATGGCATCGTGCACACCATTCCATTCAGCGAAATCAAAAGCATCAAGAACTACTCCCGCGAATTCGGCTACGCGATCTTCCGCGTGGCGATCCCCTACAACATGAACATCGACCAGGCGATCACGCTGGTGCGCGAGGTCGGTCAGAAGCTGCGCAGCGATCCGCTGATGCGGCGCAATATCTGGTCGCCACTGGAACTGCAAGGGGTGGAGAGCTTCGAGTCGGGGTCAGCAGTGTTGCGCGCCCGCTTCAAGACGGCGCCGATCAAGCAGTGGGAAGTGTCGCGGGCTTTCAACCTGGCACTCAAGCGCCAGCTCGACGAAGCCGGCCTGGACCTGGCAACGCCCAGGCTGTCGGTGCAAGTGGTAACGGCCGGCGCAGGCGCCCTGACACAAGCCGAGGCGTCCAGTTGAAGTCGATTGGCCACGGATCGTGGCCACGCCGGCGCCCCCCGGGAGGCCGCCCGGCTAGCCTGCCTGTGCCCTGATACAAATGGCGTCATGGCGCCAGTATTCCAGGTCGCAGTCGATCAGCTGCCCATGCTGGTCGCTGTTGACCCGGGTGATCTGCAGCCCCGGGCTGCCCGCTGACACCCTCAACGCTCCGGCCGCCTGCACGGGCAATGCGGTGGGCAAGATCTCGAAGCACACCTGCCCGTAGTGCAGACCGTATTGGCGCTCATAGATTTCAGTCAATGACTGCGCCAGGTCGTGTTCGAGGATGGCCGGGAAGTAACGCGGATTGAGGTAGTGCTCGGCGTACAGCACCGCCCTGCCGTCGATACGCCTGAGCCTACAGATGCACACCACACTGGACAACGCCGGCAGCTGCAGCCGCGCGCAGATGGCCGCCGAAGCCGGCTGCAGCCGAGCCGACAGCAGCTCGGTACTGGCAGCCCGACCCTGCTCACGCACCATTGCATGGAAGTGGCTGCGCGCGATGAGGTCATAGCTCAAGCGCTCGGGGGCGACGAACCAGCCCCGCCGCTCTTCGCGATAGATCAAGCCCCTTGCCTCCAACTGCACCAACGCCTCGCGCAGGGTGATACGCGTGGTGGCGAAGAGTTCGCTGAGCCGGCGCTCGGCGGGCAGCTTGCCGCCCGGCGCCAACAGGCCGTGCTCGATCTGCTCCTCAAGGGCGTTACAAATGGCTGTTACCGCGCGCGGTGGCATTGGCTGCATCAAAGGTTACCTATCTGGACTAGGCCAGCCCCACGACAGGGCACCGGGCACTGGGTGCAAGCCTAGGCAGGGCTGATGAACATCCCGTGACAAGCCTGCCCGGCTAGTGCTGCCAGAAACGGGCCAGGCCTTGTGAGGCCCGGCTCCCAGGTGGTCTACGCTGTACTGCCAGAAGCCGCGATCAGGCAGCAGGACCTGGGGCTACATCAAATTGTCACGCTACCGGCCTACCTTGGCTCAAGGTTTGCTGACCTAGACCAAGGCTGCAGACAACGGCTTCATACATAACAGCGTTCGGTCGATGCACCCACCCAAGGAGCTACGGATGAAAAAGTTGTTCATGGCGTCACTGCTCGGTTCGGCAATCGCGTTCTGCACGTCGGCCATGGCCGCCGATGACCTCAAGGCACTGGAGGATGCCGCCCGCAAGGAAGGCACGGTCAATAGCGTGGGCATGCCCGATGCCTGGGCCAACTGGAAGGACACCTGGCAGGACCTGGCCAGCAAATACGGGCTCAAGCACAGCGACACCGACATGAGTTCGGCCCAGGAAATCGCCAAGTTCGAGGCGGAAAAAGACAATGCCAGTGCCGACATCGGCGACGTGGGCGCAGCGTTCGGGCCCATTGCCATTGCCAAGGGCGTAAGCCAGCCGTACAAGCCAAGCACCTGGGACCAGGTGCCAGCGTGGGCCAAGGACAAGGATGGCCATTGGGCGCTGGCCTACACCGGCACCATCGCGTTCATCATCAACAAGGACCTGGTCAAGGAATCAGAACGGCCCAAGACCTGGCACGACCTGGAACGCGGCAAGTACAAGGTGGCCATCGGTGATGTCGGCACCGCCGCCCAGGCCGCCAACGGCGTGCTGGCCGCCGCCATCGCTTACAAGGGCGATGAGAGCAACGTGGCCCCAGGCCTGCAACTGTTCACCAAACTGGCCCAGCAAAAACGCCTGTCCCTGGCCAACCCGACCATCCAGACCCTGGAAAAGGGCGAGGTGGAAGTGGGCGTGGTCTGGGACTTCAATGGCTTGAGCTACCGCGATCAGATCGACCCCAAGCGCTTTGAAGTGCTGATCCCATCGGACGGCTCAATCACCTCGGGCTACACCACCATCATCAACAAGTACGCCAAGCACCCCAATGCAGCGAAACTGACGCGTGAATACATCTTCAGCGATGCCGGGCAGATCAACCTGGCCAAGGGGCACGCACGCCCGATTCGCGCCGAGCACCTGAAGCTGCCGGAGGATGTGCAGGCCAAATTGCTGCCCAACGAGCAATACGCGCCTGCGCAACCGATCAAGAATGCCGAAGTGTGGGAAGCGACCTCCAAGAAGCTGCCGCAGTTGTGGCAAGAACAGGTAATCATCGAAATGGAATGAAGCAGGCAAACTGGCCTGCCAACTGCCATGCGGGTCGTCCTGCCTGCGTGGCAGCCCTAGCGAGCCGGCGTCGCGCCAGCAGTAACCCCCTGGCGCGGCGCCGCGCACTGCAGGCGCCCTCTCCCCGATGTTTTTGCGGAGTCATCAATGAGCCACAACGTCATCCTGGTGCTGTTGGACGGGCTGAACTATCAGGTTGCCCACCACGCCATGGGCCATTTGCACGCCTATGTCGAGGCTGACCGCGCCGCGCTTTACTGCATGGAGTGCGAACTGCCATCGCTGTCCCGCCCGCTGTACGAGTGCATTCTCACAGGTGTTCCCCCTATCGACAGCGGCATCGTGCATAACAACGTCAACCGGCTTTCCAACCAGCGCAGCGTGTTCCACTACGCCCGCGAGGCCAACCTGGGCACGGCAGCCGCGGCCTATCACTGGATGAGCGAGCTGTACAACCGCTCGCCTTTCGACCCCCAGCGTGACCGGCATACCCACGCCCCCAAGTTGCCCATCCAGCATGGGTTGTTCTACTGGGACGATCGCTACCCCGATTCACACCTGCTGGCCGACGGCGAATACCTGCGCCGGCGTCATGCGCCCAATTTTCTGCTGGTGCACCCGATGAGCATCGACGATGTGGGCCACCACCATGGGCTGGACAGCAGCCAATACCGCAACGCTGCCCGCAGCGCAGACATCCTGCTGGCCGACTATCTGCCCAAGTGGCTCGACGAGGGCTACCAGGTGCTGGTGACCGCCGACCATGGCATGAACAACGACCGCTCGCACAACGGCCTGCTGGCCGAAGAGCGCGAAGTGCCCTTGTTCGTGTTCGGCGCAGCCTTCAGCCTCGACCCTTCGGCCAAGCCGCTGCAGACCGACCTGTGCGGGACCATCTGCGAGTTGCTCGGCGCCGCTCACGACAAATCGGTCTGCCGGGAGTTGCTCAAATGAGCCAGTCGCCCCGTGGTCGGTACCTGGCATTGTTGTGCCTGGTGCCCTTCGCTGTCGTTTTCGTGGTCTTCCAGATTGCCCCGCTGGCCTGGGTGGCGCTGAGCAGCCTGCAGTCGGAGGCAGGTTGGGGCATGGACAATTTCAGCAAGGTGTTCGCCTCCAAGTTCTACCTGCAAGCCCTGCAACGCAGCCTGGAGATCAGCTTCTGGTCCAGCCTGTTCGGCATCATCATCGCGACCCTGGGCGCCTATTCGCTACGTCAGGTGGACTCACGGCTGCGCGACTTCGTCAGCGCCTTTGCCAACATGACCAGCAATTTTGCCGGCGTGCCGCTGGCGTTCGCGTTCATCATCCTGCTCGGTTTCAACGGCGCATTGACCCTGTTGCTCAAGCAGATGGGCCTGCTGGAAGACTTCAGCATCTACTCCAAGAGCGGGCTGATCCTGGTTTACACCTATTTCCAGATCCCACTGGGTGTCCTGCTGCTGTACCCGGCCTTCGACGCGCTGCGCGAAGACTGGCGCGAGTCGGCTGCGCTGCTAGGTGCTAACCACTGGCAGTTCTGGCGGCACATCGGGCTGCCGGTGCTAGCCCCGGCGCTGCTGGGCACCTTCGTCATCCTGCTGGCCAACGCCCTGGGCGCCTATGCCACGGTCTATGCCCTGACCACCGGCAACTTCAACGTACTGCCCATTCGCATCGCGGGCCTGGTGGCCGGCGACATCAGCCTCGATCCGAACCTTGCCAGTGCCCTGGCGATGGTGCTGGTAGGGCTGATGACAGTGGTCACCGTGGTGCATCAATGGTTGTTGAAAAGGAGCTACCATGCGCGCTGATTCCCGTAGCGGCGGCTGGTACCACCGCGCCGTGGTCTACCTGCTGTTTCTCATTCTGCTGATGCCACTGGCCGGCACCCTGCTCTACTCCCTGGCCACCAGTTGGTCGGCCACTCTACTACCCAGCGGCCTGACCCTGAAGTGGTACGTGGCGTTGTGGAGCGAGCCGCGCTTTCTGGCAGCGTTCGGCCAGTCGTTGCTGGTGTGCGTTGGTGCGTTGCTGCTATCGGTGGTGCTGATCCTGCCGCTGCTGTTCGTGGTGCATTATCACTTCCCCCGGCTCGACGCGTTGATGAATGTCCTGATCCTGCTGCCGTTTGCCGTGCCACCTGTGGTGTCGTCGGTGGGGTTGCTGCAACTGTATGGCAGTGGGCCGATGGCCATGGTGGGGACACCGTGGATCCTGATCGGCTGCTACTTCACCATTGCCCTGCCCTTCATGTACCGGGCCATCACCAACAACCTGCAGGCCATCAACCTGTGCGACCTGATGGACGCGGCGCAATTGCTGGGCGCCAGCACCTGGCAGGCGGCTTTGCTGGTGGTACTCCCCAACCTGCGCAAAGGCCTGATGGTGGCCCTGTTGCTGTCGTTCTCGTTCCTGTTCGGGGAGTTCGTGTTCGCCAACCTGCTGGTGGGCACGCGCTACGAAACCCTGCAGGTCTACCTCAACAACATGCGCAACAGCAGCGGCCACTTCAACAGTGCGCTGGTGATTTCCTATTTCGCCTTCGTGCTGATTTTGACGTGGGTCGCCAATCGCCTGAACAAGGACAAGACCTGAGATGAGCTACGTCAGCGTACGCAACCTGCAAAAAAGCTACGCCGGTAGCCCGGTATTCAGCCAGATCGACTGCCAGATCGAACGGGGCGAGTTCATCACCCTGCTCGGCCCTTCAGGGTGCGGCAAGTCCACGCTGCTGCGCTGCATCGCCGGGCTCACGCCGGTCGACAGCGGGCAGATCCTGCTCGACGGCATTGACATCGTGCCGCAGAGCCCGCAAAAGCGTGGCATCGGTATGGTGTTCCAGAGTTATGCGCTGTTTCCCAACATGACGGTGGAGCAGAACGTTGCCTTCGGGCTGCGCATGCAGAAGGTCAGGGGTGATGAGAGCCAGACAAGGGTGCGAGAGGCATTGCAGCTGGTGGAATTGAATGACTTCGCCGCACGTTACCCTCATCAGTTGTCTGGCGGGCAATGCCAGCGCGTCGCCCTGGCCCGCTCCCTGGTCACCCGGCCCCGACTGCTGTTGCTCGATGAGCCGCTTTCGGCACTCGATGCGCGCATTCGCAAACACCTGCGTGAGCAGATTCGCGCCATCCAGAGGGAACTGGGCTTGACCACGATCTTCGTTACCCATGACCAGGAAGAAGCCTTGACGCTGTCGGACCGCATCTTCCTGATGAATCAGGGCCGTATCGTGCAAAGCGGCGATGCAGAGACCCTCTACACGGCCCCGGTGGACCTGTTTGCCGCCGGCTTCATCGGCAATTACAACCTCCTCGATGCCGACAGTGCCAGCCGCCTGTTGCAGCGCCCTGTCTCCGGGCGTCTGGCCATACGCCCCGAATCCATCACGCTGGGCCTGCACGGCGAACTCGACGCCCAGGTGCGCAGTCACAGCCTGCTGGGCAACGTGATACGTTATCGGGTGCAGGTGCGTGAGGTAGAGCTGGTGGTGGATGTGCTCAACCGCTCGCCGGCCGACCTGCATGCCGATGGGCAGCGGGTCAGCGTGTCGATAGACCCCAGTGCGCTACGGGAAGTGGCTTAAGGAGATGCATGTATGGCGCTAGCCATTTTCGATCTGGACGAAACCCTGATCCACGGCGACTGCGCGTCACTGTGGAGCGAACACATGGCACGGCTGGGATGGGTGGATGGCGAGACGTTCTTGCGCCGTGACCACGCGCTAATGGAGGCCTACGGCAAAGGCGAACTGGCGATGGAAGACTACATGGCGTTCAGCCTGGAGCCGATTGCCGGGCGAACCCTGGAAGAAGTCGCACACCTGGTCGAGCCGTGGGTGGAAGAGGTCATCGAACCGATCATTTTCGGCGATGCCTGCCGCTGCATTGCCGAGCATCGCAAGCGCGGGGACCGGGTGCTGATCATCTCGGCTTCAGGCGTACACCTGGTTGGGCCGATTGCTGCGCGCCTGGGCGTGGACGAATACCTGGCCATCGATCTGGACGCCCACAACGGCGTCTATACCGGCCGGACCCACGGCGTACTCACTTACCGGGAAGGCAAAATCACCCGCTTGCTGGCCTGGCTGGACCAGGAGCAGGAAAACCTGGAGGGCGCGAGCTTCTATTCGGACTCGCGCAATGACCTGCCCCTGTTGCTGAAGGTGGATCACCCTTGTGCCGTGAACCCGGACCCGGTGTTGCGCGAGCATGCGCAAGCTCACGGTTGGCCCATCTTGAGCTGGCACTGAACCCGCGCTCGCTGTTCAGTGCCAAACACTTGCCCTGCCTCCCCTCAAGCCTGCGCTCGGGCAGGCTTAAGGGCCCATCAGGGCGCCATGACGCCAGTGAGCGAGCAGTCAAACGGGTCCGGCACTAGGCCAGGCTTGGGTCGATGATCATGACCAGCTTGCCGGACACCTGGTTGGTCTCGAGTTCGGCGTAGGCTGCCTGGGCGAACTCCACCGGATAGGTATCGACCAACTGCGGTGACAACCGGCCTTCGGCGAACAGCGGCCAGACTTGCTGGCGCAAGTCACTCAACAGTTCGGCCTTGAACGCATCGTCACGGTTGCGCAAGGTCGAACCTGTAATCTGCGCCCGCTTGGCCATGACCTGGGCAAGATCCAGTTCGAACTTGCGTCCACCCATCACGCCAATGATCACCCAGCGCCCGTCGCGGGCCAGCAGCTTGAGGTTGAGCTCGCCATAGCTGGCGCCGACCGGGTCGAGAATCACATTGAATGGGCCGATGGCTTCCAGGTCATCGAGGTTCTGGTTGCGCACAACGCCCCCTGCCGCGCCCAAGGCCTGGCAATACGCCAGTCGCTCGGCTGAACCGACGCTGACCCACACGCTGTTGCCGAACGCTTTGCACAGCTGAATGGCAGCCGACCCCACGCCGCTGGCACCGGCGTGCACCAGCACCTTCTCGCCGGCCTTGACGCCGCCCAGCTGGAAGATGTTCAGCCACGCCGTGGCGTAGACTTCCGGCAGGGCCGCCGCTTCATGCAGACTGAGCCCTTCGGGCACGGGCAGAACGTGCCGCGCATCAACGATCACTTCCTCGGCCATGGCACCGCTGGCCAGCAGTGCGCACACCCTGTCGCCCACCTGCCAGGCTGTCCCGGCCCCCACTTCTGCGATCACACCGGCACATTCCAGGCCCATGTAGGGGCTGGCGCCGGGCGGCGGCGGATAGAGCCCTTTCATCTGCAGCAAATCGGCACGGTTCAACCCCGCAGCCGCGACCCGGATGCGTACTTGTCCTGCATCACACGCAGGACGTTCGGCTTCGACCCAGGTGACATGTCCGTCAACGCCTTGCAATGCCTTCACAGTGCCTCCATAGTTGAATCATATGACCGAGCCTGGGCACCCGTGCCCAGGCTTTTTGCAGTATGCGCCCGGTTTTTATGGAACCGGCGAACGGAAAAGACGGCCTACTATGCGTGATCAATTGCCCCCACGTCGAATCAGCATGAAGCATTTCCTACCTAGCACCGCCCTGGCACTGATGATCGGCCTTGGCAGTCTTACGCTCGGCGGCAATGCGGCGGCCGCCAACAAATGGGATAGTCTGCAACCGGACCGCGACGAAATCGTCGCCAGCCTCAACGTGGTGGAGCTGCTCAAGCGCCATCACTACAGCAAGCCGCCGTTGGATGACGCCCGTTCGGTCATTATCTACGACAGCTACATCAAGCTGTTGGACCCGGCACGCAGCTATTTCACCGCCGCCGACATCGCCGAGTTCGACAAGTGGAAGACGCAATTCGACGACTTCCTCAAAAGCGGCAACCTCGACCCTGGCTTCACCATCTACAAGCGCTACCTGGACCGGGTCAAGCAGCGCCTGGACTTCGCCTTGGCCGAGCTCAACAAGGGCGTGGACAAGATCGACTTCACGGTCAATGAGACCTTGCTGATCGACCGCAAGGACGCGCCTTGGCTCAAGGACCAGGCTGCCCTGGACGAGTTGTGGCGTAAACGCGTCAAGGACGAGGTGCTGCGCCAGAAGATCGCTGGCAAAGAGCCCAAGCAGATTCAGGAAACCCTGATCAAGCGCTACAAGAATCAGCTGGCACGTCTGGATCAGACCCGGGCGGAAGACATCTTCCAGGCGTACATCAATACCTTTGCCCAGTCGTACGATCCGCACACCAACTACCTGTCGCCTGACAACGCCGAAAACTTCGACATCAACATGAGCCTGTCGCTTGAAGGGATCGGCGCGGTACTGCAAAGCGACAACGATCAGGTCAAAATCGTGCGCCTGGTGCCCGCCGGTCCTGCGGCCAAGACCAAGCAGGTCGCGCCGGCTGACAAGATCATCGGCGTAGCCCAGGGCAACAAGGAAATGGTCGACGTCGTTGGCTGGCGCCTGGACGAAGTGGTCAAGCTGATTCGTGGCCCCAAGGGCTCGGTGGTACGCCTGGAAATCATCCCGGCGAGCAACGCCCCCAGCGACCAGACCAGCAAGATCGTGTCGATCACGCGTGAAGCGGTCAAGCTTGAAGAGCAGGCGGCCAAGAAGTCCGTGCTCAAGCTCAAGCAGGACGGGCGTGACTACAAACTCGGCATCATCGAGATCCCGGCGTTCTACCTGGACTTCAAGGCCTACCGCGCAGGTGACCCGGAGTACAAGAGCACCACGCGTGACGTGAAGAAGCTGCTGACCGAGCTGCAAAAAGAGAAAGTCGACGGCGTGGTCATCGATTTGCGCAACAACGGCGGTGGCTCGCTGCAGGAAGCGACCGAGCTCACTAGCCTGTTCATCGAAAAAGGCCCCACTGTACTGGTACGCAACAGCGATGGCCGTGTCGATGTGCTTGAAGATGAAAACCCAGGTGCCTTCTACAAGGGGCCGCTGGCATTGCTGGTCAACCGCTTGTCCGCCTCGGCATCGGAGATTTTCGCCGGCGCCATGCAGGATTATCACCGCGCGTTGATCATTGGCGGCCAGACCTTCGGCAAGGGCACCGTGCAGACCATCCAGCCACTCAACCATGGCGAGCTCAAGCTGACCCTGGCCAAGTTCTACCGCGTTTCCGGGCAGAGCACCCAGCACCAGGGTGTATTGCCGGACATCGACTACCCGTCGATCATCGACACCAAGGAAATCGGCGAAAGCGCCCTGCCCGAAGCGATGCCGTGGGACACCATCCGCCCGGTCGTCAAGCCTGCGGTAGACCCCTTCAAGCCTTACCTGGCCCAGCTCAAGGCTCAACACCAGGCGCGCAGCGACAAGGATGCCGAGTTCATCTACATCCGCGACCGTCTGGCATTGACCCAGAAACTGATGACCGAGAAGACTGTCAGCCTCAACGAGCAGGCACGCCGGGCGCGCCACGATGAAGTCGAGGCCAAGCAGCTGGCACTGGAAAACATCCGCCGCAAGGCCAAGGGTGAAGAACCGCTCAAGGAGCTGAAAAAAGAAGACGAGGATGCACTGCCGGCCGAGGATGAAAACACCAAGCCGGAAGACGACGCCTACCTGTCGGAAACCGGGCGCATCCTGATCGATTACCTCAGCGCCAGCACCAAGGTGGCTAAAAAGTAGCGCCAGACCCTGGGGAGGGACGAATCATTCGCCACCCTCCCTGATGTGTAATCAAAAGCCGGGCTCATTGATGCCCGGCTTTTCTTTTGGGTCATTGATAGGTGCGGCTGGCCAATGACTGGATGGCACAGCGCCGATGAACGCGCGCTGTGCCTGGTCAGGCGGGGTCGGGGTACGTGTATTCGAATACGCGCGCGACCTCAGAGGCATGCCAGGACGCGGCCTCCATGCCATCGACAGGCCCTGTGAAGCGCCCCAGCCGCTCCACGCACTCAAAGAAGCCGGTGCGCGGCAAACGGCTGGCACCCTGGCTGATCACCAGTGAACTGCGCAGGGGTTGTTCGGCACGCGCATCCAGCACCGCCAGGTACTCAAGCGCCGCGGTCAGGGTCTGCATGGCTGGGCTTGGCAGTTGCAAGCGTTCGATGAGCGCTCGGTAAGTCAGCAAATGACGTTGGCGTCGGGCCAGATCCAGCTCGCCCAGCAGGTTGTCCCATTGCTGGCGGCTGATCCTGACCTGACTCATGAAGCCTCGCTCCAGCCAGGCACACCCAAGTGCCAGGCCAGCGCACGGCGAATGGCGGCGTCGGGCTGCCGCTCACCCGATTCGATCATCGCCAGGTAGGCCGGGCTGACGCCTACATTGCGGGCCAGGTGCTCGGCGGCGATACCCTTGTCCCGGCGTATGGCCCCAACGTCGGCAAAGGCAGGCAGGGCGGCGTGCGAGTCGTTTTCTTGCACAGGTGCAGATGCCGGAGTATTCGCTGGGGCCTGCCCTGCCGCTTTGAGCAGCGCTTGGTAGTCTTCCCACGCTACGACGGCATACTCGGGTTGACCGTCCCGGCTGATGACCTGAATATCCATTGCAAAACCCCTTCGAGAGGATTACTGGAGGTAATCCATTGGCGTGTTTCATGTGCCAATTATATGACCAAGTTCAGGATCTTTGCAGTCGAGCCCTTCCAGGGGACCCCTGTGTCACTCACGCCTCAAGGGATTTCACGCTCCAGACGCAGGTCTTCGGGGGTAGCTGGAAGACGCTCTACCACCTGCAGCCGCTCTGGGGACTGGCTGTCTCGCCAGGCCTTGAAGCGCTCCAGTTCATCGGAAACGGTCTTGAGCACCCACCCCAGCACGGCGATGTCATCCAGAAAGCCTACGCCCAGCAACCAGTCAGGGATGGCATCGATGGGGCTGACGAAATACAGCAGGCCGGCAACGATCGTAATCAATGCCTTGCGGTTGATCGCCCGGTATTCGCCACGCCACCAGGCCAGACACAGGGCCTGCATCAACTTCACGTCTTCGCGCAGCTTGCCCAAGCGTGGCCCTTTGCGGGCCACGGCAAACAGCAGCGCTGGCAAGCGCCCACGACTGAGCAGGCGCTCGGCCAGGGGCAGGAAGCGCGCGAAATTCCAAGGTGCATTCATGGTGCCTCCAGACGGAAAAGGTTATCCACATTTATTGTGGATAACCTTGTGAACAGGGGGACGTTTTTGAGCCCGTTGGCCCATAAACAAGGCGCCGGACAAGATCGGGCATTTTTTACACAGCGGTTACAGCTCACTGCGCAGGTCCGCCCCAGGACCGTAATTTCAGACGCAGCTTACAATGGGTGCCTGTCCTTGTTCGGACAGTGTGTGCCGGGGCAGGTTCGAATGGGGTATGCCTGAACACGTAGGTACTGCAAGGCAGCCTCGCCACCGGCTCAGTAGGGCTCTGAGTGTCATCAGGTACCCGTGCAGGAGGATTACGCTGTACCCGTGTAGGAACGGCCCTGCCGGGACGCCGAATCGGTGGCGTAGGATCTCTAGGATCTGGCTTCGCCACACAAACCATTGGGGCCGCAAAGCGGCCCCAATGGGATTGAGTGAGCCGAACTCTCCGTGAGGACGGCGCGCTCGTTTCAACCGAAATACCGCTTACTTAGCAGGTGCTTCAGCAGGTGCCTCGGCCTCAGGCTCACCGCCTTGCAGCTGCGCGGGGTCCTTGATCGCAATCAGTTCCAGGTCGAACACCAGAACCGAATTGGCCGGGATCAATGGGCTCGGGCTCTGGGCGCCGTACGCCAGGTCAGCAGGGATGAACAACTTGTACTTCTCGCCAACGTGCATCAATTGCAAGGCTTCGACCCAACCTGGGATCACGCCACTGACCGGCAGGTCGATCGGGCTGCCACGCTCGACGGAGCTGTCGAAGACCTTGCCGTCGATCAACTTGCCTTCATAGTGAACGGTCACTACGTCGGTTGGCTTGGGCTGCGGGCCATCGGCCTTCTTGATCACCTCGTATTGCAGGCCCGAGGCGGTGGTCACTACGCCTTGCTTCTTGCCATTTTCCTCAAGGAATTTCTTGCCCGCAGTGGCCGCCTCTTCGCTGGCCTTGGCCAGGCGCTCTTCGGCACGCTTTTGCAAGGCAGTGAAGGCTTCTACCAGCTCTTCGTCCTTCAGGCGCTGCTCTTTCTTGCCAACGGCATCCTCGATACCCAGCGCTACCGCCTTGGAATCAAGGTCATCCATGCCTTCTTGTGCCAGGCTCTTGCCCATGTTCAGGCCAATGCCGTAGGAAGCTTTCTGCGCAGGCGTTTTCAGTTCGGGGCTGCTGGCCTGCTGATCACAACCAGCCAGTACCAGGCCTACCAGGGCAACCGCAGCCGCCAAACGATGCTGTTTCATGCTAATTCCTTGTTCATGCGCCATAAGGGCAATCAGGGTAGAGGCCGCGAGCTTAGCAGGCGGCCCTCACCAATGGCTACCGGCATAGGAGCGGGTTTGAGTAAGTAAGTTCAGCAAGTGAATCGTTATTCATCAACCAGGTAACGGCCATGTTCAATGACCTGGAAGATTTCCCTTTCGTGCGCCTCGTGTCGTGTCGAAAACAGCAGGCAGCGACAGGGAAATCATCCACGATCAAGTGTCGCACCCGTGCTCGAAGGTGGCATGTGGATATGCCGTGGGTCTATGCTCTGAGGCATTCTAGCTGGAGTGATTGTTCGCGTTTATGTCCAAGGTCATCATCAAATCCCCCGCCGAGCTCGACCTGATGCGCCGCGCAGGCCAACTGCTTGCACAGGTGTTCGCCGAACTCGACAGGTTCATACGTCCAGGCGTCACCACCCTGCAGATCAATGACCACGCCGAAGACTTCATCGTCCAGACCTTGAGGGCCAGGCCGGCAAGCAAAGGTCAGTACGGCTTCCCCTTTGCGCTCAACACCTCGGTCGATCATGTCGTGTGCCATGGCATGCCAGACGCCCATGAAGTCCTTGAAGAAGGTTCGATCGTCAACGTCGACATCACGCTGGAGCAAGGCGGTTACATCGCTGACTCTTCGAAGATGTATGCCATTGGGCAGATCGATGATGAAGCCCGGCGCCTGGTCGACACCACCTACGCGGCGCTGTGGAAAGGCATCGAGCAAGTGCGACCCGGCGCGACCCTGGGTGACATTGGCCACGCCGTACAGGCTCATGCCGAGGCCGCAGGTTACAGCGTGGTCCGTGAGTATTGTGGCCATGGCATTGGCCAGCAGATGCATGAAGCGCCGGAGGTGCTGCATGTGGGTCAGCGCGGCATGGGCATGAGGCTCAAGCCAGGCATGGTGTTCACCATCGAGCCCATGATCAACCAGGGCGGGCGTGGCACCCGCACGCTCAAGGATGGCTGGAGCGTGGTGACCCGTGACGGCAGCCTGTCAGCACAATGGGAGCACACGGTGGCCGTGACGGACGAAGGTTTCGAGGTACTGACCCTGCGGGCCGAAGAGCGCCAAGGCTTGAATGGCCAGGCTGCGCGAGCCTGAACAGCGTCTACAGAGACTGAACTGCAGGCATAAAAAAAGCGACCCTAAGGTCGCTTTTCTTGTTGCTTCAGGGTGTTCAGTGGGCCCTTGAAGCTGAATATGGCGCAGCGGACGGGACTCGAACCCGCGACCCCCGGCGTGACAGGCCGGTATTCTAACCGACTGAACTACCGCTGCGCTATACATCGAGTGGTGGGTGATGACGGGATCGAACCGCCGACCCTCTGCTTGTAAGGCAGATGCTCTCCCGGCTGAGCTAATCACCCATGTCTCTCGGTGTGGCGCGCATTCTACGGACAACTTTCAATGCTGGCAAGCACTTATCGCTTTTTTTATGCCCTGCAGTTCGCGCCGAATTCAAGGCATAAAAAAAGCGACCCTAAGGTCGCTTTCTCGTTGCTTCAGGGTGTTCAGTAGGCCCTTGAAGCTGAATATGGCGCAGCGGACGGGACTCGAACCCGCGACCCCCGGCGTGACAGGCCGGTATTCTAACCGACTGAACTACCGCTGCGCTATACATCGAGTGGTGGGTGATGACGGGATCGAACCGCCGACCCTCTGCTTGTAAGGCAGATGCTCTCCCGGCTGAGCTAATCACCCTTCGTCTCGGTGTGGGGCGCATTCTACGGACGGTCCTGCCCCCTGGCAAGCACTTTCTTTCACTTTATTTCGAAAAAAGTACAGATCTTTCAACAACCTAGCGCAGCGGCCCGATTTCGTTCGGTTTGTGCACTGCTGGCCCTCTGACAGGGTTGGCCTTCCGGGGCTGGTAGGAGAATAATGCCCGCCTTATGCATTAATGAGAGACTCCCCCGATGTGGTTCAAGAACCTGCTGACCTACCGCCTGACCCAGGACGTCCCCTTCGAGCCTGAAGCCCTGGAGGCTGCCCTGGCCAGCAAGCCAGCCCGTCCGTGCGCCAGCCAGGAGCTGACCACCTACGGTTTCGTCGCCCCGTTCGGCAAGGGCGAAGATGCGCCGCTGGTCCATGTCAGCGGTGATTACCTGCTGATCGCCGCCCGCAAGGAAGAACGTATTCTGCCCAGCAGCGTGGTCAATGACGCGGTCAAGGAAAAGGTCGAGGAGATCGAGACCGAACAGATGCGCAAGGTCTACAAGAAGGAGCGTGACCAGATCAAGGACGAGATCATTCAGGCCTTCCTGCCCCGCGCCTTCATTCGCCGCTCCATGATCTTTGCTGCCATTGCCCCGCGCCTTGGGGTGATTCTGGTCAACTCGGCCAGCGCCAAGCGCGCCGAAGACCTGCTGTCCACCCTGCGTGAAGTGATGGGCTCGCTGCCCGTGCGGCCGGCCACCGTCAAGATCGCCCCGGTGGCCACCATGACCGACTGGGTCAAGTCCCAGAAGGCCGCCGAAGGCTTCTACGTGCTGGACGAATGCGAGCTGCGCGACACGGCCGAAGATGGCGGCATCGTGCGCTGCAAGCGCCAGGACCTGACCGGCGAGGAAATCCAGCTGCACCTGAGCACCGGCAAGGTGGTGACCCAGCTCGCCCTGGCCTGGCAGGACAAGCTGTCGTTCGTACTGGACGACAAGATGGTCATCAAGCGCCTGAAATTCGAGGAACTGCTGCAGGAGCAGGCCGAGCAGGATGGCGGTGACGAGGCCGCGCAGCAGTTCGACGCCAGCTTCCAGCTGATGATGATGACATTTGCAGAGTTCTTGCCCGTGCTCTTCGAAGCCCTGGGCGGCGAAGAGATCCCGCAAGGGGTGTGAGCCCGCTGAGGGTTGGCAGTACCCATGATGCGTGAGGGCGGCACCGTTGCCGCACCTCATCCCCTGCCTGCAGCGCAAATGCCCGGGCATGCAGTCGAACTGGAGATCACCCCATGCGCGCCCTCGCCACCTTGAGTCGATTCGTCGGCAACACCTTTGCATTGTGGGTATTGGTGTTCGCCGTGCTGGCCTTCCTGCAACCGCAATGGTTCATTGGGTTGAAGGTGGCCATCGTGCCCTTGCTGGGGCTGGTGATGTTCGGGATGGGCCTTACGCTCAAGCTCGACGACTTCGCCGCCCTCGCCCGCCAACCCTGGCGGGTCATGCTGGGGGTGGTCGCGCATTTCGTGATCATGCCGGGCATGGCCTGGCTGCTGTGCCAGTTGTTCCAGCTACCACCGCAAATTGCCGTGGGCGTGATCCTGGTCGGTTGCTGCCCGAGCGGCACGGCTTCGAACGTGATGGTGTGGCTGTCGCGCGGCGACCTGGCGCTGGCCGTGGCCATCGCTGGCGTCACCACGCTGCTGGCGCCACTGCTGACGCCTGCGCTGATCTGGTTCCTGGCCTCGGCCTGGCTTCCGGTGTCCTTCATGGACATGTTCTGGTCGATCCTGCAACTGGTCATGCTCCCGATCGTGCTCGGCGTGCTGGCCCAGCGCCTGCTGGGTGAGCGTGTGCAGGCTGCGGTTCAGATCCTGCCACTGGTGTCGGTGGTGAGCATCGTGCTGATCGTGTGCGCCGTGGTGGCCGCCAGCCAGGCGAAGATCGCCGAGTCGGGGCTCCTGATCATGGCGGTTGTCATCTTGCACAACAGCTTCGGTTATTTGCTGGGGTACATCACCGGCAAGCTGTGCAAACTGCCCTTGGCCCAGCGCAAGTCGCTGGCGCTGGAGGTGGGCATGCAAAACTCCGGGTTGGGGGCAGCCCTTGCCGCTGCGCATTTTTCGCCCCTGGCCGCCGTGCCCAGCGCATTGTTCAGCGTTTGGCACAATATTTCCGGGGCGCTGCTTTCCACCTGGTTCCGACGTCTGGAGGACACCCCTTCCGACGGCGAGGACGCAAAACGCGTCAGACACTGACAGGCGATTGGCTAGCAGGCTTGCCCGCAAGACCCTAGATGTGCACCATGGGCCTACGGTGAGGACGACCTCACGACGCCCAGCGTGATCACCCAGGGGACGGCCCCATCACTTGCAACGATGGAGACGCATCATGTCCTGGATCATCCTGTTCTTCGCCGGCCTGTTCGAGGTCGGCTGGGCCGTTGGCCTCAAATATACTGACGGCTTCAGCAAGCCACTGCCCACCGCGCTCACGGTTGCCGCCATGGCCGTCAGCCTCGGTCTGTTGGGCCTGGCGATGAAAGAGCTGCCGCTGGGCACGGCCTATGCCATCTGGACCGGCGTCGGCGCCGTGGGCACCGTGATCGCCGGCATCATCCTGTTCGGTGAGTCCATGGCGCTGGTTCGACTGGTCAGCGTGGCGCTGATCGTGTGCGGCCTGGTTGGTCTCAAGGTCAGCGCCAGCTGATACCGGTCAGCTGGCCAGGCGCGCTCAGCGGTTGCCTGCGCGCAGGCCAATGACCTGCTCGCGCAGCCGCTCCGGTAGCGCCTCCTGTGCAGGGATGGCGCTGCCTGCCACGACAGTCACCCGGGACCACATTCTTCTGAAAAACCCTTTGGCCGGGTCGCGACTGAAGAAACTGCCCCATAGCCCTTGCAGCGCCAGGGGAATCACTGGCACGGGCGTCTGTTCAAGAATATGGCTCAGGCCGCCCTTGAACACGTCGATCTCACCGTCCCCTGTCAATTTGCCCTCGGGAAAGATGCACACAAGCTCGCCGTCAGCCAGGTAACGGGCAATGCGGGTGAAGGCGCGCTCGTATGTCGCCAGGTCCTCGCTACGCCCGGCAATGGGTATGGCGCCCGCGGTGCGAAACACGAAGTTCAACACGGGCAGGTTGTAGATCTTGTAGTACATGACGAAACGAATAGGACGGCGTATGGCGCCAGCGAGCAACAGGGCATCGACGAACGACACGTGGTTGCACACCAGCAATGCCGCGCCTTCATCGGGAATGTGCTGCAACCCCTGGTGCTTGACGCGGTACATCGAGTGACTGAGCAGCCAGATGAGAAACCGCATGGTGAATTCGGGCACGATGCTGAATATGTAGGCGTTGACGGCGATGTTCAGCAGCGAGACGACCAAAAACAGCTGGGGAATGTCCAGCCCAGCCACGCCCAGCAAAACCATGGTCAACAGGGCCGACACCACCATGAACAATGCATTGAGGATGTTGTTGGCAGCGATCACCCGCGCGCGCTCGTCCACGGCCGTGCGTGACTGAATCAACGCGTACAGCGGCACGATATAGAACCCGCCGAACACCCCGAGCCCGACGATGGACAGCAGAATCCACCACGCTTGGTGCAGGCCCAGCAGGTCGAGCCAGTCATGGGCGCTGGCGGCGCTCGGCACATCCCCGGAATGCCACCACCACAGCAGGCCGAACACGGTCAGGCCGAAGGAGCCGAACGGCACCAGGCCGATTTCCACCTTGCGCCCGCTCAGGCGCTCACACAACAAGGAACCCAGGGCGATGCCCACCGAGAACAGCGTCAGCACCAAGGTGACCACGGTGCCATCGCCGTGCAGCCAGTCTTTGGCGTAGGCCGGGATCTGGGTCAGGTAAATAGCACCGACGAACCAGAACCAGGAGTTGCCGACGATCGAGCGCGATACCGCAGGCGGCTGGGCAAGGCCCATGCGCAGGATGGTCCACGACTGCCTGAAGATGTTCCAGTCCAGCTTCATGTGCGGTGAGGCAGCAGCGGCGCGGGGAATCCAGCGGCTGGCCAGGTAGCCCAGTACAGCAGTGCCCACTACGCCCCCGGCTACCACCGTGGCGTAGTTTTCGGCTGACATCATTACCCCGGCGCCGATGGTGCCGGCGAGGATGGCCAGGAAGGTGCCCGTCTCTACTAGCCCATTGCCGCCGACCAGCTCTTGCTCGCGCAGCGCCTGGGGCAGGATCGAGTACTTCACCGGCCCGAACAGCGCCGAATGGGTACCCATGCCGAACAAGGCCACCAGCATGAGGGCCAGGTGATTGGTCGCAAACCCCAGCGCGCCGACCGACATGATGCCGATCTCCGCCAGCTTGATCACCCGAATGAGCGCGTCCTTGGGAAACTTCTCCCCGAACTGCCCACCCAGCGCCGAGAAAAGAAAGAACGGCAGGATGAACAGCAAGGCACACAGATTGACCCAGATGGACCGGTCACCGTCCCCAAGGCTCAGCTTGAACAGGATGGCCAGGATCAGCGACTGCTTGAACAGGTTGTCGTTGAACGCACCGAGCGACTGGGTAATGAAAAAAGGCAGGAAGCGCCGCTTGCCGAGCAAGGTGAATTGCGAGGAATGACTCATCGTCCTTGGTCCTGGATTGAGGTTCAGCCGTGATGGCAGTCAGCGGATGACTAGGGTTAGGCCCGCGCCGACAGCGGTAGCCTGCCTCGGTACACGCAGGCAAGCAAGGACTGTGACGAGCAGGCAAGGCGCCCTTGGAGCCTCAGCGCCTCAACACCCCGTCGCCGGGCTGTTTGCCAAGGGCGCTGGTCGATGATGCCTTGCTTGGCTCAAGCGAAGCCAAACAGCGTTCTGGCCGTATCGACAAGCAGTGCCTGACGCAACTGAGCCGAGCACCCCAGTGCCTCGAATTGCTCAAGGGCCTGGCCAAAACTCATCGCTCTTTCATGCTGCGTATGCGGCCAGTCGCTGCCCCACATCAGGCGCTCGGCCCCATAATGCGCTTCCAGCGCGCCCAGCGCCTGGCGGGCGAACAGCACGTTCTGCTCGGGCGAGCCTTCCAGACGGTAGATACCGGAAACCTTCACCCAGACATTACCCTGCCCGCCCAGGGTCAGCAGCTCGGCGAAACCCGCTTGCCCCAGCCCGTTGCGCGCATCGGGCCTTCCCAGGTGGTCGATGACGATATCCAGCCCATACGGTTGCAGCGCCCGCACCAGGGTGGGAATGTCCGCCAGGTGTCGATGCAGCTCGACGTGCCAGCCCAGCTCGGCCATGCATTCGAAGCGATGGCGCCACTGCGGGGCCGCAAGGTCCGGTAGCGGTTGCCCCATGAGGTTCAGGCGCACGCCTCTGACCCCTAGCTGGTCCATCCGGATGAGGGTTTGGCGGGCAGCGTCCGGCTCAAGCATCACCACCCCCCGCAGGCGCCCCTGAGCGGCCTGCAGAGCGCCCAGCAGATAGCCATTGTCGGCACCCAGGAAACTGGGCTGTACCAGAACGCCATGACTGAAACCGTGCGCCTGCAACTGGCTGAGATAGTCAGCCAACGGCGCATCGTACGCGGGGGCATAACGGCGCTCGCGCGCCAGTGTCAGCCCTTGGCTGAACACGTGGGCATGGCTGTCGATGGCAATAACGGAGCAAGTAGGGTCGTGAGGCATGTCTTTGATCTATAGGTCAGGTTACTGGGCGGCCACACCGGGTGCTTGCGGGGCAGGTTCGAGGTTGCGGCCGCGTGTTTCTGGCAGGCACAGCGCGGCGATCACCGCCACGCCGTAGGCGATGCCGGCATCGATGCCGATGGCGGTACCCAGCGACATGGATTCGCTCATGTGTCCGACCAGGAATGGGAAGACAGCCGAGAGCACACGGCCGAAGTTGTAGCAGAAGCCCACCCCTGCTCCGCGCACGTCGGCAGGGTACAGCTCGTTGAAGAAGGCGCCGAGGCTTGCCGGAATACCGGCTGCGAAGAAGCCCAACGGGAAACCCAGGAACAGCATCTGGGTGTTGCTCAACGGGAAGAAGACATAGGCCTGAACCGTCAGCACGCAGCACAGCGCAAACAGCAGGATGTTGCGACGCCTGCCGATGCGATCGATCAGCAGCCCGCTGACGACACAGCCACACCAGAACGCGAAGATGATCACCGCCAGGTAGCCACCGGAATTGAGCACCGACAGGTTGCGTTCGGTCTTGAGGAAGGTCGGCAGCCAGGTCATCACCGCATGGTAGCCACCATGCGCCCCGAGGCCCAGCAAGCCGCCCAGCAGCGTGACACGCAGCAGTTCAGGGCGAAAGATCCCGGCCATCGAGGCGAAGAAGCCCTGGGGAATGGCGTTCTGTTTCTGCAGGCGTTGAAAGCTGTCCGGTTCTGGCACGTTGCGACGCACCCAGATGATCAGCAACGACGGCAACAGGCCAACGAAGAACATCACACGCCAGGCGAATTCCTGCGGCACCAGCGAATAGATCAAGGTGAACAACGCCACCGCCAGGCCCCAGCCTACCGCCCAGGCGCTTTGCACCGTGCCCATGACCTTGCCGCGGTACTTGGGGTTGATGGTCTCGGCCATCAGCACGGCCCCGGCCGCCCACTCCCCACCAATGCCAAAGCCTTGCATGGCCTTGACGAACAGCAGTGGATAGAACCCTGTCACGAAAGCCGAGAGGAACGTGAAGCAGGAGAACCACAGGATCATCCATTGCAACGTGCGCACACGGCCGTACCGATCCGACAGGGTTCCGCCAAGCCAACCGCCGATCGCGGAGGTCACCAGGGTCAGGCCGCTGATCAGGCCCGCATCGCCTTTGGACAGCGAGAAAGCCGCGATCAGCGCGGGAATGGCCAGGCCGAACATCTGCACTTCCAGCGCATCGAGCGACCAGCCCCCAAAACAGGCCCAGAAGGTCTTGCGTTCGCGCGATGTTATTTGGCGGTACCAGCTGAACATGATTTTTATCCTTTTAATGGTGAGGGGTACGCTGGGTTGCATGCAGCGCAGGCAACCGAGCAGGCGAAGCCACTGCGCCCGGGTGACGGGGCGCAGGCAGGTAAAAAAAGGTTGAAACGGCGCGGTCAGCGAATATCGATGCGGTAACGGAAGTGCTGCGCGTGCCCTCGCGACCGGCGCCACTCCAGGGGCTTACCGGCGTAGTCACGGGCCAGCCGCTCGATCACCACGATCGGGCTGCCAGCCGGTACCTGCAGAAGGCGCCCGTGTACTTGATCCACGGCCTCGGCAGTCAGGGTCTCTTCGGCAGCAGCGACCACTTGCCCACACACCTGTTCGTAGATCGGGTAAAGCAACGGGCCCTTGCTATCCAGATCGGTCTCCAGCAGCAACTTAAACGGCTGGCGGGGCAGCCAGATGTCCTCGGCCAGCACGGGCTGGGCGTCGAGCAGACGAAGGCGCTGCAAGTGGATCACATCGGCTGCGGGGGCCAGCCCCAAGGCCTGGGCCACGGCAGACGGGGCCGCCACGACGTTCATTCCCAGGATGCGACTCATCGGCACGACACGCTCGCCGTTGACCGCCTCAAAGCGGAAGAAGCGAAACAGCGAGGATTGGAACTGTGGACGGCGGATGAAGGTGCCTCGCCCCTGCTGACGCTCAAGCACGCCTTCGGCCACCAGCGCATCGATGGCCTTGCGCACGGTGCCTACCGACAGGTCGAATTCGGTCGCCAGCGCAGCCTCGGTGGGAATCGCTTCACCGGGGTGCCAGCGATTGTTGGCAATCTGGGCTAACAGATGGTCGCGTAGCTGTTGGTAGCGTGGCAGTCGTGTGTCGCTGGCGAGTGGAAGCATGGGCGTGTTCTCGTCTTGTTATATATACATCTATATGAATTTTTCGGGAGTATTTGCTTCGCGGCATCATCTGTCAATCCTCCATCGGTCAACTGGCTTCGCCCGAGCCTGCAATTGGGGGCGTCATGCTGCGACCACCTGCCACTGCGACCATCGTCTGCGCTGACGGCGCGCCACCTGTCGTGCCAGACTGGTTGACCGGGCCTCGTTATCCATTAAGCGTCGGAGTCACCATGTCGTTGTCCAGCGGGCTGATCGCCGCGGTCGCCCTGGCCTATATGGCCGTCATGTTCGCCATCGCCTTCTATGGCGACCGGCGCAGCACCCCATTGCCGCCCAAATTGCGTGCCTGGGTGTACAGCCTGTCGCTGGCGGTGTATTGCACCAGCTGGACGTTCTTCGGCGCGGTCGGACAAGCGGCCGAGCAGCTGTGGGCATTCCTGCCGATCTACCTGGGGCCGGTATTGCTCCTGGTCTTCGCACCCTGGGTGGTGCAGAAGATGGTGCTGATCAGCAAACAGCAGAACATCACTTCCATCGCCGACTTCATCGCCGCCCGCTACGGCAAGTCCCAGACGCTGGCCGTGGTGGTGGCCCTGATCTGCCTGGTGGGGGTGCTGCCCTACATCGCCTTGCAGCTCAAGGGCATCGTACTGGGCGTCAACCTGTTGATCGGCGCCAGTGCAGACGCCACCGGCACACGCGTACAGGACACAGCGCTAGTGGTGTCGCTGGTGCTGGCGTTGTTCGCCATCGTATTCGGCACGCGCAGCCTGGATGTCACCGAGCACCACCGGGGCATGGTGCTGGCGATCGCGTTCGAGTCGTTGATCAAGCTGCTGGCGTTTCTGGCCGTGGGGATCTTCGTCGTCTTTAACCTCTACGATGGGTTCGATGACCTGTTCACCCAGGCGCGCCAGTCCATCGAACTGCACGATTACTGGACGGAGACCATCAACTGGCCGTCGATGGTGGTCCAGACGGCCGTTGCCATGATGGCCATCATCTGCCTGCCACGGCAGTTTCATGTGACCGTTGTGGAAAACATCGAGCCGCAGGACATGCGCCTGGCACGCTGGGTGTTCCCGATTTACCTGGCCCTGGCCGCCCTGTTCGTGGTGCCCATCGCCCTGGCGGGGCAGATGCTGCTGCCGGGTACGGTGATATCGGACTCATTCGTGATCAGCCTGCCCCTGGCCGAGGCACACCCCAGCCTGGCGCTGCTGGCATTCATCGGTGGCGCGTCAGCTGCTACCGGCATGGTCATCGTCGAGGCGGTAGCGCTGTCGACCATGGTGTCCAACGACATGCTGCTGCCCTGGTTGCTGCGTCGCAACAACGCCGAGCGACCATTCGAGGTGTTCCGGCACTGGATGCTTTCGGTTCGGCGGGTCACCATCGTGGTCATCCTGCTGCTGGCGTACGTCAGTTACCGCCTGCTGGGCTCCACGGCCAGCCTGGCGACCATCGGCCAGATCGCGTTCGCCGCCGTGACCCAATTGACGCCCGCCATGCTCGGCGCGCTGTACTGGAAGCAGGCTAACCGCCGGGGCGTTTTTGCAGGCCTGGCGGCGGGTATTTTCCTGTGGTTCTACACCCTGGTGCTGCCCATCGCCGCCCACAGTCTGGGCTGGTCGCTGCAGGTGTTTCCAGGGTTGGCGTGGTTGCATGGCAACCCGTTGAATCTGCCGATCAGCCCGCTGACCCAAGGCGTGGTGCTATCGCTTGCCGGCAACTTCACCCTGTTTGCCTGGGTCTCGCTGCTGTCGCGTACCCGCGTGTCCGAGCACTGGCAAGCGGGCCGCTTCATTGGCCAGCAGACCAGCGCCCGCCCCAGCAGCAAGCCGCTGCTGGCGGTGCAGATCGACGACCTGCTGACCTTGGCATCGCGTTTCGTGGGTGAGGAGCGCGCGCGGCAGAGCTTCATTCGGTTCGCCTATCGCCAGGGCAAGGGCTTCAACCCCAACCAGAACGCCGACGGTGACTGGATCGAACACACCGAGCGGTTGTTGGCCGGTGTCTTGGGCAGTTCGTCTACCCGTGCAGTAGTCAAGGCAGCCATCGAGGGCCGCGACATGCAGCTCGAAGACGTGGTGCGCATTGCCGATGAAGCGAGCGAGGTGCTGCAGTTCAACCGGGCGTTGCTGCAGGGCGCCATCGAGAACATCAACCAGGGCATCAGTGTGGTCGACCAGAACCTGCACCTGGTGGCCTGGAACCGGCGTTACCTTGAGCTGTTCAATTACCCGGACGGGCTGATCAGCGTGGGACGGCCCATTGCCGACATCATTCGCTATAACGCTGAGCGCGGCCTGTGCGGCCCAGGGGAAGCCCAGGTGCACGTGGCCCGGCGTCTGCACTGGATGCGCCAGGGCCGGGCTCACTCGTCCGAGCGGCTGTTCCCCAATGGGCGCGTGATCGAGTTGATCGGCAACCCGATGCCAGGTGGCGGTTTCGTCATGAGCTTTACCGACATCACGCCGTTTCGCGAAGCCGAGCAAGCGCTGCGCCACGCCAACGAAAGCCTTGAGCAACGCGTGGCAGAGCGCACCTACGAGCTGTCGCAACTGAACCAGGCGCTGACCGAAGCCAAGAGCCATGCCGAAGCGGTCAGCCAGTCCAAGACCCGCTTCCTGGCTGCGGTCAGCCACGACCTGATGCAGCCGCTCAACGCCGCCAGGCTGTTTTCTGCGGCGTTGTCGCAGCAAGCCGAAGGCATGACCGAAGAAGCCCGGCAACTGGTCCAGCACATGGACAGTTCACTGCGTTCGGCCGAGGAGCTGATCAGCGACCTGCTGGACATCTCGCGCCTGGAAAACGGCAAGATCACCCCCGACGCCAAGCCGTTTGCCCTGAACGAGCTGTTCGACACCCTTGGGGCGGAATTCAAGGTGTTGGCTGCCGAGAAAGGCCTGGCGTTTCGCCTGCGCGGTAGCCGCCTGCGGGTCAACAGTGACATCAAACTGCTGCGCCGTGTGCTGCAGAACTTCCTCACCAACGCCCTGCGCTATGGCAAGAGCCCGATCCTGCTGGGGGCTCGCCGCCAGGGCGAGCGCCTGTGGCTGGAAGTCTGGGACAGGGGGCCCGGCATCGCCGACGACAAGCTGCACGTGATCTTCCAGGAGTTCAAACGCCTGGACAGCCATCAGACCCGCGCCGAAAAAGGCCTGGGCCTGGGCCTGGCGATCGCTGACGGACTGTGCCGGGTCCTGGGCCACACACTGGAGGTACGTTCCTGGCCAGGCAAGGGGACAGTGTTCCGCGTAAGCGTACCGATCTCTCAACAACCAGCCCTCGTCACTTCGGCGGTAGAGCAGCGCAGCGAGCCGCTGGCCGGGCTGCAGGTGCTGTGCGTCGACAACGAAGACAGCATCCTGATTGGCATGAACAGCCTGCTCAGCCGCTGGGGCTGCCAGGTGTGGACCGCACGCAGCCGCAGCGAGTGCGAGGCGCTGCTGGCCGAGGGCATGCGTCCGCACCTGGCCTTGGTGGACTACCACCTGGATGAAGGCGACACCGGCACGCGCTTGATGGGCTGGCTACGCACTCGGTTGGGCGAACCGGTGCCTGGGGTGGTCATCAGCGCCGACGGCAGCAAGGAAACCGTCGCACTGGTGCATGCCGCAGGCCTGGACTATCTGCCCAAGCCGGTGAAGCCCGCTGCCTTGCGGGCCCTGCTCAACCGTCATCTGAGCCTGGTGCAGTAAGCGCCTGGTCGGGCGCTTCATCGGCGAAGGCGCGTTCGAGCAAGTCGGGCGCCAGGCTTTTGCTGGCCCGGGCGCCGAGCAGCTTGAGCTGCTCGCTGCGACTGACCAGGTTGCCGCGCCCTTCGCACAGTTTGTTACGGGCTGCCGCGTAGGCCTTGTCCACCTGTTGCAGGCGGCTGCCCAGTTCATCCAGGTCCTGGATAAACAGCACGAACTTGTCGTACAGCCACCCGGCACGTTCGGCGATTTCCCGGGCGTTCTGGCCTTGGCGTTCCTGCTTCCACAAACTGTCTATCACCCGCAACGTGGCCAGTAAGGTGGTGGGGCTGACGATGACGATTTGCCGGTCGAAGGCTTCCTGGAACAGGTTGGGCTCGGCCTGCAACGCCGCCGAGAACGCGGCCTCGATGGGCACGAACAGCAGCACGAAATCCAGGCTGTGCAGGCCTTCGAGACGGCTGTAGTCCTTGCTTGACAGGCCCTTGACGTGACTGCGCAGGGACTGGACGTGCTGCTTGAGCGCCGCCTCGTCGTTGCCTGACACGAACTGCTGGTAGGCCGTTAGGCTTACCTTGGCATCGACCACCACCTGTTTGTTGCCCGGCAACATGATCAGCACATCGGGCTGGAAGCGCTCACCGTCAGCGCTCTTGAGGCTGACCTGCGTCTGGTACTCCCTGCCCTTTTCGAGCCCTGCGTGTTCGAGCACGCGCTCCAGGATCAGCTCGCCCCAGTTACCCTGGGTTTTCTGCCCCTTGAGCGCCTGGGTGAGGTTGGTCGCTTCATCGGACAGGCGCAGGTTCAGTTGCTGCAGGCGCTCGAGCTCCTTGCCCAGCGAAAAGCGCTCGCGGGCTTCCTGCTGGTAGCTTTCCTCGACACGTTTTTCGAACGCCTGGATGCGCTCCTTCAATGGGTCGAGCAGTTGGCCAAGGTGCTGCTGGCTGGTCTGGGCAAAGCGCTGTTCGCGCTCATCGAAGATCTTGGTGGCCATGTCGGCAAACTGGGCACGCAGGGTATCGCGGGCCTCCTGCAGGTCCTCGAGACGCTGCTGGTGGCTTTCCTGCTGCTCTCGCAGCTCGGCTTCCAGGCGTGCGGCCTGAGACTCCAGGCGGCGCTGCTCTGCCTCGCGGGTAGCGCGCTCCAGGTTCCAGGCATGGGCGGCGTCGCGGGCATTGTCCCGCTCGATCTGCAGCAGCTCCAGCTCTCGGCCCTGGGCTGCAAGCTGCGTCTGCTTGAGGGTATTGGCTTCGCTGAGGTCACTGACTTCATCACGACTGGCATCGAGTTGCGCCTGCAAACCGGCCTGGGCCAGCTGCGCTGCGTTCAGACGCTCTTCAAGCAAGGCACGCTCGCCATGCCGTGCCGCATGCCGACGCTGCAGCTGCATGACCCACACCAGGCACGGCACCGCGCCCGCCACCAAGCCCAGCAGAATGCTGGCCAGATCCACTGTCATGCCTACCCCGGTCACTGTCTGGCAAATTCGCTGAAGCTTAACAGCCTGACCGGCAGGTTGCCCGCGGCGCTGTCACATGCAGGGGTAATCAGTGCCCGAACCACTGACGCAGCAAACGGCGGGCCTCCTGGGATCCCTTCCCGGCCGCCAACTCCAGCCAGCTGCGAGCCTGCTCGGGCGCAGACGCCCGGCACGCTCGGGCATACTCCACCTGGGCGCGACAATCGCCTGCGCGTGCGGCCTGACGGAGCAGGTCATGGCCGATACGCCGATCACGGGCGCTGCCGCAGTCGCGGCAAAGCATCTGTCCCAGGCGGCTTTGAGCCACCACCACACCCTCGCGCGCTGGGCGCTTGAGTAACCGCCCAGCCAGGTGCTTGACCTGTGGTTTGTCGCCCAAACGCGAACTGTCGAGTAGCCACAGGGCAACTTTGAGCGTGAACCGTCCAGGGCGCTGTGCAGACGAGGGCATGGGGCTGGCGAGTTGTTTGCTGCGAGACTTCATGAGCGGCAGGTCAGGCAAATCGAAAAGCGCGCCACTCTACCGGTTTTTGACGTGCCGGCCTAATGCCGAGGACTTTTTTTATAAAAATTTCATGTGATTGTTTCTTGACGTTTGCAAGACGATGGATGGTCATGCGAGCTGGTCTGATTTTTGGCAAGACCCGAGACAATTTGGCGCCAACCCCGCACTAGAGCAAGCGGCGACGACAATCCACAGTTCCTGTGGATAAGTCGGTGGACAACACCCTATTCCCCCCCGCCAAGCCCCGAATTACGGGGGCTGCTGTCAAACTGACGATTTTTTCACCAACAAAAAATAGTGTTTTTTTTCATTGACTTAACTGGCCAGTCAAGTCATTGGCGACCGGAGCGGAAGGTAGGACGCGTTTGATACAAATCATCCTTTCGGTGTGAACAAGCCCCAGCCGGGCATCCGTTCGTGTGTCAGGCAGGCGTTCTAGGCATCCTCTAAGCGTGCTCTACCCCCTTCCCACCGGCAAAATTAAGGGCCATACTGCTCGGCTACCCAAGCGCTTCCAGGGCTTGCCTTCATTGAAAGGTTCAGGTAGGATGCGCCTCGTTAGTACCAAGCTGAAAGTCAATTCTGGCCAACAATGTCCTTGCAGATTCGCTTTCCCAACAGCGCGCTGCTGAAACCAGGACCGGCCCTTTCGATGACTCGCCCGCAGCCGATATGCTGCCGCGACATCCATCACGAGACTAATTGATCAGGATCCCGCACGAAGGCCCAGAACCTTGGCCCCGTGTGCTGCCTGTCCTCTGAAGTACCTACCAGTCAGCCCAAGCGCCCACTTTTGATTGCGCTCCTTCTGGCTGCTTTGTTCCAGCAGGTTCTCTCGTCCCTTAATAAAGACGTCACTGGAACGTTTCTATGATGCACGGATCTACTCCCCGTGTTTAATGCAGGAACCTCCAATAATATGCAAACTCAACATCAAATCCAGGCTGCAATCGGTACCCTTTCCCAAGCGTTCTCGCCGCTGAAATGCTTGCTCGTTGCACCACGCAAGGGCAGCTTCAGCTTCACGCTGGTGGACGAACACGGTATCGCCTGCCACACCGAACGTCTGTACCACGAGCAGTACAGCCGCAGCGAACCGCTGCAGGCCGTTATCGCCCGTACCCGCCAGTCACTCACCGCGTGAGCGGTGAATGCTGCGGCATTCACCCGTCAAATACACCCCCTCCCCGCTTGCCTGTACAAATCCAGCGTAATTGCCTTCGGGTATATCGCTCGGGTTGTCAGGCAGCAATCGATTTAAAAACAGCCCTTTACATCATCCTTATCACACTACACTTCAACTCGAGCGGTGCACGCCGCTTCCGGCGGGCCTGACCGTTCATCCAGCTGCCAAGCGCCTGCGCCCGTCGGTCTCTTACTGCTCGGGGGCACCATGGGTATTGCGGCCAAAGAATTACGTCAGCATGTCATCAGGCCCACACTGATCTACCTTGACCGCCACTGCGTGAGCGCCGAAATGTTGTTGCTCGGCATTGCTGCCTGCCAGTCGGCATTGGGATCGGCGCTGCACGGTCGACGTGGGCATGGTCTGTTTCGCATAGATGACCAGCGTCATCGGACGCTTTGGGACGATTACCTGGCACGCGATCCCGACTTGGCCAGCCGTGTACGCGGCCTGGCCAGCCAGCATGCCTTCCTGGGCGGACCCGACCTGGAACTTACCGTGAACCTGCGCTACGCCACCGCCATTGCCTGGCTACTTGTCGAAGCTCAGGCTGTGACCTTGCCTGCAGTGGACGACCGGATAGGCCAGGCGCGCATCTGGCGTCAGATTTTCAACCCCCAGGGTCGCTTGCGAGACTTCACAGAAGCCTGGCAAGCCTGCGTGGATCAGAAACTGCCAGTGGCTTCTTGAGACGGTTCTTACAGACTCAACTGAGAAAGGGAATTTTAGTCGGATTGTCCTACAAAACCGCTCTATCTCCTGCGATTGCGCCTATAGCGCGGCGCGTGATTTGTTGGTAGCTTTTCGCCTCGGAGATCCCAAGGAGTTCTAATAATGAAAAAAGTAATGCTCAAAACCTCCCTTGGCGTTGCTGTTGCGCTCGCTTCGAGCCAACTGTTCGCCAGCGGCTTCGCGTTGAACGAACAAAGCGTCAGCAGCATGGGGACAGGTTTCGCGGGACGTTCCTCTTCTGCCGAGGATGCCAGCACCGTATACGGCAACCCGGCCGGCATGTCCCGCCTCAAGCGCCAGCAGGTCACCGTCGGTGGCGCAGCGGTCATCGCCAAAACCGATATCTCGGGGCCTGGCAGCAACCTTGGGGGGGAAACTGACGGTGACATGGTACCGGTCGTCGGCGTGCCCATGGGTTACTACGTCAAGCCCATCGACGACCACTGGACCGTCGGCTTCGGTGTCTACGTGCCATTCGGTCTGGTCACCGACTACGGCAGTGACGACGCCGCGCGTTTTTGGGGCAAGAAAAGCCACGTGGAAGTGGTGACATTCCAGCCTACCGTCAGCTACGCCTTCAATGACAAGGTGTCGATCGGCTTCGGCCCGACCTTCAACCGGATCAAGGGCGAACTGGGTTCCAACCTGATCAACCCGGTCACTCCCGGGCGCAACGACGGTGAAGTCAAGATCAAGGGCGACGACACGGCGGTCGGCTATAACATCGGCCTGATGGTGCAAGCCACCGACCGCACGCGCATCGGCCTGACCTATCACTCCATGGTCGACTACAAGCTCGAGGGCAAGACCAAGGTCAACACCCCGCTGATCGGACCTTTCAGCGGCAGCAAGTTCGATGCCTCGCTCAAGATCAAGACGCCGGAGTCGGTGGACCTTTCGGTCACTCATGAGCTCGACGATCAGTGGACGCTGTACGCCGGCAGCACTTGGACGCGCTGGAGCCGTCTGAAGGACATCACTGTTCAGAACGATGTCCCGCGCCCATTGATCGGCTCAGCCTTCCAGACCATTTCGGAAGAACAGAACTGGCATGACACCTGGGCCCACGCCGTGGGTGCGTCGTACAAGGTCAACAAGGAGTGGGTGCTGCGCACCGGCTTCACCGTCGACCAGTCGCCGACCAACAACCAGGATCGCTCGCCGCGCATCCCCACAGGCGATCGCAAGATCTTCAGCCTGGGCGCCGGCTGGAGCCCGAGCGAGGACATGACCATCGACGTGGCGTATTCCTACCTGTGGGAAGAAGACACCAAGGTCAATCAGGTCAGCGCCACCAAGGGCGCCTACCGTGCCAAGTACGAGAACAGCGCGCACGGTGTAGGGGCGTCCCTCACTTACCGCTTCTGATCATTCCCGCTACTGGAAAACCGCCCTCGTGGCGGTTTTTTCATGTTGGCACTTGCCAATCTTCGCCAAGACGGTCGCGCAGGTAATGCATGAAGGCGTTTACCTTGCTCGTGAGTGCGAAGCGATCGGCCACGCAGAGATAAACGTCCATGGGTTCTGTCTGCGCATACGCCTGTCCGTCAGGGCTGTATTCGAACAGCGGCACCAGGGCACCGCAAGCCAGGTGCGGACGTGCAATGAACGCTGCCAGGCGAGTGATGCCGCCGTCATGCACCGCCATCTGCGTGAGCGCATCGATGTCGTCGCAGATGAGCACGTCGCCGAATTCGGGCTCCAGGCGCTGCCCATCACGCATGAACCCCCAACGCAACAGACGGCCATCGACCGGGTAGCGAAACACCAGACAACGGTGGTTGCGCAGGGCCTCTGGCGTTTGCGGTACACCGGCACTGGCCAGATACCCTGGCGCTGCACAGCAGACGAAAGGAATGCGGGCGATGTGCTTGGCGACCAGGTGCTCGTCCAGCTGGGGCGTGATGCGCAGGCTGACATCGATACCTTCACGTGCGTGGTCAACCTTTCTGTCGCTCATGACCAGCTCGATCGAGATACGCGGGTACAGCTCGCTGAACGCAGGTATCAGTGGCGCCAGGACGTGACGACCGAACGCGGAGGTCGAAGCGATGCACAGCCGACCTTGGGGCTCGGTTTCAGGCGTCATCACCGCTTGCTCAGCGCGCGCCAGGTCACGCTCTATCAGCCTGACATGCTTGTAGTACTGGGTGCCGGCGGGAGTCAGGGTCATGCGCCGCGTTGTGCGGGTCAGCAGGCGGACCTGCAGGTGTCCTTCAAGACGCGCCAGGTTCTGGCTCACGGCGGCTGGGCTGATGCCCAGGCTGCGGGCGCCCGCAGCAATACTTCCCGCTTCGACGACCTTGATGAAGCTGCGGATGGCGTTGAGCAGGTCCATGCTATGCCCTTGGGATTCGTAAGTTTTGCTTTATAAAGGACTAAGGCGCAGCGGTCTACTGGGGGAGCGCCGTGGGTTGATAGGGTAACGCCTCAATCGGACTCCAGGAGGTCGCATGACTGATGCCACTCAAAGCCGTCGCCGCAGACTGCATGTGAATGCCACGCCGTATGTGTTTGCCTTTTACATGTCGGCCATCATGGCGTTGCTGATGTGTTTCGTGATTACAGCAGCTAACGCCGGAATTGATCAGGATTATATAAGCAACGTGCTGAAAGCCTATCGATTGGCGATGCCGGTAGCCTTTGTTTGCGTGTTGATTGTAAGACCGATTGTGGGAAGGCTGGTTGCGATGACCGTGTATGCGGGTTGAATCGTGATGCAGCTGCCATTGTGGATAGATAGATCATCAACAATTACTACCCAGGGCACTCTAGCCAATAAACCCCCGCAATAACTAACGCCAATTGCTCTTGCTCTTGCTCTTGCTCTTGCTCTTGCTCTTGCTCTTGCTCTTGCTCTTGCTCTTGATCTTGATCTTGATCTTGATCTTGATCTTGATCTTGATCTTGCTTTGGCTTTGGCTTTGGCTTTGGCTTTGGCTTTGGCTTTTGATCTTGCTTTTGATCTTGCTTTTGATCTTCGCGACTTCAGAAGGCCGAACGCAGGTCTTGCGGAGGGAGGTGACAGGCATGGATGCCTGTCAAGCGCTGGGCCCCAGGATGGGGCCTACAGCGCGGTCCTCCCGGGAGCAAGACCGGAGTGAGGGAACCCCGAAGCGCAGCGTAGGGGCCGTATGAATGGAGCGCAGCGTTTTTTGGTTACTTTTTGTCGCGTTCGGTATGTGTCAAGGTAGTTGTCGTGTCTTGCCTAACCGACTTGCTGCTGGGCGTCTCGCTCACGATTCAGATACACATGGTCAGGCAGCTTCCAGCTGCGGATTCCTCGAGCCCAGCGCTCTGGACTCCCACGCTGAGCCACCGTGTAGACCTGTTCACGCTGCTTCAGCGCAGCAGCATCCTGCCTCCCATGTCGCTGCGCAGGAGTGACGTATTTAAGCGCGCTATGGCGGTGTTCATTGTTGTACCAGGCAGCAAACTCCATGACCCATACCCGAGCCTCGTCCAGTGATTCAAACGGCAGGCCTGGCCATCGCGAGCAGTACTTGGCCGTACGGAACAAGGCTTCGGCATAGGCGTTATCGTTGCTGACCCGCGGGCGGCTAAACGATGGCAGCACACCCAGATCACGCAGAGCGGCCAGCATTGTCGCGCCTTTCATGGCGCTGCCATTGTCTGAATGAAGCACCAATGTTTCCGGGCGGATTGCTTCACGCAGACAGGCACGTTCCAGCAAGACGCTGGCATGTTCAGCGCTCTCTGCCTCATGCACCTCATTCATGACCAGCTTGCGGCTGTAGATATCTTTGACCATGTACCAGTAGAAGTAACGGCCTTTGACTGTGCTGGGCAGCCAGGTGATATCCCAGCACCAAACCTGGTTCGGGCCGTCTGCCCTGTGCGTGGTGAGCGGCCTGGCTTGGGGCTTTCTGCCGCGTCCACGCCGATGTGCCTGGCCTGCTGACTTGAGCACTCGATAAAAGGTGGATTCTGAGGCCAAGTAAAGGCCTTCATCTGCCAACTTCGGCACGATTTCATGTGGAGTGAGGCCTGCACAGTCAGGACGATTGGCTGCTGCCAGAACCGCCAGCCGCTCCTGCTCGCTCAGTTTGTTGGCCGGCGTTGGGCGACTCGTTTCAGGCCGCCGGTCTTTAGGTTGGTTGCGCCACCGCTGCAAGGTGCGCTCGGTGATGCCCAGCTCTGTGCAGGCTGCACGCTGACGAGCGCCTGACTCGATAGCCGCATCGATCAACTCAAGGGCAGTGGTGCGATCTGCGGCGCTGGTCATTCGTCCTCGCCCTTGCCCCAGATCGCATTGGCCTTTTTTCGCAGCACCAACAACGCTGCCGTTTCTGCCAAAGCCTTTTCTTTGCGCCGCAGCTCACGCTCCAATTGCTCGATACGCTTGACCGAAGCAATATCTTTGGCGGGTTCCTGCTGGGTAGGCGTATTGGCTTGCTCACACGCTGCACGCCACAACACCAAGTCCGCCGGCACAATGCCTGCGGTACGGCAGTATGCCGAAATCTCTGCCTCGCTCATTGCGGCTGTCTGGAGCACTGCCCTGAACTTGTCAGCGCTGCTCCAGCGCCCGTTGCGCTTACCTGTTCCTGCCATCTGTGCTCCCTGGGTCTTGGCTTCGTTACGCCAAGTCCTGAGTGTGACAGCAGTGATGCCCGTTTGCTTGGCCAGCTCTACGACCGTACGGCTGATCGGGGCCGACATTTGCTCCAGCGCCCAGGCTTTTTCCTCAGCGGTGTAACGTCGTTGCTTCATGAGACAGTCCTCGCCCTCCATCTATTGCACGGGGCGACAACTATCCTGACATGGAGGGCGTTTGACAAAAAGTGACTCGCCGTAAGGGCGAAAAGGTGACTAAGCGTCGCCATCGCAAATGGACTATGCTCTCTTTCAACACCCACACCAACGCAATCAAACTTCAAACTTCAAACTTCAAACTTCAAACTTCAAACTTCAAACTTCAGAGCGTGGGCGCATACAGCAAGTTGGTATTCATTGGCGAGGGTGGCGCACAGTCACCTTTCCGCCCTTACGGCGGCTCACTTTTTGTCTTGTCAAAAAGTAAGCAAAAACCGCCTGCTCCTATCATCCGGCCCCTACGCTACGCTCCGGGGTTCCCTCGCTCCGGGCTTGCTCCCGGGAGGACCGCGCTGCAGGCCCCATCCTGGGGCCCAGCGCTTGACAGGCATCCATGCCTGTCACCTCCCTCCGCAAGCCCTGCGCTCGGCCTCCTGAAGTCGCGATCTGCGGCGCCTGAACTACCGCGCGCTTAGAATCAAGAGCAAGAGCAAGAGCAAGAGCAAGAGCAAGAGCAAGAGCAAGAGCGAAACAGCGCATTACTCTAGAACTGATATTCGAGCAGATTCCAAACTTTAAAGCCACACACAACCCCTGCAGGCGCGGCCCATCGCGGCACAAGGACGCTCCAATCGATTGCAGGCAATTGGCTAAGAACCCTTATGACCTTTCATATATTCATCAGCCACAGATCACTACAGTTCAATGACTCGAAACCACCGCAATTGAACTGAGATCAATACTTGAGCGCACCAAAAGATCAAGGCTGCGAAGCGATAGCTTTCTCAATCGCTGCCTTAAACTCAGCATCATCCGGTTTCGTCAAACTCGAAAAACTACCAATCACCTTGCCCTGACGATCAATCACATACTTGTAGAAATTCCACTTGGGCGCACTGCTCTGCCTGGCCAACTCCGCAAACATCGGAATCGCATCCTTGCCCCGCACCGCCTGTTCCTTGGTCATGGTGAACGTCACGCCATAATTCGCATAACACACCTTCGCCGTCTTCTCGCTGTCCGCATCCTCCTGCTTGAAGTCGTTCGAAGGCACGCCAAGCATCTCCAACCCACGGCCATGGTACTGTTTGTACACCGCCTCAAGCCCCTCGAACTGCGGCGCAAACCCGCAATAACTGGCCGTGTTGATCACCACCAACGGCTTACCGGCAAACCGCTCGCACAACGCGACCTCACCCTTGCCCCGCAATTCCGGCAACGTACCCTGCAACACGGCCGGGCATTCGGTCGCCCAGCTGGACGCGCTGGCCATCAACGCCAATACCGGCACCACCATCCACTTCACGCTCATGACATCTCGCTCCTGCTCGATCAACCTTGAACTGGCAGCGTAGCGGCTAACAGACGCCCATGCCCAATTGCATGAGCGCCATGCCGCCCTCGTGCCACCCCCAACAGGCCAGCATCAGCACCAAAAGCGCCACCAGCGCGAGAACCATACGGGTCAATACTGGGTTCATGCCGCCGTTACCTGCAAGCGTGCCACAGGCCGTTCACGGACCGGCCAGTTGAGCGCCGCAGCCAAGACACTCAGCAGGATCGCGATCTGCCAGACCAGGTCATAGCTGCCAGTGCGGTCATACACGACGCCACCCAGCCAACCGCCCAGAAACGCCCCGAGCTGGTGGAACAGGAACACGATACCGCCAAGCATCGACAAGTTACGCACGCCGAAGACCGTGGCGACGGTGCCGTTGGTGAGCGGCACCGTGGACAGCCACAACAGGCCCATCGCTATACCGAACAGGTACGCGCTGAATGCACTCACCGGCGCCCAGAGAAACAGCACGATGACGACCGCACGCAGCAGGTAGAGCCCAGTCAGCAAGCGTGGCTTGGACAGGCGCCCGCCCAGCCAACCAGCCGTGAACGTGCCCACGATATTGAACAGCCCCACCAGGGCCAGCACCGTGGTGCCCGTGGTGGCTGGCAGATGCTGGTCCACCAGGTACGCCGGCAGGTGCACCCCGATGAACACCACCTGAAAGCCGCACACGAAAAAGCCCAGCGCCAGCAGCCAGAAACCGGCGTGCCCACACGCCTCACGCAGCGCCTCGCCCAGCGTCTGCTCGTTGCCGTAAGAGGGCAAGGGACGGTCGCGCAACAGGCCTACCAACGGCACGATGAAGGCCACCAGCAGGCCCAGCACCAGCAAAGCCGCCGACCAGCCGAGCCATTGGATCAGGCCGAGGGTGCCGGGCAGCATGGCGAACTGACCGAACGAACCGGCGGCGCTGGCAATGCCCATGGCCATGCTGCGCTTTTCAGGCGGCACGGCCCGGCCGACGACGCCCAGAATGACCGAAAAGGACGTTCCCGACAGGCCAATGCCGATCAACAGGCCGGCGCTCAATGACAACGACCAGGCAGAGTCGGCCATGCCCATCATCGCCAGGCCCACCGCATACAGCACGCCGCCAACCATCACCACCCGCGAGGCGCCAAGGCGATCGGCCAACGCCCCGGCAAAGGGCTGGGCCAGGCCCCAGATCAGGTTCTGCAAGGCGATGGCGAAGGCAAAGACGCCGCGACCCCAGCCAAAATCAGCGCTCATCGGTGCCAGGAACAAGCCAAAGCCGTGCCTGACGCCAAGTGACAGCGCAAGGATCAGCGCCGCCCCAGTCAACACCCATCCACTGGTTCGCCATACAGACGTCATTGTTATTGTCTCCAGCCCATCGCAAGGTCGTCAGGTGCTGCCGTTGATGAAACCTGGCACTGCAAGGCCATCCACCGCCACGTACGCCGAGTCATCAAGGAAGCATTTGGTTACAGCATGAACGCTGAAGCTGACTGACAGCAAGCAGGACGTCAGCGCAGGTCGTCATTGATCTGTCGCCAGTCGCTTGCGGATGGGTTCGAACGCGGGGGTCGCTTGCCGCGGCAGCGGGTCGGCCAACCCCTGGTCGATCGCCTGCCAGTAGCGCCAGGGCACTTTGGCGGTGCCCAATTCGTAGTCCATCCCGTCCCAGCTGTCTTCGCGGAAACTGTAGAACGCCCAGTGCAAGCGGTGCTGATCGAGCACGCCCAGTACGTCCTCCAGGTACTGGCGGCAGCCTGACAGGCGGCGCATGCAGCCAAATTCGCCCACCACCAGGCGGGAACGGGGCACGTTCATGGTATCGGCCCAGTTCAGCGGGGCTTGCAGGTACTGCGCCACGCGCTGGCCGTCCCATTGCTGAAGCTGGCCGGCGAAGGGCACCGCCCCTGGATAGGCCAGCGGCTGTCGGCGGGCCATGTTGGGCGCACTGGTCGCTGCATAGGGTTCGTACATGTGCACGCTGTAGAGCACCCTGTCATCGGGCAGCGGCGCGGGCCAATAGGTGAAGGCATCGGCGGCGGCATACCAGCCCGAATCCACCATGATCGGCGTTACCGCATCCTCCTCGCGTATGGCCGCCGTCAACTGCCGGTACAGCGCCGGCAAATCACGCGCACCGCCTTGCTCGCGCGCATACCAGCGTTGCATGCGCTCCGGGCTGGCATGTTCGGGCAGATCGCTGCACTTTTCCGGTGCGGGCTCGTTCACCAGGTTGTACGCAGCGACCGCAGGATGATCCTTCAACGCACGGGCGACGTCGCGCCAAAAGGCTGCGGCCTGCGCCCAGTAGGTCTTGTCCTGCCACAGTCGGTCGTCGAAGGTGCCTTTATTGTTCTGCGACCAGCGCATGCCCGGCAATGATAGCGGTGCGATCACCACTTTGAGGCCGGCTCGATGGGCCCGATCCAACACCGACCGCAGGGTAGCCAGGTCGCTGGCGGGCAAGCCGTGGTAGCCATCGGCATTGCCCAATAGAAAGTCCCTGTCCGCAGGTCGCCATTTGTCATAGGACACCCGAACCCAGGTCGCGCCATAAGCCCGAAGGGCATCAAAGTAGGCCTGGTCAGGGGGCAATCGATTGAAGCTGTTGCCCCCATGCCGGGGTTGGTCCCAGAACGCCATGAGGTCGGCTGCCTGGGCGGCAGGTGGAGTGAAGCCCAGCAGGGCCAGGAAGAGCAGCCAATAATGCATCACACACGCCTTTTGGAAACAAGCGCCTGAGGGTAGTGCATCCGGTGAAGGCGTTTTACAGGATTAGTTTGCCGGCTTTTTTCAGATGATCTTTGCAGAAGGCGCCTTCAGAGTCGTCCTACATAATTGGATAAATCCCAGCCCGCGCTGCCCCGATTGGCTTACGGGATCATGACAAGGCCCAGCAGAACGGTGAGCTCAAGCAGTTCCAGCAGTGCACCTGCGGTATCGCCCGTGGTACCGCCCAGGCGATTGCACATCAGCCTGCGCAAGGCGACGAACACGACCGCCGTCAGCACCATTGCCCAGCCAGCCAATGTCAGGCCCACGCCGGCACAGATCAACAGTACCCACCCTGCTGCGCGGCGGGGCATGTGCTCGGCCAGCGCCTGGCCCAACCCGCCAGGCCGCACATAGGGGGTACACAGGAACAGCCCCAGCAGCGCTGCTCGACCGATGACCGGTGCCAGCATCAGTTGCAGGCCAGCTCCCTGCTCGATCAGTGCCCACAAGGCGCAGAACTTGAGCAGCAGCACCAACACCAGCGTCACCACCGCTGCCGGCCCGCTGCGCGGGTCTTTCATGATCTGCAGCGTGCGTTCGCGATCACCAAACCCGCCTAGCCAGGCGTCTGCGCTATCTGCCAGGCCGTCCAGGTGCAGCGCGCCACTGAGCAGCACCCAGAGGCTCAGCAGCAAGGCGGCATGCAGCGGCGCCGCAACGCCTGCGAGCCAATGGCTGGCCAGCCATAGCAGGAGACCGAACAGCAGCCCGACCAAGGGGTAGTACAACAACGAGCGGCCTACCTGGCGTGGCGTTGGCATGCCGGGCAAGGTGACAGGCAGGCTGCTTAGAAACTGCAGGGCAATCCAGAATGGCAGCATGCTAACCCCCCTCAACCAGCTGGCCATCCTCGCCGACTTGCAAGCGCACCAATGCGCCATGGCCGACTTCCACTTGCAACAGCTGCGCCCTGGGCAGGCCACGGGCGCGGGCCAACAGCAGCCGCATGACACCACCATGGGTGACCAGCAGTACGCGCTTGCCAGCATGCTGGCGGTACAACCCCTCGATGGCCGTCAGGACGCGCTGCGCAAACGCCTGGACCGGCTCGCCATTGGGCGGCGTATAGCCGTAGGGATCAGCCCAGAACTGCCCAAGCGCCTGGGCGTCGTGTTCCATGATCTGCAACGCCGTGCGCCCTTCCCAATCGCCGAAATGCAGTTCTTGCAATGCAGGCTCGCGCTGCACGGGCAGGCCCAGCCTGGCGCCCAGCTCATCGGCAAATCGGCCACAGCGCTGCAATGGCGAACTGACCAATGCCTGCCAAGGCCCTGCGTCGGCCACGGCGGCGCGCATTTGAGCCCAGCCCTTTTCGGTCAGGGCGTCATCGAGGCTGCCACGCAGACCACCTTGCTCGGTTTCCCCGTGGCGCAGCAAGTCGAGCCTCATGCCGGACGGTCCGCCACGGCAGCCTCGGCAAAGGTCGCCATTTGCCCGTGTAGCGCGCAGGCCAGCCGCAGCAACGGCACGGCCAGCGCGGCACCACTGCCCTCACCCAGGCGCAGCCCCAGAGCCAGCAACGGCTCGGCCTGCAAGGCGCTCAGCACCGTCTGGTGGCCGGGCTCCGCACCCTGGTGGGCGAACAACAGCCAAGCGCGGCACTGGGGGTTGAGGCGCACGGCCACCAAGGCCGCCACCGTGCAGATGAACCCGTCCACCAGCACCGCCACACCCGCCTGGGCACACGCCAGATAAGCGCCGGCCAGCGCCGCCAGCTCGAAGCCCCCCACGCAGCCCAGTGCACGCAGCGGTTCATCGGCCGCCAGGCGGTGCAAGGCCAGAGCCCGCTCGATGACGTGCGCTTTGTGCTGCACGCCGGCACTGTCCAACCCAGTGCCTGGCCCGCTCAGCGCGGCTGGCGGACAGGCGAGCAGTACGCTGGCCAGCGCCGCCGCTGCGGTGGTGTTGCCGATACCCATTTCACCGCCGATGAACAGCTGTGCGCCGTGGGCCGCCGCCCGCAGCGCGCTGTCACGACCTGCCTGCAAGGCGGCCTGCAATTGTGCCTCGCTCAGGGCGGGCTCTCGGGCGAAATTGGCCGTGCCGGGGCCAAGGTGCACGTGGCGAACGCCCGGCAGTGCGAGCGTCGGGTCGACCGTGCCGAGGTCGACCACCTCCAAGGTGGCGTGCAGTTGGCGTGCCAGCACACTGATGGCGGCACCCCCGCCGACGAAATTGCGCAACATCTGGCCTGTCACGGCCTGAGGATACGCCGAGACGCCCTCCTCGACCACGCCGTGGTCGCCGGCGAACAGGCTGATCGCAACGTGCTCGAGCACCGGCCGTTCGCAGCCCTGCAGGCCTGCCAGCTGAATGGCGAGCGTTTCGAGCTGGCCGAGCGAACCGGCAGGCTTGGTCAATTGTTGCTGCCGCTCGCGTGCTGCGGCCATGGCCGCACCGTCGATGGGCTGGCAGGGCATCTGCCACCAGACAGGGTTCATGATGCAGGTCCTTTGAGCGTGAGTGGGAGGCCAGCGACCGTGAGGATCACCTGCTGGCAACGTTCGGCCACCGCCTGGTGCACGACACCGGCCAAATCGACGTAACGTCGCGTCAACTCGCCCATGGGCACCACACCCAGGCCAGTCTCGTTACTGACCAGGATGATGTGGCCGGGCAGGTGCTCAAGGCAGCCCAACAGGGCATCACGTTCCTCGGCCAACCGGCGCGGGTCATCCAGCATCAGCAGGTTGGTCAGCCACAGCGTCAGGCAGTCCACCAGCAGGCAGCGGTCAGCAGCAGCTTCGGCCTTTAGTACAGCAGCCAGGGCCAAGGGTTCTTCGATCAACCCCCACTCCACGGGCCGGCGCTGGCGGTGCAGCTGCACCCGCTCATCGAGTTCGCCGTCCAGCGGCTGACTGGTGGCGATATAGGTCACAGGCAAGCCGCAGTCGGCTGCCCGCTGCTCGGCCAGGCGGCTCTTGCCAGACCGGGCTCCGCCGATCACGAACGTACGCACGTCAGGGTACTCCACACAATTGGCGCAGGCGCTGGGTGTCCAGGTGCTTGTCCACCAGGTCAGCCAGGCGTTCGATGTCGCGCTCGCGCAACGCCTCGTAGTCGATCAGTTGCACGTCTTCAAGCCCAGCCCAGCGCAGCAGGGCCGCGCAGGAGGCGCTGCCCTCGAACAACCCGTGCAGGTAAGTGGCCAACACCTGGCCGTCCGTGCTGATGGCACCCTCGCAGCGGCCGTCGGCCAGGCGTACCGCCGGGTGCGCCAGCGCAGGGCCAGTGGTGACACCGGCATGGATCTCGTAACCGGTCACGGGCGATGCGTCCAGGTGCAAGGTTCCGGAGACATTGCGCAACTGCTTGTCGGCTTCCAGCACCGTGGCGTAGTCCAGCAGGCCGAGGCCGGGGCTGGAGCCTGCAGCGCCCTCCAGGCCCAGCGGATCGTGCACCTCGCGCCCAAGCATCTGCAGGCCGCCGCAGATACCGATTACCTTGCCGCCATAGCGCAGATGGCGTTCGATGGCCCTGTCCCAGCCACGCGCGCGCAATTGCGCAAGGTCGCCACGCACGCTCTTGGAACCCGGCAGGATGATCAGGTCCGCTGGCGGCACCGGCTGACCAGGGCCAATGAACTGCAGGTCGACCTGCGGGTGCAGGCGCAGCGGGTCGAAGTCAGTGTGGTTGCTGATGCGTGGCAGCACCGGCACGATCACCTTGAGCACGCGCTGCTGCTTTTCGCTCTGGCGCCGGTCGATGCCGTCCTCGGCTTCAAGGTGCAGGTCGGTGACGTACGGCAGCACGCCTAGCATGGGTTTGCCGGTGCGCTGCTCCAGCCAGTCGAGCCCAGGTTGCAACAAAGCGATGTCGCCCCTGAAACGGTTGATGACAAACCCTTTGATCCGCGCCTGCTCGCTGGGCGACAGCAGTTCGAGGGTACCGACCAGGTGGGCGAACACGCCCCCGCGGTTGATGTCGGCGACCAGGATCACCGGGCAGTCCACGGCTTCGGCGAACCCCATGTTGGCAATGTCGCCGGCCCGCAGGTTGATCTCCGCCGGCGACCCTGCGCCCTCGACCATGACCACTGGCCAGCCCTGGCTCAGGCGCTGGTGCGAGGCCAGCACGGCCTGCATGGCGATGGCCTTGTAATCGTGGTAGGCAACCGCGTTCATGCTGGTCACCGCACGGCCATGGATGATCACCTGGGCGCCTGTATCGCTGTTGGGTTTGAGCAGCACCGGGTTCATGTCGGTGTGCGGCGCCAGGCGACAGGCCTGGGCCTGCACCGCCTGGGCCCGGCCAATCTCGCCACCGTCGGCGGTCACGGCGCTGTTGAGGGCCATGTTCTGCGGCTTGAATGGCACCACGCCGATGCCCTGGCGCAGCAGCCAGCGGCACAGGGCAGTCACCAGGGTGCTTTTGCCGGCATCGGAGGTGGTGCCTTGCACCATCAGGGTCGTCATGTAAGGTCCTTGGGGTAGGCACTCAGGGCCTGGGCCAATCGTCGTTCGTCTGCCTGGCTTGGCGGCAAGCCGAAACGCAAGGCCGCCGGGCGCTCGAACAGGCGCACCAGCACCCCGTGTCGGGCAAGGTGATCGTGCAATCGCGCGGCATGCTCGCACCGCACGTACTGGAACAGGTCACACCCGCCGGCGGGCGCCAGCCCTGCATGGGTGAGCAAAGCCGCCAAGCGTTCGCTGGCATCTGCACAGCGCTGGCGCTGCAGCTGCTGCATGGCCAGGTCGGTCAGGCTGGCCTGGGCCAGCACCCGGCTGGGACCATTGATCGTCCACGGGCCGAGCAGTTCGGTCAGGCGCAGCAGCAAGCTATGCTCTGCGGCCACGAAGCCCAGGCGCACACCGGCCAGGCCGAAGAACTTGCCGAACGAGCGCAGCACGATCAAACCGGGGCGCTCGGCACTTTCCATCACGCTGTTTCCGGGGCTGTTGTCCATGAAGGCTTCATCGACCACCAGCCAACCACCGCGCGCTGCCAGGCGCTGATGCCATCCCAGCAGCGTGGGCGCAGGCACGACACGGCCGGTGGGGTTGTTCGGGTTGACCAAGACCAGGACGTCGAGGTCGTCGAGCGCGTCGTCGACCTGATGCTCATCGAGCTCGAGCAACGCGTGTCCAACGCGCTGCCAGGCATAGGGATGCTCGGCATAACAGGGCGTCAGCACCCCGACCCGGCTCGGGCTGCGCAACAGCGGCAGGGCCTGGATGGCAGCCTGTGAGCCCGCTACGGGTAGCAGTCGCGTGGCGCCGTAGTAGCTACACGCCGCCTGTTCGAGGCCATCGTCTGTTTCCGGTAGCCGTGCCCAGGCTTCGAGTGGGATCGGCGGTATCGGGAAGGACCAGGGCGCAATGCCGCTGGACAGGTCCAGCCACTGCTCGCGGGCGATGCCGTACTGCCGAACCGCGCGCAGCAGCCGGCCTCCATGTTCAAGCATTCAGATAAGCTCCCAGACAGAACACCAACAGCCACAGCCATACCCCACGCTGCACCAGCGTCCAACCGCCCTCGATGGCATCGGGGCTGGCCGGTGGGCCGTCGCCCAGGCGCGGGCGGTCGTGCAGCTGGCCGTGGTACACCGCCGGCCCACCCAATTCAACACCCAGGGCCCCTGCCCCGGCCGCCATGACCGGGCCGGCGTTGGGGCTGTCCCACAGTGGCCCCTGGCGCCGCCAGCAGGCCAGCGCCAGACGGGTTTTGCCCAGCACCGCATAAGTAAGCGCGACCAGGCGCGCCGGCACGTAGTTGAGTAGGTCATCGATGCGCGCCGCGCACCAGCCGAAGCGCTCGAAGCGCTCGTTGCGATAGCCCCACATGGCATCGAGGGTGTTGCTCAGTCGATAAAGCACCACCCCTGGCGCCCCGGCCACAGCAAACCAGAACAAGGCGGCGAATACGGCATCGCTGCCGTTTTCCAGCACCGACTCAGTGGCTGCCCGCGCTACCGCCGTCTCGTCCAGCTCACGGGTTTCACGGCTGACCAGATACCCCACCCGCCGCCGTGCTTCTTCCAGATCCCCCTGGCGCAGGGCCGTGGCCACCGGCAGCACATGTTCGCCCAGGCTGCGCAGCCCCAGGGCGCAGTACAACGCCAGCACATCGACCAGCCAGCCGATCACAGGCAGCCAGGAGAGCATGAGGGCCAGCAAGGTCAGGGGCACCACCGCCAGGAACCAGGCGCTCACACCATGACTGCGCCAACCACGCCCGCCGGCATTGAAGCGCCGCTCAAGGCTGCTGGCCATGTTGCCGAACGCAACCAGCGGATGGCGCCGCCGGGGCTCGCCGAACAATGCATCCAGGGCCACACCGGCCACGGTCAGCAACGCCACGCTCATGCGCCTTCTCCCCAACGGTTTTCAAACAGCATCTGGTGCAACGGCCGTTCTTCGGCCCAGTTCTGCATGACCAGCATGGGTGCAGGGTAGAATGCCGCCACCGGCCCCAGGCACAGCACGGCCACGGGTTTGGCGCCGCTGGGCATGCCAAGCAACGCTGCCAGCGCCTTGGGATCGAACAGCGATACCCAGCCCATGCCCAGCCCTTCGGCACGGGCGGCCAGCCAGAGGTTCTGGATGGCGCAGGCGAGCGAGGCCAAGTCCATCTCAGGCAGCGTGCGGCGCCCGAAAATGTGGGGCTCACGGTTGTCCATCAAGGCGGCGACCCACAGTTCGGCGCAATCGTTGATGCCCTCTACCTTGAGCTTCATGAATTCGTCCGAGCGCTCGCCCAGCGCCTGTGCAGTCAACGCCCGCTCGGCCTCCACCAGTGCCTGGATGCGCCCACGCAAGGCCCGCTCGGTGATGCGGATGAACCGCCATGGCTGCATCAAGCCCACGCTCGGTGCCTGGTGGGCTGCGCTGAGTAACCGTGTCATGACCTGCGGCGCCACCTCGCCTTGAACGAAATGGCGCATGTCGCGCCGCTCGCCGATGGCGCGATAGACCGCGGCACGCTCCTGGTCGCTGAACGCATGCTCGCTCATGGGCAAAGCAGCGCTGCGGCCGCCTCCGGGTTGGAGGGGAAGTAGAAGTGCACGTAGGACGCGGTCAAGCGGCCCAGCCGATACACGGCTTCGTTGCCGCGCCCGCCGTTGGGGCTCAACCCACGTGCCAGCGGCTTGAGCGCAGTGCTGGTCAGGGAGTGGTGGTAGGTATGGCCGCGCAGTGTGCCCTCGGGCAGCTCGACCGCTTGCAGGGCCAGGGCCGCCAGGCGCTTTTGCATGGTCGCTTCACCTGGCAGCAACCCGAGCAACTCGACCCTGTCCCCGGCCACGTCGGTCAGCGCGTCGAGCAGATACAGCATGCCGCCGCATTCGGCCAGCAGTGGCTTGCCTTGGGCGTGATGGGCGCGGATGGCCTGGCACATTGAGGTATTGCGCGCCAGGGCATGGTGGTGCAACTCGGGGTAACCGCCGGGCAGGTACAGGCTGTCCACTTCGGGCAGCTGCGCATCATGCAGGGGGGAGAAAAACTGCACCTGTGCGCCTAGACGGCGCAACAGGTCCAGGTTGGCGCCATAGAGAAAGGCAAAGGCTTCGTCGCGGGCTACACCGATACGTACACCCGCCAAGGTAGCCTGGGCGGATAGCGGATCGGCCGGCTCGAAGGTGACGGCCGGTGGCAACGCGGCATCGCAGCTGGCGCCCAATGCTTGGGCAGCAGCGTCCAGACGTGCGTCCAGGTCGTTCAACTCGCTGGCCTGCACCAACCCCAGGTGACGGCTGGGCAGTTCGATGCCGCGCTCGCGGGACAAGCCGCCATACCAACGCAGGCCCTCCGTCAGGCTGCCTTCGAGCAGTTGCGCATGACGCAGGCTGCCCACCCGGTTGGCCAACACTCCGGCAAACGGCAGGTCCGGCTGATAACGCGCCAGGCCCAGGGCCAGCGCGCCAAAGGTCTGGGCCATGGCCGTACCATCAATCACCGCCAGCACCGGCACACCGAAGTGACGCGCCAGGTCGGCACTCGAAGGGGTGCCGTCGAACAGCCCCATCACCCCTTCGATGAGGATCAGGTCGGCTTCACCTGCCGCCTCCCAGAGCAGCCGGCGGCTCTCCTCGGCACCGATCATCCACAGGTCGAGCTGGCGAACGGGTGCACCGCTGGCACGTTCGAGAATCATGGGGTCAAGAAAGTCAGGCCCGCATTTGAACACCCGCACCTTGCGGCCCAGATTCCGGTGCAGGCGCGCCAGCGCGGCAGTGACCGTGGTCTTGCCTTGGCCAGAGGCCGGTGCGGCAATCAGAACGGCGGGGCAATGGCGGGCCTGGCTCACAGCTCGACGCCCTTCTGGGCACGGATACCGGCCTGGAACGCGTGCTTGAGCATACCCATTTCGGTCACGGTGTCGGCCAGCTCGACCATTTCAGGCTTGGCCGCGCGACCGGTGACGATGACGTGCTGCATGGGAGGGCGGGCCTGGATGTCCGACAGCACCTGGTCCAGATCAAGGTAGCCGTGCTTGAGCGCGATGTTGAGCTCGTCGAGCACCACGAACTGCACCGCAGGATCCTGCAGCAGTTGCCGGGAGACGGCCCACGCCGCTTCTGCCGCCGCAATGTCACGCTGGCGGTCCTGCGTCTCCCACGTGAAGCCCTCGCCCATCACGTGGTAGCGCACCTGTTCGGGAAAGCGCCTGAAGAACAGCTCTTCGCCGGTGCTGTTGCGGCCCTTGATGAACTGCACCACGCCGCACTGCATGCCGTGGCCCAGGGCCCGGGCCAGCATGCCGAAGGCCGAGCTGCTCTTGCCCTTGCCATTGCCGGTGAGCACCAGCAGCAGGCCGCATTCGTTAGGGGAGTTGGCAATGCGCTCGTCAATGACCGCTTTCTTGCGCTGCATCCGTGCCAGATGGCGTTCGTCGCGCTCGGTGGCGTCGCTCATGGGAAGTTCTCCGCTGGCTGACACCACGATCGAGCGCCGTGTCAGGGAATGGGCAGGCAAACGGAGCGCGCGCAGGGGCATTGGCCAAAGCCAGAGTGCACCGCGCATCACCCTCCGTGATGCCGTTGGCAGTATCAGGCCGGTCTCCGGGCTCATGAGCGGGCCACTGGCCCTGACCTGCGCGCCTTCCCGGGGATCGTACCCAGTGGCCCTGCGCGGCCGTCTCTCACCTACCGTTGCGGGGGCAGCGCCGGAATCGCACCCTGCGGGCGCTCACCGACTTCCCAGTTTCACCCTGGCCAGACGTGGCTGGCGGGGCACCTGAAACACGCGCGAAGGTTAGAGGGTTGCACCCGGAGCGTCAATCGACGCGGCTCGCCTGGCGGCACAGCAGCGATCGCCGAGCCGCCGATGCAGCCCCTGCCGCCTGTGCGAATGAACCCGCGGCATTCCCTACCCTCTGAATCAATAGAACCTGCCGAGGACGCCGACCATGAACCGCGTGGCACTGCCTGTTGTACTTGTTGTAAGCCTGGGTTTGAGTGGCTGCGGCGAAAGGGCGCGTTATACGGTGGCCGACGGCAGCGGCCCCACACCGCAGCTGCCCTCCCCTGCCAAAACCCTGCTACCCACCGTGAACATCGCGCCAGCCGTCGGCTGGCCCGCCGGACGCATGCCCCAGGCTGCACCCGGGTTGCAGGTGTCGCGCTTTGCCGGTGACCTCGACCATCCGCGCTGGCTCTATGTGCTGCCCAATGGCGACGTGCTGGTGGCAGAAACCAACGCACCTGCCAAACCCGAAGACGCCAAGGGTATCCGCGGATGGGCCATGAAGCGGGTCATGGCACGCGCGGGGGCCGCCGTGCCCAGCCCTGATCACATTACCCTGTTGCGCGACGCGGACCAGGACGGCGTTGCGGAAATCCGCCATACCTTTGCCGACGGGCTGAACTCACCCTTTGGCATGGCGCTGGTAGGCACCGATTTTTACGTGGCCGATACGGATAAACTGCTGCGTTTTCACTACCAGCCCGGTGCACGCCAAGTAACCGGTCCGGCAGAGGTGGTCACCTCACTGCCAGCCGGCCCGTTGAATCACCACTGGACCAAGAATGTCATCGCAAGCCCCGATGGACGGCGCCTCTATGTCACCGTGGGCTCGAACAGCAACGTGGGTGAAAACGGCCTCGATCAGGAGCAGGGGCGCGCCGCGATCTGGGAGATCGACCCCAGCACCGGAAAGCACCGCCTGTTCGCCACCGGCCTGCGCAACCCCAACGGGCTTGCCTGGGAGCCTCACAGTGGCGCGCTCTGGACCGCAGTCAACGAACGTGACGAAATCGGCAGCGACCTGGTACCGGATTACATCACTTCGGTACAAGCAGGTGGATTCTATGGTTGGCCCTATAGCTACTATGGCCAGCACGTGGATGAGCGCGTGCAGCCCCAGGACCCTGCCAAGGTCGCCCAGGCACAGGTACCCGACTACGCCGTGGGGCCGCATACCGCTTCACTGGGGTTGGCCTTCGCCGGGCCGGGTGTGTTGCCGGCGCGTTTTGGGGCAGGTGCATTGATTGGCCAGCATGGGTCCTGGAACCGCAAGCCCCACAGCGGCTACAAGGTGATATTCGTACCCTTCGACGCCTCGGGAAAGCCGTCGGGCAAGCCCATGGACGTGCTCGATGGGTTCCTGAATGAAAGCGGCCAAGCCATGGGCCGCCCCGTGGGGGTTGCCCTGGATGGCCACGGGGCCGTGCTGGTAGCTGACGATGTGGGCAATACCATCTGGCGCGTCAGCAAAGCTCGGTGATCGGGCTCAGGGGTTCTGGGCCAGGTGCCCTTGTGGGATGACCCGCTTGGCCTGCAGGTAGGCCTTGGCCCAGTAGCTGTTTGACAGATAGTCCAACCGCACCGTACCGCCGGTGCGGGGCGCATGCACGAAGCGCCCGTCCCCTACATAAATACCAGCATGGCTTACCTGCGAACCGCCACTGGTCGCGAAGAACACCAGGTCACCGGACTGCAAGGACTTCACATCCACAGTAGGCGCACGCATGCCGATCATCTCCCGCGTGGAGCGCGGCAGGCTGATGCCGGCGGCATCGCGGTAGACGTACTTGATCAGACCACTGCAGTCGAAACCCGAATCGGGCGTATTGCCGCCCCAGCGGTAGGGCGTGCCAACCAGACCAATGGCGCGAATCAGTACGTCATCGGCAGTGGGCGAGAAGCTGGGTTGGCTATAGGTAACCTGAGGCTGCACGACCCGTGTAGGGGCAGGTGCCTGGGGTTGGCTCGAGCAGGCCGCCAGTAAGGCTGCCAGGGAAATGAAAGCGAAGCGCGCCATCGTTGTCATGGCCAAAACATCCTGTATGGGAACGCTGGGCCGCAGCGGGATAGAGTTGAGAAATTAGATTAGACGCTTTCTGTAAATACGCACGGCGTCGAGCTTTTTTGCAAAGCAGCGACGCCGTGGTTAGGACACATCAGATTGCCATTAGTTGCGCGCGATATGAGTCGGCGCCATGGCCAAGGCACGTTTGGCCTCAAGGAAGGTCTTGCTCCAGTAACGGTCACCGAGGCTATCGATGCGCACACCACCGCTACGACGGCTGCTGGAGTGGATGAACTGGTTGTCGCCCAGGTAAATCCCGGCATGGCTGACACGGCCACGGCCGTTGGTACTGAAGAACAGCAGGTCGCCTGGCTTGAGTTTGTTGCGCGCCACCTTCGGCGCATCGACGTTGATCATCTCGCGAGTAGAACGCGGCAACGTCATGCCTGCCTCCTCGCGGAACAGGTAGCCGATGAAGCCGCTGCAATCGAAGCCGGATTGTTCCGAGGTACCGCCAAAGCGATAGCGGGTGCCGATCAACGACATGCCGCGCTCCAGAATGCTGTCGGCCAGCACTGGCAACTGATAGGGCTTGCTGCTGGAGAAGACCTCCAGTTCATCGTCGGTAGCCACTTCCTGGGGTTCGCCAAACACTGGCGAAGACGAGGCCTTGGCCTTGATCGCCGGCTGTACGGCGACCGGGGTGTGATCCTGGGGCTGGGATACCGGGCCTTGGGCCGCACAGCCAAAAAGCAGGGTCACGAGTGCGAGTGGCACGAGGGGTGCGAAGCGCTTGAGCATGGGCACAACCGTGTCTGTAATCCTTTAGTGGGGTGGAACTATGCCCACTATAAGTTCCATTTGCAAATTTTATCGAAAAAGATGTGACTTTTCCGTGGGATGGCTCTGGCCCCGTGTTTCCAGGGGCTTACCAGCCGAGGGTTTCCTTCAGGAAAGGAATGGTGAGTTTGCGCTGGGCTTGCAGGGAAGCCTGATCGAGCCGTTCCAGCAGATCGAACAGCGCACTCATGCTGCGCGCGCCGCGGGTGAGGATGAAGTGACCCACTTCGTCGGTCAGGTGCAGGCCGCGCCTGGATGCCCGCAATTGCAAGGCACGTAGCTTGTCTTCGTCAGACAGGCCGCGCATCTGGAACACCAGGGCAAGGGTGAGACGGGATTTCAGGTCAGGCAGCTTGACCGGCAATTCCCGCGGGGAAGCGGAGGCTGCCAGTAGCAGTCGACGGCCGCTGTCGCGCAGGCGGTTGAACAGGTGGAACATGGCCTCCTCCCAGTCCGGCTTGCCGGCAATGACGTGCAGGTCATCGATGCACACCAGCTCGTACTGGGCCAGGTAGTCCAGAAGACCGGTACCGCGCTCGAGCAGCTGCGCCAACGGCAGGTAGACGGCAGGCTCGCCCCGCTGCTGGAAGCGATGGGTGGCCGCTTGCAGCAGGTGCGTGCGGCCCACGCCTTGTTTGCCCCACAGATAGATGAGGCTCTCGGTCCAGCCGGCGTCGGCTTCGCAAAGCCGCTCGACATACCCCAACGCAGCGGCATTGGCGCCCGGATAGTAGTTGATGAAGGTGGCGTCGTCGCGCAGGCGCACACCCAGGGGCAACTGGATCGGTGGTTTCATGCTCGCGGGCGGTCGACAGGACCGCTGGGGGCCTTTTGTGGACAATCGGCAAAGTCTATACCTGCCAAGCGGGGTGCACAATGACGCCGCTGCAGAGTCCAAGCAAAATCAATGGGTTGCACTATCGCCGCAGCAACCGAGGCTCACCTGCCGGCCTGTCACGGCTGGTCGGGTGCAGGGGGATCGAGGTGGACGGGAGCCGGCGCATCCCCTGCATACATGTCCGACTCCTTGTACAAGCCGTGCACGTGGCGCAGCAGCACCATGATGACCGCCGCCACCGGAAGCGCGAGCAGCACGCCTGTGAAACCGAACAGCTCTCCGCCGGCCAGGATGGCGAAGATCACCGCCACAGGGTGCAAACCGATCCGGTCGCCTACCAACAGAGGTGTCAGCACCATGCCCTCCAGTGCCTGACCGACCATGAAGACCGCGACGATGCCGAGCATGGGATACAGATCGCCACCGAACTGGAACAGCCCTGCCACCAGCGCCGCACCGATGCCAATGATGAAGCCCATGTACGGGACGATGGCCGCCAGGCCTGCCAGCATGCCGATCAACAACCCCAGTTCAAGACCCACCAGCATCAAGCCTGCCGAATAGATGATGCCCAACGCGACCATCACCAGCAGTTGCCCACGCACGAACGCACCCAGCACCTCATGGCACTCGCTGGCCAGCCCAACGATTTGTGGCTCCCTCTGGCGCGGCAACAAGCTGCGCAACTTGGCCATCATCAAGTCCCAGTCACGCAACAGGTAGAACCCGACCACGGGGATCAGCACCATGTTGGCCACCCAGGCCATTAACGCCAGGCTGGAGGCCGTTGCCTGGGACAAGAGCATGCTGACGATATCGGTGGTTTGCCCCATGTGCGCGCCGATGGCCGCTTTGATCTTGTCGAATTTCCAGAACCCGTCGGCAAGGCCCAGACGCCCCTGCACCCATGGCAAGGCGACATGTTCGAGCCAGTCAAGCATCTGCGGCGCCAGCGCGTACAGGCGCACCAACTGCTTGGCCAACATGGGGATGAGCACGAGCAACAGTGCAAGCATCAGCAGCGTGAACAGCCCGAACACCACCACTACGCCCCAGGTCCGCGACAAACCCAGGCGCTCCAGGCGATCGACCAGCGGGTCGGCCAGGTACGCCAGCAGAATGCCGACCAGAAACGGCGTGAGAATATTGTGCAGGCTATAGAGCAGGGCGATAGCGATCAATGCCACGCCCAGCCAGATCCAACGACGCATGTCAGTCATGAACGACCCTCTTACCAACTAAAGCGCAAGCCATCGAACGGTTCGGTGGCGGCAGCAGGCGACACCGGTGGCTCGTTTGTGGACGTACCCACTGACCCAAGGATCACCTGCGGCGCAGGTGCCTGCTCGGCTGGGACTTCCCTGAGCTTGGCCAATGCCAGCTGAGCCCGGAGTTGTTCGCGGCTGGCGGTGACCGAATAGGTCAGCACGTCGCCGTCGACCCGCTTCAACTGCGCGCCGTAGGACTCCAGCACCCGGGCCAGCTCAGCGTAGCGCGGCAGGTTCATGCCCTGGACCTGCATCTGCACCTGACCACTGGCCCCGGGACGCGTTACGTAGCGCGGTGCCAGCCGCGTGCTCACGGCAAGCATCACGGCGTCGGCCAGCGCTGCCGGGTCCGCTCCTTCGGCACTGCCCTGCTCGCGCCCCTCGCCCAGCCACAATTGCCATTTGCCTTGCCATTTGCCGTCGATCTCCTGGGCGTGCACGGCCAACACGGCATCGGCGCCGTAGCGCTGGGAGACCTCACGCAGCGGCCCGGGATCCTTGGCTTCGATATGCTTGGCGTCGGCCACCAGTTGCTCCTGCAGATCGGCCAGCGGCAGACGCAGCGGCAAGCCCCGGTGACGGGCCGCGCGCCGCAACGGCTGGGCGCTAGGCTGGCCGTCCCCTACCAGGCTAGTGCCGTCAACACTCTCGACGAGCCACCAACCCAGAATCGACGGGCGATTGCTGCCCCACAGACTGAGGCCCGCCTTGCGCAGGGCACGCTCGGTGCTGCCGGGGTCGAACTCGACCCGGACGGTTTCGGGCGGGCCAGCGTCGCTGCCCACCTGGTTGACGATCGGTTGCGGATCCTTGCGCAATGCCGCCAGCGCCGGGTTCTGCACGGCCTTGGGGTCGCCGGTCAGGCGCAGCACCAGGGTGTCGAAGGCCTGGCTGGTCGCCGCCGCACGCGCCTCGGCGCCCTGCCCGGCCACCGGCTCGCGCACCTGATAAAGGCCGGAGACGTTCTCGGCCTGGGCCGCCCCTGCGATCAACCACAGACATCCCATGACCCAAGTAGTGAACAAGCGCATCGTTGTGTCCTTGTGCTCTGGAACGGCGAGTTTCAAGCTTCAGCACTCATACCTCAAGCGGCACGGTTAAAGGTAGCACCGGCAAGGCCAGGCTTCTGGCGATCTTGCACCGGCGAGAGCCCTAAATTCACCTGCCCGTCGGCCGGAGGATGGCCGCTGCACGGCAACCCTGATAAAATCGCGCGCCTTCACAGACCACTGATGTCACGGTTAGCCGCTGCATGGCTGCCGGCCCTTGCCGTCAGGGTCGTTTTTACGAATCCCTCCCTCCTAAAGGCCTGGATCAATGAGCAAGCAACCCTCCCTGAGCTACAAGGACGCCGGTGTAGACATCGACGCCGGCGAAGCACTGGTCGAACGCATCAAGGGCGTGGCAAAACGCACCGCACGCCCTGAAGTCATGGGTGGCCTGGGCGGCTTCGGCGCCCTTTGCGAGATCCCGGCTGGCTACAAGCAGCCGGTGCTGGTCTCCGGCACCGACGGCGTGGGCACCAAGCTGCGCCTGGCGCTGAACCTGAACAAGCACGACAGCATCGGCCAGGACCTGGTCGCCATGTGCGTGAACGACCTGGTGGTCTGCGGTGCCGAGCCGCTGTTCTTCCTGGACTACTATGCCACCGGCAAGCTCAACGTGGACGTGGCGGCTACCGTGGTCACCGGTATCGGCGCAGGTTGCGAACTGGCAGGCTGTTCGCTGGTCGGCGGCGAAACGGCCGAGATGCCGGGCATGTACGAAGGTGAAGACTACGACCTGGCAGGCTTCTGCGTAGGCGTGGTGGAGAAGGCCGAAATCATCGACGGCTCGCGCGTGGCCACCGGCGATGCGCTCATCGCCCTGCCATCCTCGGGCCCGCACTCCAACGGTTACTCGCTGATCCGCAAGATCCTCGAAGTCTCGGGCACAGACGTCGAAAGCACCCAGCTCGACGGCCAGCCGCTGACCGAACTGCTGATGGCGCCAACGCGCATCTACGTCAAGCCGCTGCTGCAACTGATCAAGAACACCGGCGCGGTCAAGGCCATGGCCCACATCACCGGTGGCGGGCTGCTGGACAATATCCCGCGCGTACTGCCGGCCAATGCCCAGGCGGTCATCGACGTGGCCAGCTGGAAGCGCCCAGCCGTCTTCGATTTCCTGCAGGAAAAGGGCAACGTCGACGAGCATGAAATGCACCGCGTGCTCAACTGCGGCGTGGGCATGGTGATCTGCGTAGGCCAGGACCAGGTCGAAACCGCCCTGAGCGAACTGCGCAACGCCGGTGAACAGCCTTGGGTCATCGGCCACATCACCGAGGCCGCAGAGGGCGCTGCCCAGGTCGAGCTGCAGAACCTCAAGGCACACTGATGCCGAGCAAGTCCTGCAATGTGGTGGTATTGCTGTCGGGTTCCGGCAGCAACCTGCAAGCGCTGATCGACAGCTGCGCCGTCCCGGACAGCGCCGTGCGCATTGGCGCGGTCATCTCCAACCGTGCCGATGCCTACGGGCTGCAGCGTGCAGCCGCTGCCGGTATTGACACCGCGGTCCTTGACCATACCGGCTTCCAGGGCCGCGAAGCCTTCGATGCGGCCCTGGTGGCCTGTATCGATGGGTTCGCTCCGGACCTGGTGGTGCTGGCGGGTTTCATGCGTATCCTCAGTGGCGACTTCGTGCGCCACTACCAAGGTCGCCTGCTCAACATCCACCCTTCGCTGCTGCCTCGCTACAAAGGGTTGCACACCCATAGACGCGCCCTGGAAGCAGGGGATGTCGAGCACGGGTGCAGTGTCCACTTTGTCACCGAGGAACTCGATGGGGGCCCGTTGGTCGTACAGGCTGTCGTGCCGGTGGCACCCGATGACACGGTCCAAAGCCTGGCTCAGCGGGTTCACACACAGGAACACGTCATCTACCCAATGGCTGTTCACTGGTTCGCCAACGGCCGCTTGCGTCTTGGCGAACAAGGTGCATTACTGGATGGCCAGCCCCTGTCGGCCAGCGGTCATTTGATTCGATCCTAGGAGATACTATGCGTCGTGCCCTGCTCTTGGCTCTTGCCGTGCTTGCCCTGCCCCTCCAGGCAGCAGACCTGAAGCCGTTCTCGGCCAGCTACACCGCCGACTGGAAGCAACTGCCCATGAGCGGTACCGCCGAACGTAGCCTGGTCAAGAATGCCGATGGTACCTGGGACCTGAACTTCAAAGCGTCGATGATGATCGCCAGCCTGACCGAGCAAAGCTCGCTGCGCCTGGATAACGACACCTTGCTGCCCCAGCGTTACCACTTCGAGCGCGGCGGTCTTGGCAAGGCCAAAAAGGTCGACCTGAGCTTCGACTGGGCTGCCAAGAAAGTGACCGGCAGCGATCGTGGCGATGCCATCACCCTGCCGCTCAACCGTGGGGTGCTCGACAAGTCGTCCTATCAGCTGGCGCTGCAGCACGATGTTGCCGCTGGCAAGAAGAGCATGACCTACCAGGTGGTCGATGGTGACGAGATCGACACCTATGACTTCCGCGTACTGGGTACTGAGAAAGTAACCACCAAGACCGGCCAGGTGGATGCCGTCAAGGTCGAACGTGTGCGTGATCCAAGCCAGAGCAAGCGCATCACCGAGCTGTGGTTTGCCAAGAACTGGGACTACTTGCTCGTGCAATTGCGCCAAGTGGAAACCGATGGCAAGGAATACGTGATCGTCCTGCAGGACGGCACGGTCGATGGCAAGCCGGTTAAAGGTAACTGACACTCAAGCTTGTCGGCGTTGAGCCATAACGCAACACCAAGCCCCGCCCCGTGCGGGGCTTTTATTTGGGCGGGCATAAAGCAGTCGGGCCTAGGCATACCATGGCTACATGAAACTTGTTTCATGGCCGTTTTATTTACTTAGGCTGCTAACAAACTCTATAAATAAGGCGTGCGACAGACTGTCGCACCCAACCAGAAAAAGTGGAGTTTAACGATGACAGTTCAAGTGACCGAACGCGACGAATCGAAAATGTCCCACGAAGGCCTGGCCGCAGGCGTGCGGATCTGGGATGTGCACCAGCAGGGCCAGTTGGTCGGGATGTTCCACAACGAACATGAGGCGCAACAGTACCGTGTCGAACTGGAAGACCTGGAAAAGCAGCGCACCACACAGTGACAGCGATCTTCAGAAAACCGTGACGTGAATACCCGTTATGGCGCCAGGGGCCGCCTTGCGGCCCATCGCCGCACAATGCGGCCCTGACCACCCGGTGGACGTTCAGACAGGGCCTTGCAGCATTACCACATCAGATCGTCAGGGATCTTGTACGCCGCATACGGATCGTCGTCGTCGGCTTCCTCGACATGGGTATTGAGCAGCAATACCCGGCCCGGGTCGCGTTCCTGGATCTTGACGGCCGCCTCGCGGGGAATGACCTCATAGCCGCCCCCGTAGGACACCACCGCCAGCGCACCATGGCTCAATTTGCTGCGCATCAGGGCATTGACCGCGATACGCTTGACCTTTTTGTCGTCGACGAAGTTGTAGTAATCCTCGGTCGTGAGCTTGGGCAGGCGGGTCGCTTCGATCAGTTGCTTGATCTGCGCGGCGCGTGCCTTCTTCTCGGCTTTTTCCTGCTGTTCACGGTTGAGCGCCTGGTCACGCTTGGCCTTTTCGGCCATGGCTTCCTTGGCCAGCCGCTGCTGGGTATCGTCCACCTCGACCTGGCCTTTGTGCTCCAGGCGCTTCTGTTTCTTTTCAGCCTTGTTGGCCTGAGAAACCTGTTTCTGGTTGACCAGCCCGGCTTTGAGCAATTGGTCGCGAAGGGAAAGGCTCATGAATGTTCACTCACTTATGCAACAGCTCAGCCGCAGCTGGGCAGGTTCTTTTCCTGACGCTTGGCTTCACCCCAAAGGGTGTCCAGCGCATCAAGGTTACAGTCTTCAATGGCAGTGCCGCTGTCACGCAACGCCTGCTCGATAAAGCGAAAACGTCGCTCGAACTTACGATTGGCTCGGCGCAAGGCGTTTTCGGGGTCATGCTTCAAGTGACGCGCCAGGTTGACTACCGCGAACAGCAAGTCACCGACTTCATCTTCCAGCGCATCGCTGTCCCCGTCGGCCATGGCCTGCAACACTTCGTCGAGTTCCTCACGCACCTTGTCCACAACCGGCAAGGCCTCGGGCCAGTCGAACCCGACGGTGGCCGCACGCTTTTGCAGTTTGGCCGCCCGGGACAAGGCAGGCAATGCCGTTGGCACATCGTCGAGCAATGACAGCTGTTCTGGACGGCTTTTCTGCGCCCGCTCCTGCGCCTTGATTTCTTCCCAGCGTGACTTGACCTGCGCATCGCTCAGGCTGGGTGTCTCCAGCGGCGCATACAGGTCCCCGGTTGGAAAGACATGGGGGTGTCGACGAATGAGCTTGCGGGTGATGCCGTCCACCACGCCGTCGAACGCGAAACGGCCCTCCTCCCGGGCAAGTTGGCTGTAGTAGACCACCTGGAACAGCAGATCGCCCAGCTCGCCTTGCAAGTCCTCGAAATCGCCGCGCTCGATGGTGTCCGCCACCTCGTAGGCTTCTTCGAGGGTGTGTGGGACGATGCTGGCATAGTCCTGCTTCAGGTCCCAAGGGCAGCCGTATTGCGGGTCGCGCAAGCGGGCCATGAGGTGGAGCAGGTCCTGGAGGGTGTAGGTCATTCAGGCAAGTCCTTGACGGTCGGGCTTGGCGGGCAAACCGGCCCCTAAGGGGCGGGATGCCCGCGAATCGTGCACGCGGGATTCAGGGCGTACGATTACGCCGTGTCTCGATGATGTTCGGCAACTGCGAGATACGCCCCAGCAAGCGCCCAAGGGCATCCAAACCGGGGATCTCGATGGTCAGCGACATCAGCGCCGTGTTGTCTTCCTTGTTCGAGCGGGTATTGACCGCCAGCACGTTGATCTTCTCGTTGAGCAGCACCTGCGACACATCGCGCAGCAAACCGGGGCGATCATAGGCACGGATGATGATATCGACCGGGTAAGTCTGTACCGGAATCGGCCCCCAGCTGACCTGGATCATGCGCTCCGGCTCTTTGCCGGCCAGCTGCAACACCGAGGCGCAATCCTGGCGGTGGATGCTCACACCGCGACCCTGGGTGATGTAGCCGACGATGGCATCGCCAGGCAACGGCTGGCAGCAACCGGCCATCTGCGTCAGCAGGTTGCCCACGCCCTGGATCTGAATGTCGCCACGCTTGCCCCCACGCGGCCCGCTGGGCTTGCGCGGCACCAGCTCGATCTGCTCGATGCGCTCAGGCTCGAGCAGCTGTTGCGCCGCATTGACCAGATGCGCCAGGCGCAGGTCCCCAGCGCCCAGGGACGCAAACATGTCCTCGGCCGTCTTGACGTTGGTCTTCTCGGCCAGGCGCTCGAAGTCGACCTGCGGCAGGCCCAGCCGGCTGAGCTCACGTTCGAGCAGCGTCTTGCCGGCGGCAACGTTCTGGTCGCGCGCCTGCAGCTTGAACCAGTGCACGATCTTGGCCCGCGCGCGCGAAGTGGTGACATAGCCTAGGTTCGAGTTCAGCCAGTCACGGCTCGGGTTACCGTGCTTGCTGGTGATGATTTCGACCTGCTCGCCGGTCTGCAGGCTGTAGTTGAGCGGCACGATGCGCCCGTTGATCTTGGCGCCCCGGCAGTTGTGGCCGATCTCGGTGTGCACCCGATAGGCGAAGTCCAGGGGCGTCGCCCCTTTTGGCAGGTCGATGGCGTGACCGTCCGGGGTGAACACGTACACCCGGTCGGGCTCGATGTCGACCCGCAGTTGCTCGGCCAGGCCCCCGATGTCGCCCAGCTCTTCATGCCACTCCAGCACCTGGCGCAGCCAGGAAATCTTTTCTTCGTAGTGGTTCGAGCTGGGCTTGACGTCGGTGCCCTTGTATCGCCAGTGGGCGCAGACGCCAAGCTCCGCTTCCTCGTGCATGCCGTGGGTGCGGATTTGCACTTCCAGCACCTTGCCCTCCGGGCCGATTACCGCCGTATGCAGGGAGCGGTAGCCGTTTTCCTTGGGGTTGGCGATGTAGTCGTCGAATTCCTTGGGGATGTGACGCCACAAGGTGTGCACGATACCCAGGGCGGTGTAGCAGTCGCGTATCTCGGGGACCAGCACCCGCACGGCGCGCACGTCGTAGATCTGGCTGAATTCCAGGCCCTTGCGCTGCATCTTGCGCCAGATCGAGTAGATGTGTTTGGCGCGGCCACTGATGTCCGCCTTCACCCCGGTGGCCAGCAGTTCGTTCTGCAACTGGTTCATGACATCGCTGATAAAGCGTTCACGGTCCAGGCGACGCTCGTGCAACAGCTTGGCGATCTGCTTGTACTGTTCGGGCTCGAGGTAGCGGAACGAAAGGTCTTCCAGTTCCCACTTGATATGCCCGATACCCAGACGGTGGGCCAGGGGGGCGTAGATGTCGAACACTTCCCGCGCCACCCGCAGGCGTTTCTCGTCATCAGCGGCCTTGACCGCTCGAATGGCACAGGTGCGTTCGGCCAGCTTGATCAACGCCACGCGAACGTCGTCGACCATCGCCACCAGCATCTTGCGCAGGTTCTCGACCTGCGCCTGAGAGCCGAGCACCAGCGACTGACGGGGGCTGAGACTGGCACTGATCGCAGCCATGCGCAGCACGCCATCGATCAGCTTGGACACGACCGGCCCGAAGCGCTGGCTGACTTCGGCCAGGGTGACCTTGCCTTCTCGCACAGCGCGGTAGATGACCGCCGCTACCAGGGAATCCTGGTCGAGCTTGAGGTCCGCGAGAATCTCGGCAATCTCAAGACCTGCCTGATAGCTCGACGTACCATCGGCCCAGGAATGCTTGGCCGGGTTGCCCTTCTTCTCGACTTCCTGGGCAAACTCGCAGGCCTCTTTGAGCGCTGCGCGGTCGAGCGCCGAATCGACGCTGACCACATGGTCCAACCACGCTTCGAGATTGATACTGCCGTCGGTATTGACCGGCTGGTGCACTCTCACCTGTACCATCTTTGTTTTACCTTTCCATACAGCGCACCCTGCGGGTGCACTGGCAATCACCGCACGGCTGCCATTCCCTGGAAGCCGCACCAAGGGGCCAGCTGGCTAGCCCACTTCGAATAACGCCATGGCTTCGACATGCGCCGTTTGAGGAAACATGTCGAGAATCCCGGCCCTTGTTAACCGGTACCCCTGCCCGACCAGCACCTGGGCGTCTCGCGCCAGCGTGGCCGGGTTGCACGATACATAGACCAGCCGCTTGGCCCCAAGACGGGCGATGCCCTGCACCACCTCCCATGCACCGTCGCGCGGTGGGTCCAAGAGTACCGCAGAAAAGCCCTCGGCGGCCCATTCCATGCCCGTCAACGGCTGCGATAAATCGGCCTGAAAAAACTGCGCGTTATGCACATCGTTGCTGCGGGCATTGGCCGCCGCACGATCGACCATGGCCTGTACGCCTTCTACCGCCACCACCTCACGGGCATGCCGTGCCAGCGGCAAGGCAAAATTGCCCAGGCCGCAGAACAGGTCCAGTACCCGCTCTTCAGGCTGCGGAGCGAGCCAGGCCAAGGCCTGCTCGATCATGGCGGTATTGACCTGGGCGTTGACCTGCACGAAGTCGCCGGGGCGCCAGGCCAGTTGCAGCTGCCAGGGCGCCAGGTCGAAACCCAGCGGCCCGGTGGCATCCACCGGCTGCGGCTCGCCTTCACCCTGCAGCCACAACTGCGCGCTGGCCTCGGCGCAGAACGCCTGCAAGCGTGCAACATCTTCGGCCGGCAACGGCGCGACATGACGCACCAGCACTGCCTCGGCCGTGCCGCTGAACAGCTCCACATGGCCCAGGGCTTGGGGCTTGGCCAACGAGCGCAGCACCGTGGGCAAGTGACGCAGGATTGACTGCAAGGGCTGTACCAGCACCAGGCAATCATCGATGGCAACGATGTCCTGACTGGCCTGCGCCCTGAAACCGACTGCCAACTGGCGGGTCTTGGGGTCCCAGCGCACGGCCACACGGGCGCGGCGACGGTAGCCGAAAGCGGCCCCGGTCAAGGGCGCGGCCCATTGCTCGGGCTGCACACCGGCCACCCGTTGCAGTTGCTCGGCCAGGGTGCGCTGCTTGAGCGCTAGCTGAGCCTCATGGGGCAGGTGTTGAAGGTTGCACCCCCCGCACTGGCCGTAGTATTTGCAAGGGGCTTCGCGGCGCTCGGGACTGGCCTGGAGCACCCGTTCAAGCCGCGCTTCGACGACTTTGCCACGGGCATTGAGCACCCTCGACTCGACCTCTTCGCCTGCCAGGGCGCCAGTGACGAACCAGGTGCGCCCTTCATGAAACGCAATGCCGCGACCGTCCCCTGACAGGCGCTCGATGACCAGGCGTTGCTTCTTGCCCACGGGAACCTGGGGGCTACGATTGCCACCGGCTGGCTGAAAGCGCAGGCCGCTGTTGGTTTTCTTCTTGGACATTTAGCTCGGATCGAACAGGCCAGTGGACAGGTAACGGTCGCCGCGATCGCAGATGATGGCCACCAAGGTGGCATTTTCCACTTCCTGGGACAGGCGCAGCATGGCGGCGACTGCACCACCGGAAGACACGCCGCAGAAAATGCCCTCTTCACGGGCAAGCCTGCGCATGGTCTGTTCGGCCTCGTCCTGGGACATGTCGACAATGCGATCGACCCGGGCTGCGTCGAAAATTTTTGGCAGGTATTGCTGGGGCCAGCGGCGAATACCCGGAATGGCCGCGCCTTCCATCGGCTGCAAGCCGACGATCTGCACCGCCGGATTCTGCTCCTTGAGGTACTGCGAGCACCCCATGATGGTCCCGGTGGTGCCCATGGAACTGATGAAGTGGGTAACGCGCCCCTGGGTCTGCTGCCAGATTTCCGGGCCGGTGCTGGTGTAGTGCGCCATCGGGTTGTCACCGTTGGCGAATTGGTCGAGCACCACGCCACGGCCATCGGCTTCCAGCTGCTGAGCCAGATCGCGTGCCCCTTCCATGCCCTCTTCCTTGGTCACCAGGATCAGCTCGGCGCCGTAGGCTGCCATCGCCGCCTTGCGTTCGGCCGTGGAGTTGTCGGGCATGATCAGGATCATCTTGTAACCCTTGATTGCCGCTGCCATGGCCAACGCGATGCCGGTGTTGCCGGAGGTTGCTTCGATCAGCGTATCGCCAGGCTTGATCTGGCCGCGCGATTCGGCACGGGCGATCATCGACAGCGCGGGACGGTCCTTGACCGAGCCGGCAGGATTGTTGCCCTCGAGCTTGAGCAGCAAGGTATTGCTGGTCTGGCCAGCCAGGCGCTGCAGGCGAACCAGGGGCGTATTGCCGACGCAATCGGCGATGGTTGGATACTGCAAGGTCATGGTGTCTTTCACAATCCGGACGGCGGGGGCGCCCATCATACCGGCAAACCCCGCTTCGCCATATCACGCAATCTGTGGTGCATATAGCTACAGGCTATAAAGCCCGTGCAGTGCCTTGCCCATGCACGGCGCCACATGCCACCGCCGGTGCTGCACCTGCGTACGGACTTAACGCGTGCAATGGCTGGCGAGGGGGAGTAACGTCCCCGCTTGGCCGCCTTGCAGGGCGGCATCCAGGCACATTGACAGGAGGCGAGTGTGCTCGATCGTTTGGGAATTCGCAGCCGCGTGCTGTTGCTGGCGCTGCTGCCAGCCGGGTTGATGGCAGTGGTGCTGGGCAGCTACTTCACCTGGCTGCAACAGAGCGACCTGCGCACGCAATTGCTGCAACGGGGCAAGATGCTGGCCGAGCAGCTAGCGCCGCTGGCAGCCCCGGCCATGGCCCGCAAGGCGCCTGCACAACTGGAACGCATTGCCGCGCAAACCCTCGAACAGGCCGATGTACGCGCCGTCGCCTTCCTGACACCGGACCGTAGTCGGCTGGCCCATGCCGGCCCGAGCATGCTCAACCAACCGCCCAGCGGCGGCAGCGGTACCCAGTTGCTGCAACGCAGTGGCAACGACGCCACTCGTTACCTGATGCCAGTGTTCGGCCACCACCGTGACCTGGCCACCGATGCCGTGCCTGCCGAAGCCGAACGCTTGCTGGGCTGGGTGGAAATCGAGCTGTCCCATGACGGCACCTTGCTGCGCGGCTACCGCAACCTGTTCACCACGCTGCTTCTGATCCTGGCCTGCCTGGTGGTCAGTGGGCTGCTGGCCCTGCGCATGAGCCGTGCCATCAACACGCCGATCGAGCGCATCAAGCATGCGGTCAACCAGCTCAAGGACGGCCACCTCGAGGAACGCCTGCCGGCCATGGGCAGTCACGAGCTGGACGAACTGGCCCGCGGCATCAACCGCATGGCCGAGACCCTGCACAGTGCCCACGAAGAGCTGCAGCACAGCATAGACCAGGCCACCGAGGATGTCCGGCAGAACCTGGAAACCATCGAAATCCAGAACATCGAGCTGGACATGGCCCGCAAGGAAGCCCTGGAAGCCAGCCGCATCAAGTCGGAATTTTTGGCCAACATGAGCCATGAAATCCGCACGCCGCTCAACGGCATTCTGGGCTTTACCCACCTGCTGCAGAAAAGCGAGCTGATGCCCCGCCAGGTGGACTACCTGAACACCATCGAGAAGTCAGCCGACAATTTGCTCGGGATCATCAACGAGATCCTCGATTTCTCCAAGATAGAAGCAGGCAAGCTGGTGCTCGACAGCATCCCCTTCAACCTGCGCGACCTGATCCAGGACACCCTGACCATCCTGGCACCGGCCGCCCATGCCAAGCAGCTTGAGCTGCTGTGCCTGATCTACCGCGATACGCCCTCCTCGCTGATCGGTGACCCGCTGCGCCTCAAGCAGATCCTCACCAACCTGGTCAGCAACGCGATCAAGTTCACCCGCGAAGGCACCATCGTCGTGCGCGCCATGCTCGAAGACGAGCACGAGGACAGCGCCCAGTTGCGCATCAGTGTCCAGGACACCGGCATTGGCCTGTCGCCTCAAGATGTACGCACGCTGTTCCAGGCTTTCAGCCAGGCTGACAACTCCTTGGCCCGCCAGCCAGGCGGCACCGGCCTGGGGCTGGTGATCTCCAAGCGCCTGATCGAGCAGATGGGCGGCGAAATCGGCGTCGATAGCACCCCTGGCGAAGGTTCGCAGTTCTGGATCAGCCTCAACCTGCCCAAGGCGCACGACGATGCCGAGGAGCTGCCTCTGCAGCCCTTGCTCGGCCGTCGCGCCGCCATCGTCGATGGCCATGCACTGGCGCGGCAGGCCCTGGAGCACCAGTTGCAGGACTGCGGTTTGAGCGTCTGTGTCTTTACCTCCTACGAGCAACTGCTGCAGGCGGTGCAAGCTGCCAGCCAGGCGGGGCAGCCGTTCGACTTCGCCGTGCTGGGCGCCAACGTAGGCTCCCTGGCACCCGAACAGCTGGGTCAGTATTACCAGCACCTGGAGCGGCATCATTGCCAGTGCGTGGTGCTGTGCCCCACGACCGAGCAGGCGCTCTATCACCCTTACCTGTCCAATGGCCACGGCCAACTGCTGTCCAAGCCATCGTGCACGCGCAAGCTGCGCCGCCTGCTGCTGGAAATGGTCCAGCCCCGCCGGTTGCAGGGCGAGGTCAGCGCCATGGTGGGCCAGCAGCGCCAGCCCAAGGTGCTGTGCGTGGATGACAACGCGGCCAACCTCTTGCTGGTGCAGACTCTGCTGGAGGACCTGGGCGCCCGGGTGACGGCTGTCGACAATGGTTACGCGGCGGTACAGGCCGTGCAGAGCGAACCGTTCGACCTGGTACTGATGGACGTGCAGATGCCCGGCATGGACGGACGCGCCTGCACCGAGCAAATTCGCCGCTGGGAAAACACCCAGAGCGGCAACCCGTTGCCAATCGTTGCACTGACCGCCCACGCAATGGCCAATGAAAAACGCGCCTTGCTCCATGGCGGCATGGACGACTACCTGACCAAGCCGATCAGCGAGCGGCAACTGGCACAGGTGGTGATGAAGTGGACTGGGCTGAGCCTTGGCTTGTCGCCGCAGATGCCGGCGAGCCTGCCCACTGGGCCTGACGAGTTGAAGGTGCTCGACCATGACGAAGGCCTGCGCCTGGCGGCAGGCAAAGCCGATCTGGCCGCCGACATGCTGAGCATGTTGCTGGCCTCGCTGGAAGATGACCGCGCCGCTATTCGGGATGCACGTGAAGCGCATGACCGTCGTACGCTCATCGAGCAGGTGCACCGGCTCAACGGCGCTTCTCGCTATTGCGGCGTGCCTCAGCTGCGTGCCGCGTGCCAACGCAGCGAGACCCTGCTCAAGCAGGACAGCCCCTTGGCTGGGGAGGCGCTCGATGAACTGGACAACGCGATCAGCCGGCTGGCAGCCGAGGCCAGGCTGAGTATTTGAGGGCAGCCGCCCTTTCCACTGACCCAGTGCCTATGCACAAGGAGCCACCATGCGCGCCCTGCTGTTCAGCAGTCAGCACTATGACCAGGAGAGTTTCACCCAGGCCGCCGTGGGCGGCGGCGTGGCACTGCATTTTCAGTCCGCGCGTCTTACGGCCGATACCGCGCCGCTGGCCCAGGACTACGAGGTCGTCTGCGCGTTCATCAACGACGAGCTCGACGCGGCGGTGCTGCAATGCCTGGCGCGCGGTGGTACGCGCCTGGTGGCCTTGCGTTCAGCCGGGTACAACCATGTCGACCTGGCTGCGGCCCAGCGACTGGGAATAGATGTGGTGCGGGTACCGGCCTATTCGCCCCAAGCCGTGGCCGAGCACGCCGTGGCGCTGATACTGGCGCTCAATCGGCGCTTGCACCGGGCCTACAACCGCACGCGTGAAGGCGATTTCACCTTGCACGGGCTGACCGGTTTCGACTTGCATGGCAAGACCGTCGGGGTCGTCGGCACCGGCCAGATCGGCGCGGCCTTCGCACGCATCATGGCCGGCTTCGGCTGCCAACTGCTGGCCTACGACCCCTGCCCCGACCCGCAGCTCGAGGCCTTGGGCGCGCGCTACATGAGTTTGCCAGCGTTGCTGAGCCAGGCACGCATCATCAGCCTGCACTGCCCGTTGACGCCAGGCACCCGGCACCTGATCAATGCCCAGAGCCTGGTCCACCTGCAACCTGGCGCCATGCTCATCAACACCGGACGCGGGGCGCTGGTCGATACGCCGGCACTGCTCGATGCGCTCAAGAGCGGCCAGCTGGGCTACCTGGGCCTGGACGTTTACGAAGAAGAAGCCAAAGTGTTCTTCGAAGACCGTTCGGACCTGCCCCTGCAGGACGATGTGCTGGCGCGCCTGCTGACATTCCCGAATGTGATCGTCACGGCCCATCAAGCCTTCCTCACCCATGAGGCCTTGCAGGCCATTGCCCAGACGACGCTTGAGAACATTGCCTGCTGGGCGGCAGGCAGGGCGCAGAACCTGGTGACCGGTTAATGCTAGGATACGCGGCATTTAGGGAGGACCCATGGTCGAACACGATTTTCGCTACACCCTCTTCAACCCGCAGCACACGCTGATCGAGTGCCGAGCCCTGGTGCCCGGCCGTTACCAGGTTACAGGCAACGGTGGCTCGATGCACAAGGGCGACACCCTGCTGGTCACTCTCAAGGGCAGCAAGGACTTGGCCATGCGCCTGACCGTGGACAGCGTCCGCCACCTGATCAACCCGCGCGGACAGTGGGTTGCCGTGGCCAACGGGCCAGTCTTCCATGAACTGGAGATCCTGGCCTGGCAAGTGGCGTGCGACAGCTGCGATGCGGTACTGGACTTCGAATTTGCGGTCGATGCCAAGCTGGGCAAGGCAGCGCGTCAGCCTGCAGCCAGCGCCCGCATCGCCGAACTGGGCTGGGCAAGCCAGGACGCCCGGCACCTCTGCCCCCGTTGCCAGGAGCCTGCACAATGAAAAACCTGCTTACCAGCGCACTGATTGCCACCGGCCTGCTTGGCTGCGCGACCGCCCCTTCGGACCTGCAGCAAGACCGCAGCTACGTACTGGAGTGGATCGGCGAGCGCCCCCTGATCGACAACAGCCACTTGAGCATGACCTTGGGCAGCGACGGGCGCGCCTATGGCAATGCCGGCTGCAATCACTGGTTCGCGGCCTACACCCTCGATGGCGAGCGCTTGAGTTTTGGTAGCGTCGGCAGCACCCGCAAGCTGTGTGCACCGGCTTTGATGGAACAGGAAAAACGCTTCCTGCAGGCCCTTGGCAAAGTCACCCGCTGGGACCTGGCGCCGGATCAGCAATTGCGCTTGTGGCCCACCGACGGCAAGCCGCTGCGCCTGTGGCCTGAAGAGGGCTGAGCGGGCGGGCTGTTGCCCGCGGGGCCTGGCTTGACAGGTCAGCGCCCCGTTCGCTCAGGCCGTGCCAGCGTCACCCCTGTTTCAGGGCCTTGATCTTGGCCTTCAAGCCTTCGAGCGTCTGCTCACCGAGCAATTGCTCACGCACCTTGCCCTTGTCATCAATGATGTAGGTCACCGGCAGCGCCTCGCTGCGGGGCAGGTCATAGCGCTCGGCGGGGTCCTGGGCCAGCACGGTGAAATCGATGCCCAACGTATCGGCCGCCTGCTTGAGGTCCGCGCCTTGCAGGCCATCGAAATTCACCCCCACCACCTTGATGCCGTCAGCGGCCCATTGCTTGGCAGCCGCATTGAGCTCGGGAATTTCGGTACGGCACGGCCCGCACCACTCCGCCCAGTAGTTGAGCACCAGCCAGTGCCCGTCTACCTGTTCGGCCTTTACCGTGTTGCCGTGCTGGTCCACGCCATAATCGGCACCGCAACCACCGAGCAACAGGCTCGCGGTGATGGCCATTACTGCTGCCAGACGCCTTGCCATGGGTCAATCCTTCTCGAGTTTTAGAGCAAATGGGTCAGTCGCTGCGGTTAGAATACCGGTCACACCTTGCTGGATGCGACCCCACATGACTGACCTGACGCTCTATCATAACCCGCGCTGCTCCAAATCCCGCGGCGCGCTGGAACTGCTCGAGGCCCGCGGCCTGGCGCCTACCGTGGTGCGCTACCTGGAAACGCCCCCCGATGTCGCCACGCTCAAGGTGCTGCTGGACAAGCTGGGCATCCCGCCCCGTCAACTGTTGCGTACGGGCGAGGACGACTACGCTCAACTCAATCTGGCCGATCCGACACTCAGCGACGCCCAGCTGATCGACGCCATGGCGACCCACCCCAAGCTGATCGAGCGGCCAATCCTGGTAGCCGGCGACAAGGCCGTGATCGGCCGCCCACCCGAAAATATCCTGGAGATCCTGCCGTGAGCGAACCCTATATCCTGGTGCTCTACTACAGCCGCCATGGCTCGACCAGCGAGATGGCCCGGCACATCGCCCGTGGCATCGAACTGGGCGGCATGGAAGCACGCCTGCGCACCGTACCGGCCGTGTCCAGCGAATGCGAGGCGGTCGCGCCCGACGTGCCGGCCAGTGGCGCGCCCTACGCCACCCTCGACGACCTGCGCCACTGCTCGGGGCTGGCCCTGGGCAGCCCTACCCGCTTCGGCAACATGGCCGCTGCGCTCAAGTACTTCCTGGACGGTACCAGCCCCTTGTGGCTGGGCGGCGAGCTGGTGGGCAAGCCCGCCGGTGTGTTCACCTCCACCGCCAGCCTGCACGGTGGTCAGGAGAGCACCCTGCTGTCGATGATGCTGCCCCTGCTGCACCACGGCATGCTGGTACTGGGCCTGCCCTATAGCGAGTCAGCCCTGATCGAGACCCGTGGCGGCGGCACACCCTACGGGGCGAGCCACCACGCCGGCGCCGATGGCAAGCGCGACCTCGATGAGCACGAAATCGCTTTGTGCCGCGCTCTGGGGCAGCGCCTGGCAACCACGGCCAAAGCCTTGGAGACCACGCGTGGCTAAGGCGCGAAAACCGCTGCCTGCGCAGGCATGGCTAGCACCTCGGGTACGGGTGACCCGGGCGCTGAGCTTGGCGTTCGTGCTGGGCTTGATCGCGCTGCTGGTGGTGAACAACCTGTGGTTCGCCAATCTGCATGGCGCGCGGGTGAGCGTGATCCTGGCCATCGAACTGCTGCCACTGCTGCTGGTACTGCCAGGCATGGTCAGCGCCAGCGCCCGCGCTCATGCCTGGGCCTGTTTCGTGGTCAACATCTACTTCATCAAGGGGGTGGTGGCAGCGTTCGATCCTGCTCGGGCTCTGTTTGGCTGGCTTGAGCTGTTGGTCAGCCTGGGGCTGTTCACGGCCGCGCTGCTGTATGTGCGCTGGAAGTTCCAGTACCAAAGGCGCCTGGCCGGCGAAGGCAACTGATGGGGGGGCGGGCCCGCCCCCGCCGGCTCAGTGATTGACGGTATGGGCCAGCATGACCGACAGCTGGCACAACGGCCGGCCACTTTGCTCGTGCCACTGGTTGAAGGCGTCCTGCACCAGGGCCAGGTCGCGCTGGCTGGTGGGCTTCTTGTCGATGACCTTTTGCGCGATCAGCGCTGCCGCCATATCGTCGGTCGGCACGAAGGTGTCCTTGCCGACCATGCGCAGGAAACGCGGCGCGGACAAACCGCCCAACTGATTACCGTGCTTGGTCAGGTATTTCCATAAACCCACGATATCGGTTACTGGCCAATCGGCGATGAAGTTCCCGAAGCTGCCCCACTGCTTTTCGATATCCAGCACCATCTGGGCGTTGCGCGGCACGCTCTTGAGCTTGCCCAGGTGCCGGATGATGCGGGTGTCCTGCATCAGCCGCTCAAGGTGCTCGGCACTCATCAGCACGACCTTTTCCGGGTCGAAGCCGAAGAACACCTGCTCGAACGCCGGCCACTTGGCGTCCACCAGGCTGTGCTTGAGCCCGGCGCGAAATACGCGCAGGGCAAGGGTCGACAAGTAGCGATCAGCGCTGGTCGCCCGTAGCTGCTCCGAGCTGCGAGGTTGCGGCAGGGCCGCCTCCAGGGCGCGGGCAGAGCCGAAGCGGTTCAGGCAGAACTCGTGCAGCCACTGATAGTCACGCATGGGTCAGATGTTCACCACGTCAAGAAAGCGCGGGGTGGCGTTTTCATCGATCGTCAGGCTGGTGAAATCGAAGAGGTTGCGGTCGGCCAGCTGCGACGGTGCGACATTCTGCAAAGCGCGGAAAATGCTTTCGGTCCGGCCTGGGTGCTTGCGCTCCCATTCGACCAGCATGTCCTTGACCACCTGACGCTGCAGGTTCTCCTGCGAGCCGCACAGGTTGCAGGGGATGATCGGGAACGCCTTCATGTCCGAGTACGCCTGGATATCCTTCTCGCTGCAGTAGGCCAGCGGACGGATCACCACGTTACGGCCGTCATCGGCGCGCAGTTTTGGCGGCATGCCTTTGAGGGCACCGTTGAAGAACATGTTGAGGAAGAATGTTTCGACGATGTCGTCACGGTGATGCCCCAGGGCCATCTTGGTGGCACCGATTTCATCAGCGAAGGTGTACAAGGTGCCGCGGCGTAGGCGCGAGCAGAGCGAGCAGGTGGTCTTGCCTTCCGGGACCAGTTCCTTGACCACCGAGTAGGTGTCCTTTTCGACGATGTGGTACTCGACACCCAGTTCCTTGAGGTAGGCCGGCAGCACGTGCTCCGGAAAGCCTGGCTGCTTCTGGTCCATGTTCACCGCCACGATCTGGAACGAGATCGGCGCCACCTTCTGCAGGTGCAACAGAACATCGAGCATGGTGTAGCTGTCCTTGCCGCCGGACAGGCAGACCATGACCTTGTCGCCATCCTCGATCATGTTGTAGTCGGTGATGGCTTCGCCAGCGAGACGACGCAGGCGTTTTTGCAATTTGTTCTGGTTGACCGAAAGGGTGCCCATAGCGCTTGAATCCGCGAGGTGTGACAAAAGCCGGCTATTTTACGCACAATTGCAGCAGGGCTGTAGGCATTCCGACAAAGACTTCAGGGCGATCACGCTCAAATAACCCATCGTGTGACCAATGGCTGGGTGAGTGCACGGCCGCTGCGGCATAATGGCCGCCAGAGGATTCATTGCCCCATGCCCGAACTGCTCATCCAACGCGTCGAAATCTGCTATCAGCAGGCCGAGCGCTTTTTTGATCGCGCCTTCCCCCGCCCGCAGGTCAGTTTCAAGCTGCGCGGGCAAAAAGCCGGGGTGGCCCACCTGCACGAAAACAAGCTGCGTTTCAACCTGCAGCTATACCGCGAGAACCACGAAGACTTCCTGCGCCAGACCGTAGCGCACGAGGTCGCCCACCTGGTCGCTCACCAGGTCTTTGGTGACGGTATCCAGGCCCACGGCCAGGAGTGGCAGTTGATCATGCGCGGCGTCTACGAACTGCCGCCGGCGCGCTGCCACAACTACGCCGTCAAGCGCCGCGCGGTGACCCGCTACCTCTACCGCTGCCCCTGTCCGCAAAGTGAGTTTGCGTTCACGGCGCAGCGGCACGCATTGGTGGGCCAAGGCCGGCGGTACCTGTGCAAACGTTGCAGGCAACTGCTGGCCTACAGCGGCCAGACGCGGGTCGAATAGCGGGCTTGGTCACGAAACAGGCAAAAAAAAACGATCCGTTGACGTGGGGTCAACGGATCGTCTGGTCATGCTGGGCGCGTCTTTATTTCTCGACGAACGCCCGCTCGATCAGGTAATCGCCCGGCTCGCGCATGCGTGGGGAGATTTTCAGGCCGAAGCTGTCCAGCACTTCGCTGGTCTCATCGAGCATGCTCGGGCTGCCGCAAATCATCGCGCGGTCATCCTGCGGGTTGATCGGCGGCAGGCCGATGTCGCTGAACAACTTGCCGCTGCGCATCAGGTCGGTCAGGCGGCCCTGGTTCTCGAAAGGCTCGCGGGTGACGGTCGGGTAATAGATCAGCTTTTCGCGTACGGCTTCGCCGAAAAATTCGTTCTGCGGCAGGTGCTCGGTGATGAACTCGCGGTAAGCCACTTCGTTCACGTAGCGCACGCCGTGGACCAGGATCACCTTCTCGAAACGCTCGTAGGTTTCCGGGTCCTGGATCACACTCATGAACGGCGCCAGGCCAGTACCGGTGCTGAGCAGGTACAAGTGCTTGCCGGGGTTGAGGTCGTCGAGCACCAGCGTACCGGTAGGCTTCTTGCTGATGATGATCTCATCGCCTTCCTTCAGGTGCTGCAGCTGCGAGGTCAGCGGGCCGTCGGGCACCTTGATGCTGAAGAACTCCAGGTGTTCTTCCCAGTTCGGCGAAGCGATGGAGTAGGCACGCATGAGCGGACGGCCGGAGTCCTGCTGCAGGCCGATCATCACGAACTGACCGTTCTCGAAGCGCAGCCCCGGATCACGGGTGCACTTGAAGCTGAACAGCGTGTCGTTCCAGTGGTGCACACTGAGGACACGTTCGTGGTTCATGTTGCTCATCTAATGGGGCTCCTTAAGAAAGTCGCAGCGCGCAAAAGGCGCAGAGTTGCGCGATAGTTTAGGGGCAGCGACAATATCTGTTAACTGGATTATCAAGATATGTGTTATCGGTTATATCGATATGCGATTCACACTACGTCAACTTCAGGTCTTCGTGGCCGTCGCCCAGCACCAGAGCGTTTCACGCGCTGCAAGCGTGCTTGCGCTGTCGCAATCGGCTGCCAGCACCTCCATCACCGAGCTTGAACGCCAGAGCAGCTGCCAGTTGTTCGACCGGGCGGGCAAGCGCCTGAGCCTCAACGCCTTGGGTCATCAGTTGCTGCCACAAGCCGTGGCACTCCTGGACCAGACCAAGGAAATCGAGGACCTGCTCAACGGCAAATCAGGGTTCGGCTCCCTCGTGGTGGGCGCCACGCTCACCATTGGCAACTACCTGGCAACCCTTCTGATCGGCAGCTTCATGCAGCGACACCCCGAAAGCCAGGTGAAGCTGCACGTACAAAATACTGTGCATATCGTGCAACAGGTGGCACACCACGAAATTGACCTGGGTCTGATCGAAGGTGATTGCAATCATCCAGACCTTGAGGTGCAGCCTTGGGTGGCGGATGAACTGGTAGTGTTCTGCGCCCCCCAACATGCACTGGCCAAGCAGGGCCGCGCCGACATCGCCACGCTGGCCCGTGAGGCGTGGATCCTGCGCGAGCAAGGCTCGGGCACGCGCCTGACGTTCGACCAGGCCATGCGCCACCACCGCGCACAGCTGGACATCCGCCTGGAACTGGAGCACACCGAGGCCATCAAGCGCGCCGTGGAATCGGGCCTGGGCATCGGATGCATCTCACGCCTGGCCCTGCGCGATGCCTTTCGCCGTGGCAGCCTGGTGGCAGTGGAAACACCCGAGCTGGACTTGATGCGCCAGTTCTACTTCATCTGGCACAAGCAGAAATACCAGACCTCGGCGATGCGCGAGTTTCTGGAACTCTGTCGCCACTTCACCGCTGGCGTCACGCGCAGCGACGAGATCGTGCTGCCGCCTATAGCCTGAGCCGTGCAGGCGCAGCGCCCCGCGTTGTAGCCCTACAGAAGGATCACGCCCCACACGATCGCGACCATGCACAACGACACCAACTGGGCAGCGCTGCCCATGTCCTTGGCGTTCTTGGACAAAGGGTGGCGTTCGAGGGAAATGCGATCGATCGCCGCCTCCACCGCCGAATTGAACAGCTCGACAATCAGGCCAAGCAGGCACACCGCGATCATGATCGCCCGCTCCGCACGGCTTACCGGCAACCAGAAGGCAACAGGCACCAGCACGATGTTGAGCAGTACCAGCTGGCGGAATGCAGCCTCGCCCTTGAAGGCGGCGCGCAGCCCGTCCAGGGAATAGCCCGCGGCGTTGAGGATTCGTTTCAGACCAGTCTGGCCCTTGAAAGGTGATGGCGTCATGGGGTTCGCTTAGCTACGAAAGGGCCGGCAGACTAGGCTGGCAAGGGTCAAAAAAGCGTGAAGGCCTGGGTAATCAGGTGCTAGCAACCGATTCAAGTTGTTGCAGCAACAAAGCGGCCTGGGTGCGCGTGCGCACACCCAGCTTGCGGAAAATGGCCGTCACATGGGCCTTGATGGTGGCTTCGGACACACTCAGCTCGTAGGCGATCTGCTTGTTCAGCAAGCCCTCGCAGACCATCGTCAGTACCCGGAACTGCTGCGGCGTCAGGCTGGCGAGCCCTTCGCTGGCAGCCCTCGCTTCAGCAGGCACATCGACCTTCTCGAACGCCTGTGGTGGCCACCACACTTCGCCATCGAGCACTTTGCGCACCGCATCCTGAATCACTTCGAGGGTGCTCGACTTGGGAATGAACCCGCTGGCGCCGAACTCGCGGGACTTGACCACGACCGCAGCCTCCTCCTGCGCCGAGACCATCACCACCGGTATCTGCGGGTACTGCCCGCGCAGCAGGACCAAGCCGGAAAAACCGTAGGCACCTGGCATGTTCAGGTCGAGCAGCACCAGGTCCCAGTCTGCCTTTTCGCTCAGGCGGTTCTCCAGCTCTGCAATACTTGCCACTTCCACCAGACGCACGTCCGGGCCCATGCCCAGGGTGACGGCCTGGCGCAGTGCACCGCGAAACAGCGGGTGGTCATCGGCAATCAGGATTTCGTATGTGGCCATCGATCTAAGGATCCTGTTCTGTACCAGGGGCCCGTCGGCACGGGCGCACTGGCGGGAATCGGCGCCAAGGATGCCGAGCGGCGACGGCATAGGTCAAGCCAGCCTGCCAGTCGCTCAATCCGCCTTGGCGGCATCCCGGTCATTATGAACCAAAGCCGGTAGGCTGCCCCTTGGACTATAGGAAGGTATGCAGGCGCTGGTGAACAGCATCCTGTTCATCCAGGGGCAGGCGGCGTTTGCCACTGAGGTAGTGCAAGCTGAAGACGTCCAGGTAGGCGTCCAGCGCCTGTGAGGCGAGGTGATCCCCGGCCAGGTCCAGGCACATGGCGGCCACTTCCGCCGTACAGAAATGGTCATCGCGCCGCGAGCGGCGCAGCCGGTAGCGTGACATCTGCTCGGGCTGCAGGCTCAGCACCGGAAAACGCTCCAGGTAGGGGCTTTTGCGAAACATCTTGCGCGCTTCGGTCCAGGTGGCGTCGAGCAGGATGAACAATGGCCGCTTGCCAGGCGAGCGCACCACGTCCGTCACGACGCGCTCCGGCGCCACGAATTCACCCGGGAACACGATGTACGGCTGCCATTGCGGATCATCGAGCAACGCCAACAAGCCCTCGTCCACCGAGGTGCGCAGCCAGCCAAAGGCGGATGTGTCTTCGATCAGGTCAGCGATGAGCCAGCCGGTATTGGTTGGCTTCAACGGCTCGGTATCGTGCATCAAAAGGCAGATGCCCGACTCGGCACTGACGTTGGGTTTCCAGTCACACAGGCAATGCGTGGCAATGACCCGGCAACCTGGGCAACGCTCGGCCCGGGAGCCGCGTGCGATAAAGGGTTTGTTGCTGCGCGCCAGGCGTTCGGCGCGCAGCCGCGCGACGGCATGGCTCATGCCGGCACGCATTGCAGAAAAAAGGTGGCAGTCACTGCAGTGGCTCGATTGAAAACGGCTGGCAGTTTACCAGAATGCCGGCCATTTGCTGTGCAGACGACCGGAGCGCCCCTATACTCGCGATTTCAAGCGCTACGCGGGCGGCAGCGATGAGGGAACGCCGTCTGCCTACGCCTGTCCAAGCGCCAGTCACCGAACCAGGAGAGATCCATGCTGCGCCTTATCGCCCCCGCCCTGAGCTTGTTGCTCGCACTGCCACTTGCAGCCCAGGCGGCTTCCAAGCAGGACTATGACCTGAACACGATGCTGCAGAAGGTTGCCAAGGAAAGCAGCGTTGGCACACCCCGCGCCATCAACGAAGACATTCTCGACCAAGGCTATACGGTCGAAGGCAAGGCCCTGATCAACCACCTCAGCGTACGCGCTGACCATGCTGCGCGCATGCAGGCCAACCCTGAGCAGGTGCGCAGCCAGTTGGGCGACAGCGTTTGCCGCAACACCGGGTTCCGCAACCTGATGTCCAAAGGCGCAGTGATGGTGTACCGCTTCACGGTCTACAAGACCAATCAGCCGTTGATGGATCAGGCCTTCGACAGCGCTAGCTGCGTTGCCGGTAACAAGAAGAAGTAAAGCTTCGAATACCGCTCAAGCCCCGTCCGGGCGCCCCTCCATGCGCCCGACACCCTATACGGGCTGGGCGTGACCCGTGCTATAGGGCTAGATTGATAAGGAGCAGAAGGAGAAGTTGCATGCCCTATCAATCGAATGAACTGCTTTCCAGCCACTTCCGCGATCATGACATCGACCTGAGCTACATCGACGCCCAACTCGAACGCGTAGCCCCCGATAGCCCCAACCTGCCCCTCTATCGCGACATGATGCTGACGATCCTGCGCATGGCCCACGACGACGCCGACCGCTGGAGCACCAAGATCACCCTGCAAGCGCTGCGCGAACTCGACCAGTCCTTTCGCGCACTGCGTCGCCACAAGCACCGCCGTAAGGTCACTGTGTTCGGCTCGGCGCGTACGCCGCTGGAGCACCCCATGTATGCCCTGGCCCGTGAGCTGGGTGCTGCGCTGGCCCGCTCGGACCTGATGGTCATCACCGGTGGCGGCGGCGGTATCATGGCCGCCGCCCATGAAGGCTCCGGCGCCGACAACAGCCTTGGCTTCAACATCACCCTGCCCTTCGAACAACATGCCAACCCAACCATAGAAGGCACCGACAAGCTGCTGTCGTTTCACTTCTTCTTCATTCGCAAGCTGTTCTTCGTCAAGGAAGCGGACGCGCTGGTGTTGTGCCCCGGAGGGTTCGGTACGCTCGATGAAGCACTGGAAGTGCTGACGCTTATCCAGACGGGTAAGAGCCCCCTGGTACCGGTGGTACTGCTGGACTCACCGCAGGGTACCTTCTGGCAGGACTGCCTGGCGTTCATTCGCCACCAGCTGCAGGACAATCGCTACATCCTGCCAGGCGACCTTAAGCTGCTGCGCCTGGTGCACAGTGCCGAGGAAGCTGTTGAGGAAATCAATCGGTTCTACCAAAACTACCACTCCAGCCGCTGGCTGAAACGCCAGTTCGTCCTGCGCATGCACCGGCCACTCGCACCCGAAGCGTTACAGGCGATTGACGAGCAATTTGCCGATCTCTGCCTAAGCGGCAGCTTCGAGCAAACGCCTGACAGCAACGTCGAAAACGAAACCGGGGATTTTGGGCATCTGACACGCCTGTGCTTCGCTTTTACCGGCCGCGATCAAGGCCGACTGCGAGAGCTGGTGGACTTCATCAATCTGCCGCAACATTGGGCTGTTGCGCCGTCAGCCTGCCATGAACAGCACTTGCCGGATCTCTCTTAGGCGCAGGCAGTGGGTTCAATCGTCCCAGCCTCGCCCGCTGAGCAGCTTTCCAATCATGTCCATGGGGAAACCACGATAAGCGAGAAAGCGCATTTGCTGCGCACGCGCCTTGGGATCCTCAGGGCGTTGCCCGGCATATTTGCGCTGCCATACCTCATACAGGCGCTCGCCCCAGTCGATATGACTCTCGCGAAGCGCTGCATCGATATCACCACGCGCCAAGCCGCGCTGCCCGAGCTCCTCACGGATTCGGGCAGGGCCATAACCAGAATTGGATCGATAACGAATGAAGCTTTCTAGATAGCGAGCTTCACTCAGCAAACCTTCTTCGCTCAGCCGATCAAGCTCATGCTCGATCAGCGTCTGCAAAGCCCCGCGCTGAAGTAACTTGCGGGTCAATTCCACGCGACCATGCTCACGTCGCGCAAGCAGGTCCATGGCTGCCCGCCGAATGGCGACGGGGGTGTCGAGTACGGCAGGCATGTTCAGCTAAGGTCGCGTGATCAATAGCCAGCTTCGGCTTCGGCCACGTCACCCGCATCGGCCTGTGCGGCCGCAGCCTTGGCAGCAGCGGCTACGGCACCGGCATTGAGCAGTTTGTCGCGGATCTGCTTCTCGATCTCGCTACCGATAGCGGGATTCTCGTGCAGGTACTTGGCAGCATTCGCCTTGCCCTGACCAATCTTGTTGCCTTGGTAGCTGTACCAGGCACCCGACTTCTCGACCAGGCCCTGAGAGACGCCCAAGTCGATGATCTCACCGTTACGGTAGATACCTTTGCCGTACAGAATCTGGAATTCTGCTTGACGGAACGGTGGCGCCACCTTGTTCTTGACGATCTTGACGCGGGTTTCGCTACCCACCACCTCGTCGCCTTCCTTGACTGCACCGGTGCGACGGATATCCAGGCGAACCGAGGCATAGAACTTCAGTGCGTTACCGCCAGTGGTGGTTTCTGGGCTACCAAACATCACGCCGATCTTCATACGGATCTGGTTGATGAAGATGACCAGGCAGTTGGCGTTCTTGATGTTACCGGTGATCTTGCGCAATGCCTGGGACATCAGGCGAGCCTGCAGGCCCACATGCATGTCACCCATTTCGCCTTCGATTTCAGCCTTGGGTACCAGGGCAGCCACGGAGTCGACAATGATGACGTCGACGGCGTTGGACCGTACCAGCATGTCGGTGATTTCCAGCGCCTGCTCACCCGTATCGGGCTGCGAAACCAGCAGGTCGTCTACGTTGACGCCCAGCTTGCCGGCGTACTCGGGGTCAAGAGCGTGCTCGGCATCGACGAACGCACAGGTGGCGCCACTTTTCTGGGCTTCGGCGATGACCGAGAGCGTAAGCGTGGTTTTACCTGACGATTCCGGGCCGTAGATTTCGACGATACGGCCTTTCGGCAGACCGCCAATACCCAGCGCGATGTCCAGCCCCAGGGAGCCGGTGGAAATGGAAGGGATGGCCTGGCGCTCATGGTCGCCCATGCGCATGACGGCGCCTTTACCGAATTGACGTTCGATTTGACCCAGGGCCGCAGCCAAGGCGCGCTTCTTGTTGTCGTCCATTGAAATCCTCACGTGTTCGACTTGGCCCTGATGGCCGGATAACTGTATAAGTAGCCAGTATTATTCCACAGGCGAGCGCCCGAGCAAACCCCCGATTTCGATTTAACCGGTGCCAAGCTGTAACAAGCCTTCTAAGGCGGCGACGACGGTTTGGTGCCGCACGCCCTCGCGGTCGCCTTCGAACTGACGACGCACGCTGACGACCCGCTGCCCATCGCCCCAAGCCAGCCACACGGTACCTACGGGCTTGTCAGCCGAACCGCCGCCAGGGCCGGCCACCCCGCTGACTGCTACGGCGAAGCGGGCGCCGCTGGCCTGCTGCGCGCCCGCGACCATGGCCTCGACCACCTCCTGGCTTACCGCGCCCACTTGCTTGAACAGCGCCTCGGGCACCCCGAGCTGACGCGTTTTCTGCCGGTTGGAGTAAGTCACGTAGCCGGCTTCGAACCAGGCCGAGCTGCCGGCGATCCGGGTAATGGCCTCGGCAATGCCGCCGCCGGTACAGGATTCGGCAGTGCTCACCTGTGCCCCCAGGCGCTGCAGGTGGTCACCTAGGCGAGTGGCGAGTGTGGTAATCGGGTCCATGCGAGGGCTCCTTGAAGACTGACCACTACCCTATCACCCCAATAGAGAGGCTGGCCGGGCAAACGTTCAGGTTTTCCAAGCCTCAGCCGCAGCGCCCAGGGTGGACATGCGCGGCGTTCGGCGCCTGCATCGCACCGAAAAAGCCTGTACCATTGCCGGTTTACCCTCGCCAACCAGATCACCCGCTGTAGGCCGACCATGTCCGATCTCTCCGCACATACCCCAATGATGCAGCAGTACTGGAAGCTGAAAAACCAGCATCCTGACCAGCTGATGTTCTATCGCATGGGCGACTTCTACGAGATCTTCTACGAAGATGCGAAAAAGGCCGCCAGCCTGCTGGACATCACCCTGACCGCGCGCGGTCAGTCCGCCGGCCAGTCCATCCCCATGTGCGGGGTGCCGTTTCACTCCCTCGAGGGTTATCTGGCCAAGCTGGTCAAGCTGGGCGAATCGGTTGTCATCTGCGAGCAGATCGGCGACCCGGCCACCAGCAAGGGGCCGGTCGAACGCCAAGTGGTGCGCATCATCACGCCAGGGACCGTCAGCGACGAGGCATTGCTCGATGAACGCCGCGACAACCTGATCGCAGCGCTGCTGGGCGACGAACGTCTGTTTGGCCTGGCCGTGCTTGACATCACCAGCGGTCACTTTGGCGTGCAGGAGATCAAAGGCTGGGAAACCCTGCTGGCCGAACTGGACCGCCTCAACCCGGTCGAGCTGCTCATCCCGGATGACTGGCCACGCGACCTGCCTGCCGAGAAACGCCCCGGCGCGCGTCGCCGAGCGCCTTGGGACTTTGACCGCGACTCGGCGCGCAAGGCGCTCTGCCAACAATTTGCTACCAAGGACCTCAAGGGCTTTGGCTGTGACAAGCTGACCCTGGCCATCGGCGCCGCTGGCTGCCTGCTGGCCTATGCCAAGGAAACCCAGCGCACGGCGTTGCCGCACCTGCGCAGCCTGCGTCACGAGCGCCTGGACGACACAGTCATTCTCGACGGCGCCAGCCGCCGCAACCTGGAGCTGGACATCAATCTGGCAGGCGGGCGCGACAATACCCTGCAATCAGTCGTCGATCGTTGTCAGACCGCCATGGCCAGCCGCCTGTTGAGCCGCTGGCTGAACCGCCCGCTGCGCGACCTCAAGGTCATACAGGCCCGCCAAGATTCGATCCGCTGCCTGCTCGACAGCTACCGGTTCGAAAAGCTGCAGCCCCAGCTCAAGGAAATCGGCGACATCGAGCGCATCCTGGCCCGTATCGGCCTGCGCAATGCCCGCCCACGCGACCTGGCGCGCCTGCGTGACGCACTGGGTGCCCTGCCCGAGCTGCAGAATGCCATGACCGAGCTTGAGGCGCCGCACCTTGCACGCCTGGCCGCGATCACCGGCACCTACCCGGAGCTGGCCAGCCTGCTGGAGCGTGCGGTGGTCGACAACCCGCCAGCCGTAATCCGTGACGGTGGCGTGCTCAAGGCTGGCTATGACAACGAGCTCGACGAGCTGCTGGCCATCAGCGAGAACGCCGGTCAGTTCCTGATCGACCTCGAGGCACGTGAGAAGGCACGCACCGGCCTTGCCAACCTCAAGGTCGGCTACAACCGTGTGCATGGCTATTTCATCGAGCTGCCTTCCAAGCAGGCCGAACAGGCACCGGTCGACTATATCCGCCGGCAGACCCTCAAGGGCGCCGAGCGCTTCATCACCCCGGAACTCAAGGCGTTCGAGGACAAGGCGCTGTCGGCCAAGAGCCGCGCCCTGGCCCGGGAAAAGATGCTCTACGACGCGCTGCTCGAGACCCTGATCAGCCACTTGGCGCCACTGCAGGACAGTGCCGCCGCCCTGGCTGAACTGGACGTGCTCAGCAACCTGGCAGAGCGGGCCCTGAACCTGGACCTGAACTGCCCACGCTTCGTTGAAGAACCGTGCCTGCGCATCGAGCAGGGGCGTCACCCCGTGGTAGAGCAGGTGCTCACCACGCCGTTCGTGGCCAACGACCTGGGCCTGGACGACAGCACCCGGATGCTGATCATCACCGGGCCGAACATGGGTGGTAAGTCCACGTACATGCGCCAGACCGCACTGATCGTGCTGATGGCACATATCGGCAGCTTCGTGCCAGCGGCGCGCTGCGAGCTGTCGGTGGTCGACCGCATCTTCACCCGCATTGGCTCCAGCGACGACCTGGCAGGGGGGCGCTCCACCTTCATGGTGGAAATGAGCGAAACCGCCAATATCCTGCACAACGCAACCGACCGCAGCCTGGTGCTGATGGACGAAGTAGGCCGCGGCACCAGCACCTTCGATGGCCTGTCGTTGGCCTGGGCAGCAGCCGAACGCCTGGCGCGCCTGCGGGCCTACACCTTGTTCGCTACACACTACTTCGAACTGACCGTGTTGCCCGACAGTGAGCCGCTGGTGGCCAACGTGCACCTCAATGCAACGGAGCACAACGACCGCATCGTATTCCTGCACCACGTGCTGCCAGGGCCTGCGAGCCAGAGTTATGGCCTGGCGGTCGCGCAACTGGCAGGTGTACCGGCGGTGGTCATCCAGCGCGCTCGGGAGCACCTGTCGCGCCTGGAAACCACCAGCCTGCCACACGACTCGACCCAAGTCCCGAAAGCGCAGGATGCACCGCAAGTGCCGCACCAGAGCGACTTGTTCGCCAGCCTGCCCCACCCGGCGATCGAGAAGCTGGGCAAGCTGCAGCTCGATGACATGACACCGCGCCAAGCTATCGAAATGCTATATCAACTAAAGAACCTGTTATAACGGCAGCCATGACAAGCTGGTAGAATCCGCCGCGGTTTGCTGGTACTGCACGGTTATTAGCCTGGCCTGCAGCCAAAACCCGCAAACCGCGCGGCCTGAGAGGAAGGGCCGCCGCCGTCGCCTGAGGAGAGAACTAGAAATGACCTTCGTCGTCACCGACAACTGCATCAAATGCAAATACACCGACTGCGTGGAAGTCTGTCCGGTGGACTGCTTCTACGAAGGCCCGAACTTCCTGGTCATCCACCCGGATGAGTGCATCGACTGTGCACTGTGCGAACCAGAGTGCCCGGCACAAGCCATTTTCTCGGAAGACGAAGTGCCATCGGGCATGGAGAACTTCATCGAGTTGAACGCCGAACTGGCTGAGATCTGGCCCAACATCACCGAGCGCAAGGATGCACTTCCTGATGCTGAGGAGTGGGACGGCAAGCCAGGCAAGATTGCCGACTTGCAGCGCTAACGTCGCGTGAACAAACGAAAAGGCCCGCAAGGGCCTTTTTGCTGTAGCGCGAAAGACCAGTGATGCAGATGTGACCGCCGCCACGCTGGCTTCTGATACAGCCGTTCCCAAGCGCTGTGCAGTAAGCGCTTGGATCAAAGGCCTCAGAACCCAAAAAAAAGGCAAAAAAAGGGGCGGTTCGACCCGCCCACATTTTTTCCGTAGTCCCTGCTTGTCCTGTACATCGTCCTGATGAAATCGCTTCTTGCGATGTCCTTGGCTCTCTTCCTAAGCGCCTGTGCGTGTCCCTGTGCACAGTTCGAATACTAGCGACCTGAGCGGGATGTGCAACGAGTCCTCCTCACAGAATGTTGCGGCCTACAAACTTTCACACATCTAAATACTTCAATATTTTCAATGAGTTAAGAAGCTATTGCTTTTGAAAACGACATTGGTTTACTGCTACACCCTTCAAAAGCTTACGTAACGAGTAAGCAAATGCTTACAGGTCGAACTACCACTGTGATCACAGTGCTGAATGCGCCTGTGAAACTGCAAACCGGTACGAACGCCTCTGACCGCGCAAGGCTCGTCGATGGCATGATTCTTCAAACCCCAGACGCAAAAACGCCCCTATTTATTGGGGCGTTTCTGAACGCAGCGCAAAACCTGGGACTAACGAAAAAGCGACTCGCTGGATAGGCCGTTCTTTTCCAGAATCTCACGCAGCCGCTTGAGCCCCTCGACCTGTATCTGCCGCACCCGCTCGCGGGTCAGGCCGATCTCCAGACCGACGTCCTCCAACGTACTGCTTTCGTGCCCACGCAAGCCGAACCGGCGCACCACCACTTCACGCTGCTTGTCGGTCAGTTCACCCAACCACTGATCGATGCTCTGCGACAGGTCATCGTCCTGCAGCAGCTCGAACGGGTCTGTGGGTCGATCATCCGTCAGAGTGTCGAGCAGCGTCTTGTCCGAGTCAGGGCCCAGGGACACGTCCACGGAGGAAACCCGCTCGTTGAGACCCAGCATGCGCTTGACCTCGGCAACCGGCTTCTCGAGCAAGGCGGCGATCTCTTCCGGCGAAGGCTCGTGGTCCAGCTTCTGGGTCAGCTCGCGCGCCGCGCGCAAGTAAACGTTGAGTTCCTTGACTACATGGATGGGCAGGCGAATGGTGCGGGTCTGGTTCATGATCGCCCGCTCGATGGTCTGCCGAATCCACCAGGTGGCGTAAGTCGAGAAACGAAAGCCCCGCTCAGGGTCGAACTTCTCCACCGCGCGAATCAGCCCCAGGTTGCCTTCCTCGATCAGATCGAGCAACGACAACCCTCGGTTCACGTAGCGGCGCGCGATTTTCACCACCAGGCGCAGGTTGCTTTCGATCATGCGCTTGCGGCCAGCGGGGTCGCCCTTTTGCGACAAGCGCGCAAAGTGCACTTCTTCTTCTGGCGAAAGCAGGGGGGAAAAGCCGATCTCGTTGAGGTACAACTGAGTCGCATCAAGCGCCCGGCTGTAATCGATGTACTTGTGTTGTTTAAGCGAAGAGCCTGATTTGGCTCTGGTCCGAACCGAAGGTACAGCAGGTTCGTCTGACACCACATCCGTTTCCAAAACGATGCCCGTCTCCATGAGTAGAACGTCATCGTCGATGTCAAACTCCGGCGCTTCTTTGCTGAGAGCCATTGTTATAGTCCTTTGCTGAGTTCGAACTCAGACTCGAGCGGCGCCTGTCTCCCTGGCAGCGCTTGAGCCTGTCCCCTCCATGTCAGCGGAACAGACTGGAAACAACAATCAACGGCGTGGCAGGAACTGCAGAGGATCGACGGGTTTGCCCTGGCGGCGAATTTCGAAATGCAACTTCACCCGATCTGTGCCTGTAGACCCCATTTCAGCAATCGACTGCCCTGCCTTGACCTGCTGCCCCTCCCGTACCAAGAGCCTGCGGTTGTGGCCGTAGGCACTGACATAGGTATCGCTGTGCTTGATGATGATCAGCTCGCCGTAGCCCCTCAAACCACTCCCGGCGTACACCACTGATCCACTGGCCGCAGCAAAAACAGGCTGTCCCAAATCACCGGCGATATCAATGCCTTTATTCAAACTACCGTTTGAAGCAAATTTGCCGATCAAAACCCCGTTCGCTGGCCAGGTCCAGCCACCGGCCGCACGCTCGGCCGCAGGCACGGTAGCGACCACTGGCGTGCTCGCCGAGCTGGATGTGGTAACGGTCTTGGTGGTCGTGGCAGGGGTAGATGCCGTGGCACCTACAGGACGGCGGGTTACCGTGGTCCGGCTGGACGAGGACGGGCTGGCCACCACGGTGGTGCTGCCCGAGGCCCCGCTGCTGAAGCGAATCGGCTGGCCAGGGCGAATGGTATACGGCGGGGCGATACCGTTGCGTGCCGCGAGCTCCTTGTAGTCCCAACCGTAGCGAAACGCGATGGAGAACAGCGTGTCGCCTGGCTTGACCACATACTGACCGGAGGTCACGGTCGGCCGTTTGGGCGCGCTGCTGTTGCGGTCGACGACACGCGCACTGTTGCTGCCAGAGCTCGAACACCCCACCAGCAGTGTGCCCATGGCCAGTACCAGCACCAAGAGCCTGAGACCCGAGCTGTCCTTGCGCTGCCGAAAGACTGTGTGACCCACCCGCGCTCCCCTCATGGTGCCGAAAACGTTTCAAGACAAGAATGCAATATTGTTGCAATTATAACGAAGCTCGCCGGTCTTGGCAGGCGGCTGCAACACACTCGCGCAACGTGTGTGCACCGCCAGATAGACAGGTCGATCCTGCAAGAATTCGACGCAGGTGCAAAAATAGCCCGTCGATGCCCCGATGAATCAGGCCACCGGCCCATTGAGCAGGGGCACGAAGCGTACCGCTCCGAGTACGCGGCGTGAGAACCCGTGTTCTTCTCGTACGATGAGCATCAACTGCTGCACCTCACCAGGTGATCCTACTGGAATCACCATCCGCCCACCCGGCGCCAGTTGATCGAGCAGCGCCTGGGGCACTTCCGGCGCAACGGCGGTGACAATGATGCCATTGTAGGGGGCCAGTGCCGGCCACCCTTCACAACCATCGCCCCAACGAAACACCACGTTGCGCAGGTTCAGCTCCACCAGGCGTTCCTTGGCCCGGTCCTGCAGAACCTTGATGCGCTCGACCGAGAATACCCGCTCGACCAATTGCGCCAGCACGGCGGTCTGGTAGCCCGAGCCCGTACCGATCTCCAGCACCTTATCCAGCGGGCCCGCCTCCAGCAGCAATTCGCTCATGTGCGCCACCATAAACGGTTGCGAAATGGTCTGGTTGTGGCCGATGGGCAGCGCGGTATCTTCATAGGCCCGATGGGCCAGTGCCTCGTCCACGAACAGGTGGCGTGGCGTGCGGCGAATCACATCGAGCACCTGGGAGCTGGACACGCCCTCCTCGCACAGCCGCTGGATCAGGCGCTCGCGGGTGCGTTGGGACGTCATGCCGATGCCCCGACGCAACATATCGTCCTCACGCATCAAAGCAAGCCCTCCAGCCAGCCATCGAGCTGCTCGAAGGCGTCGTTGAAGGTTCGGTCAAGCTGCAACGGGGTGATGGAAACATAGCCTTGCATCACCGCATGGAAGTCAGTACCCGGCCCGCCGTCCTCGGCATCACCGGCAACTGCGATCCAGTAGCCTTCCTTGCCACGCGGGTTGACCACCTTGGTGGGTGCCGCAGCCCGCGCGCGATGACCCAGTCGCGTCAGCTGGATGCCACGAATGCGCTCGAGCGGCAGGTTGGGTATGTTGACATTGAGGACGGTACGCGGCGGCAGCGCCAGGCGCGACTGGGCCTCGACCAGACGACGGGCGATATGAGCCGCGGCCGGCAGGTTGTCCGGTTGGCGCGAAAGCAGCGAGAACGCGAGCGACGTACCGCCCAGGAAGCGCCCCTCCAGCGCTGCGGCCACCGTACCCGAGTACAGCACGTCATCGCCCAGGTTGGCCCCCAGGTTGATGCCCGACACGACCATGTCCGGGGTGTACGGCAACAGACCGTTCAGCCCCAGGTGCACGCAGTCGGTCGGCGTACCATTGAGGCTTATGAAGCCGTTGGCCAGCGTCTGCGGGTGCAGCGGCCGATCCAACGTCAGTGAGCTGCCGGCGCCGCTCTTGTCTTGGTCAGGTGCAATGACCGTGCACTGCGCGTAATCGGCAAGCGCAGCGTGCAGCGCGGCGATGCCTGGTGCGGTCACACCGTCGTCGTTCGAAATCAGAATACGCATGGGCTGTCCGTCTGCCCTGCCGACACCAGATCCACCACCTCGCGCACCACGACGGTGGCGAAGCATCCGGCCGGAAGGACGAATTCCAGTTGCAGGATATCAGGCTCGGGATAATGCCACGTAAGGCCAGTAATAGGGAGCCGCAGAATACGCCGTTCGTGATCCATGCCCGCCTTTGCCAACCACTGGCACAGCGCGGGCTGGGCGGCCCCGATCGAATTCTCCAACGCCCCGGTTCGACCGCCGGCTGGCGAATCACCCTCGCCCCACAGAGGGCCTGTAGGGTGCAGGTCGAGAACAGCCAGGCGAGGATCGGCGCATTCGGCCTCAGCAGCAGGGAAAAAACTGCGGCTGTTGGTGAACGCCAGCAGATCGCCCACTTGCGCACGGGTCCAGCTGCCATCGTTTACCCGTGCGGCCAGCACCTGGTTGAACAGGTAGCTGCGACCGGCTGAAAGCAGGCGCGAGCGAACGTTACGTTGCTCAGGCAAGGCCTGGCGCTCGGCCCAACCCAGGGCGTCATGCACGTTGCCGCCGGCATGCCCGAAGCGCTGGGTACCGAAGTAATTGGGCACACCGTTCGCCTTGAGCTGGGCCAGGCGCGCATCGACAGCCTGATGATCGGCTGCCAGTTGGGTCAGGCGCAGCGTGAAGCCGTTGGACGAATGCGCGCCGCGCTGCAATTTACGCTGGTGGCGCATCTGCTTGAGCACGCGCAGATTGGCATCCTCGGCCCGCGACAGGTCTGGGTCGGCCTTGCCCGGCAAATGCAGGCTGAACCACTGGCGGGTCAAGGCCTGACGGTCCTTGAGCCCGGCGTAGCTGATGGCGCGCGCAGGCACGCCGGCGGCCCTGGCCAGGCGGCGGGCCGCTTCCTCGGTATTGAGCTCACGCTTTTCCACCCATAGCCACAGGTGCTCGCCTTGGCCAGACAGCGGGATATCAAGCACTTCGTCGACCTGAAAATCTTCGGCAACGGCCTTGAGCACAGCCGTGCCCAGGGCTTGCCCCGATGCCCTTGGGCCCAACAGATCCAGTTCGGTCATGCCGGCAGCAACAGGGCAACCGCGTGCACGGCGATCCCCTCCTCACGCCCGGCGAAGCCCAGCTTCTCGGTCGTCGTGGCCTTGACGTTGACTTGGTCGAGGCCCACCGCGAGGTCGTCGGCGATGCGCTGGCGCATGACCTCGATGTGGGGTGCCATCTTCGGCGCCTGGGCAATGATGGTGGCGTCGACGTTGCCCACTTGCCAGCCCTTGGCCCGAACGACATCCAGCACATGACGCAGCAGCACGCGGCTGTCGGCGCCCTTGAATTGCGGATCGGTGTCGGGGAAGTGCTTGCCGATATCACCCAGTGCGGCGGCGCCGAGCAATGCATCGCTCAGGGCATGCAGCAGCACGTCACCATCGGAATGGGCCAGCAGGCCGAACTTGTGGGGGATACGCACCCCGCCCAGGGTAATGAAATCACCGTCGCAGAACCGGTGCACATCGTAGCCGTGGCCAATACGCATAAGAAAACGCCCTGAATGAGTCAGGGCGTGATTCTACCTGCATTTGCCACGCCAAGGTGCAGAGCCGGCGAACGTCGCCGGCTGGCTGCCCTACGGCTACACCCGTCCCAGGGCTACCGCGTGGTGGCGCAGGTGCTCCTCAATGAAGCTGGCGATGAAGTAGTAGCTGTGATCGTAGCCAGGCTGCAGGCGCAGGGTCAGCTCATGACCGCCTTTGCGCGCCGCTTGCTCCAGGGCCTCAGGCTTGAGCTGCTTTTCGAGGAAGTCGTCGCGATCGCCTTGGTCCACCAGCAACGGGGGGCACTGCCCCGACGGGGTTTCGGCCAGCAACACGCTGGCATCCCACTCACGCCAACGGGCGCGCTCTTCACCCAGGTAGCGGCTGAAGGCTTTTTCGCCCCAAGGGCAATCCATCGGGTTGCAGATCGGCGAAAACGCCGACACCGAGCGATAGCGGCCGGGGTTGCGCAATGCGCAGACCAGGGCGCCGTGCCCGCCCATGGAGTGCCCACTGATGCTGCGCTCGCCCGAGGCGGGGAAATGCGCCTCGATCAGGGCTGGCAGTTCCTGCACCACATAATCATGCATACGGTAGTGCTGGGCCCAGGGTTGCTGCGTGGCGTTGAGGTAGAAGCCAGCACCCAGACCAAAGTCCCAGGCACCGTCAGGATCCCCGGGTACCTGCTCGCCGCGAGGGCTGGTGTCGGGCGCCACGATGATCAGCCCCAGCTCGGCGGCCAGGCGCTGGGCGCCGGCCTTCTGCATGAAGTTTTCGTCGTTGCAGGTCAAGCCGCTAAGCCAGTACAGCACCGGCAGCTTCTCGCCCTGCTCGGCCTGAGGTGGCAGGTAGACGGCGAAGACCATGTCGCAACCCAGCACCTTGGAGGTGTGGCGGTAACGCTTGTGCCAGCCGCCGAAGCTCTTCTGGCAGGAGATGTTGTCCAGGGTCATGGCAAGCCTCAGAAGTGGATGACGCTGCGAATGCTCTTGCCTTCGTGCATCAGGTCGAAGGCCTTGTTGATGTCCTCCAGGCCCATGGTGTGGGTGATGAACGTATCCAGCGGAATCTCGCCCTTCTCGGACATTTCCACGTAGCTCGGCAATTCGCTGCGGCCACGCACGCCGCCGAAGGCCGAACCGCGCCAGACGCGCCCGGTGACCAATTGGAACGGCCGGGTGGCGATTTCCTGACCGGCGCCGGCGACACCGATGATCACCGACTCGCCCCAGCCCTTGTGG